>CAXTCS010000362.1:0-3562 GCA_964242365.1 uncultured Hymenobacter sp. | reverse complement strand
CCCTTCGACCTCATCCTGGCCAACATCAACCGCAACGTGCTGCTCGAAGACATGCACGAATACGCACGCCTGCTGCCCAGCGGCCGGCCCATCCTGTTCAGCGGGTTTTACGAAGAAGACCTGCCCAAAATAACGGCCGCGGCGGCCCGGTGCGGCCTGCGCTACCAGCGCCACCGCACGTTGCGCAGCTGGGTGTCGGCCCTGTTTGAGAAGGAATAACTGCTGCTCCGCAGTTGCTCGTTGCTCGTTGCTCGTTGCTCGTTGCTGGTTTCTGGTTGCTCGTTGCTCGTTGCTGGTTTTCCGCCGGTAATTAACCAGAAACTAGAAACCAGCAACCAGAAACTAGAAACTAGAAACCAGCTAGCCCTACGCCGGCTTCACGGCTTCGCCATCTTTGTGCTTTATTCTCGCGGTTGGTTCTTTGGCCCGGCCTACCCGTTTTCGACAGAACCCAATCATTATGAATGTAGCGCGCGTGCAAAAAGGAATGCTGGCCGTCTTGCTGGCCGGTGGATTGGGGCTGACGGCTTTCCGCCAGCAGCCGGCCGATGACGGACTGATACAGCGCATTGCCCGCCAGGTGGGCGAGTTCTACACCGCCGCCCGTGGCGAGAAAGCCTACCTCCACCTCGACCGCCCGGTGTACGCCACGGGCGAAACCATCTGGTTCAGCGCCTACGTGGTCGATGCCTCGCGGCACCAGCTCGACTCGCTCAGCCAGGTGCTGCACGTCGAGCTGCTCTCGCCCGAGCGCGCCGTGGTGGCCCGCCGCACTCTGCGCCTGCAAGGCGGCCGGGCCAGCGGCGACCTCGACATTGCCGATTCGCTGGCCGCCGGCACCTACGAGCTGCGCGCCTACACCTCCTGGATGCGCAACGCGGGGGAGAATTTCATTTACAGCCGCCGCCTGAGCATTTGGCCCGCCTCGCCGCTGAGTCCGGCCGAGGTGCCCGCCGCCAAGCCGGCCGCCGTGGGCCGCAAAGGTTCTACCGCGACTGCCAGCCGGCCCGACGTGCAGTTTTTGGCCGAAGGCGGCAACCTGGTGGAAGGGCTGCCCGCCGTGGTGGCCTGCAAAGCCACCGACGCCAGCGGCCGGGGCGTGAGCGTGCGCGGCCAGATTCTGAACGCCCAAAACGCCGTGGTGGTGGCGGCTTTCAGCAGCCGCCACGCGGGCATGGGCCGTTTTGCCTTCGTGCCCGGCACTGGCCAGCGCTACCACGCCCATTTCACGCTGCCCGACGGCAGCACCGAAGATTATCCGCTGCCGGCCGTGCAGCCCAGCGGCTACACCCTGCACGTGGTCGAAAACAGCGAAAACTTTTTGGTGGAAGCCCGCTACCGGGGCGCGGCCGGCGCGCCGGCTCCCGGCCCCGTGCAGCTGCTCACCGAAGTGCGCGGCGTGGTGGCCTACCCCGGCCCGCGCACGCTGGCCAGCGACGCGCCCGCCGTGTGGCGGATGCCGAAGAAAAATTACCCGAACGGCATCGTTCATTTCACGCTGTTCGACGCCCAGGGCACGCCGCAGTGCGAGCGGCTGGCCTTTGCCCAAAATGGCCCGGCCGCGCTGCGCGTAACCATCACGGCCGACCAGGCCAGCTACGGCGCGCACGCGCCGGTGCAGCTCACCGTGCACGTAGCCGACGCGGCCGGCCAGCCAGTGGCCGCCAACCTGTCCATCGCCGTGAGCGACGCCGGCCTCAGCGCCCTCGACCCCAACGCCGAAACCATCGCCTCCAACCTGCTGCTGACCTCCGACCTCGCCGGCTACGTCGAAAACCCCGGCTACTACTTTCGGGAGCAGTCGGCCGCCACGGCCCTGGCCCTCGACGACCTGCTGCTGACCCAGGGCTGGCGGCGGTTTGTGTGGAAAGACGTGCTGGCCGGCAAAGCCCCGGCCGTCGTGTATAATGTCGAAAAGGACATCGTGCTGGCCGGGCAGGTCGTGAGCGAGCACGGCAACCGCCCGATGCCCAGCAGCCAGCTCACCTTCCTGCAAACGCGGCCCTCCCGCAACCTGGCCTCGGCCACCACCGACGCCCAGGGCCGCTTCAGCTTCAGTGGCTTCCCCATCCTGGACACGGCCATCGTCACGCTTCAGGCCCGGCGCTCGCAGGGCGGCTCCAACGTCATCATCCGCCCCGATACCGGGCCGCCGACGGATGGGCTGCCGCTGCCCGCGCTGCCGCAGCTGGCGGCGGCCCCGGCCGGCGTGGCCGCTTTCGTGCGCCGCAGCCGCCAGGCGCAATCCGCCGATTTGGACCTGCACCCCGAAAAGGGCATCCGCAACATCACCCTGTCCAACGTAGCCGTGACGGCCAAACGGGAAAAAATTCCCCGCGACGACCCGCGCCGCCTCTACGGCGCATCGGGCGGCACGGTCATCGATTTTGCCGACATTCCGTCGGCGCAGTCGAGCCTTACCATTCTTCAGGTGTTGCAAGGCCGGGTGGCCGGCCTGACCATCAGCGGCAACCCGCCGAGTATGACGGCGCAAATCCGGGGGCAAGGCACGCCCTTGTTTATTCTGGACGGCCAGCGGGTCGACATCGACCAAATCAGCACCATTTCGTCCACCGACGTCGAGTCGGTCGAAGTATTTAAAGGCACCGAAGCCGCCATTTTTGGCGGCAGCGGCGGCGCCATTGCCATTTACACCAAGCGGGCCGACCGCAACTACAAGGACCCCAACCGGGCCCAGGCGGCCCCCGGCATCGCCACGGTGAAGCTGCCCGGCTTCTACGCGGCCCGCGAGTTTTACCAGCCCCGCTACAACGCCCTGCTCACCAACCCGCCCGCCGACCCGCGCACCAGCACCCTCTACTGGAACCCCGCCGTGCGCACCGCCGCCAACGGCCAGGCCGAGCTGCACTTCTTCACCGCCGATGGCAGCGGGAATTTCCAGGCCGTGGCCGAAGGCGTGAGCCTGGACGGCTTGCCCGCCCAGGGCACGGGCGCCGTGGTGGTGCGCGGCAAGTAAGGTCGGCCAGTGGTCAGCAGCCTCTTTATTTAGGGCCTATTTCGGGTCGTGCTCCGGCGGGCGCGGGATTGGCTGCCGCCCGCCGCGGCACGAAATCGGCGAAACGGCGCGGGCGATGGGCACCAACTCCGCGCTCTACACTCTAAAATTGCTGTAAATCCACAAATTCCAACGCAATCTGTCAGTCGGTGCATCGCAACACCTTATTTTTTGGTAGGTTTGCGCAAACGATTGCTTAAAGCTGCTGCAAGCCGGCAGCCCATCAAAAAAAATCTTTCAGAAGCGGTTTTTTTACCGGAACATTGCTTCCATTAGCTTCGCCACTGCCAGCATTTTTCGGTTGGCCACCGTGCTTCCATTCCCTATTTCTTGCTCAATGAACAAGCTCGCCACGACTGACTACATCGTTTTCTTCGTCTATTTCCTGATTGTAGCCAGCTACGGCATCTGGATTTACCGCCGCAAAACGGGCCACGACGGCACGCTCGAAGGCGATTCCAAAGACTATTTCCTGGCCGAGGGCTCGCTCACGTGGTGGGCCATCGGCTCGTCGCTGATTGCCTCCAACATCTCGGCCGAGCAGTT
>CAXTCS010000361.1:0-3604 GCA_964242365.1 uncultured Hymenobacter sp. | reverse complement strand
CCGGGGGTGAGGTTCCCCGCACCGTAATTTTGGGCCTTTGGATTACATACTGGCCAGCATTTCCGCCAGCAGTCCTTCTTTGAGCGCGTACGCCGACGCCTGAAGCCGGGTGATGCCCGAAATGCCCAGCACGTAATCAATCAGCACGGCGGCCACCACCAGCATGTCGGCCCGCATGGGCAAAATGCCCGGTAGGGCCTTGCGCTGCTCGTGGTCGCGGCTGAGCAAGTGCCGGTAGCTCTCCTGAAATGAGCCGATTTCCAGCTCGGTGCGGGGCGTTAGCTCGGCTTCGGTGCGCAGCTGGCCCAGCTGCATATCGGCCAGGCTGTCGAAGCTGCCCGATGCACCCACCAGGCCCACCGGCTGGTGGTGCTGAATGGCGGCGGCCAGCGGCGCCAGCACGGCATCGAAATACGCCTGCTCGGCGGCCACCGCGGCGGCGGGCATGATGCCGGCCGGCTCGGGAAAAAACTGGTCGAGCAGCCGCTGCGCGCCAATTTCAAAACTCTGCTTCCAAAAAATGTCGCTGTCGTTGGCGATGATGAACTCGACCGAGCCGCCGCCGATGTCCATTAGCAGCTGCGGCGCGCGGCCCAGCGGCACGGCCTGCCGCACGCCGGCGCAGATGAGCTCGGCCTCGCGGCCCCCGGCAATGACGTCGACGCGGATGCCGGTTTGCTCAAAAATGTCGCGCACCAAATCGGGGCCGTTGCGGGTCACGCGCACGGCGCTGGTGGCCGTGGCGCGCACTTCGGTCACGCCGTGCAGCTCCATTTCTTCCTTAAAACCGGCCAGGGTGTGCAGGGCGCGGGCGTAGGGCTCGGGCGCGATTTCGCCCCGGCTGATGCCGCCCTCGCCGAGGCGCACGCCGGCCTTGGTGCGCAGCAGGGGCAGCGGCTTTTGGCCGGGCGTGGTGGGCATTTCCACGATGAGCAGGTGAAAGGTGTTGGTGCCCATGTCGATGAGCGCGAGGCGGCGATGGGAAGTGTGCATAGTAGAACGGTAAACTCCCCTCCTTTTTTAAGGAGGGGCGTTCGAGCCGCAGGCTCGGACGGGGGTGGTGGAATTCGTTGAACGAAGCAAATGCGGCCGGCAAACTGCCCGAATGGCGCGGGCGGCTTTACCACCCCGTTCGCGCCTCTTCGGCGTTCGCATTCCCTCCTTAAAAAGGAGAGGAGTTGGGCTTACGTGGCAAACCGGCAGAACGTGCCCAGCGGCAATTTCCGCTGCCCAGCGTCGTGCAGGTAAATCTCGCCCAGCTCGCGCACGGCCTTTTGGCCGGGGAAAATGGCCGTCGTCAGGTTGTCCAGAATCAGGGCCGAAAAGCCCAGCGAGTACAGGTTCACCACAAAGAAATGGTCTTCGGGGTCGAGCAGCTGCTGGCTGAGCTTGAGCAGCTCGTTCAACTCGTCTTCGAGCTGCCATTTTTCGCCGTTGGGGCCGCGGCCGTAGGCGGGTGGGTCAAGAATCAGGCCCTGGTACTTGCTGCCGCGCTTCACTTCGCGGCGCACGTACTTCATGGCGTCTTCCACCAGCCAGCGCACGCCGTCGAGTTGGCTGGCCTCCATGTTGTCGCGGGCCCAAAAGTTGACCTGTTTCACCGAGTCGAGGTGCGTTACGTCGGCCCCGGCGGCGCGGGCGGCCAGCGTGGCGGCCCCGGTATAGGCAAATAAATTCAGCACGCGCGGCAAGGCGGCGCGGCGCTGCCGGGTCTGGTTATAAATGAATTGCCAGTTCGGGTCCTGCTCCGGAAACAGCCCCACGTGCTTGAACGACGACAAGCCCAGCCGGAACTTCAGCTTCAGCCCGTCGGGCCGGTGGTAGTCAATCAGCCACTGCTCGGGCATGGCGGGCTTGAGGCGCCACTGGCCTTTTTCGGTGCTGCCGGGGGCGCGGGCGAAGGCGGCATCGGCCCGTTCCCAGTCCTTGAGCGGCAGGTGCGGGTCCCAGATGGCCTGCGGCTCGGGGCGGGCCAGCACGTACGGGCCGAAGCGTTCCAGCTTCTGAAAATTGCCGCAGTCAATCAGCTCGTAGTCGGGCCAGGGAGAAGTGGTGAGGAAGTCGTACATAAGCAGGCCGCAAAGGTAGGGGCGGGCCACTTGGGCAATGGCCCGGCCGAGCCTTTCGGCCCCGGCTGCCGTATGCGTGCTGAAACGGTTGGTTATTTTTGCCCCTTTTTCCAGCCCTGTGCCATGTCCGAAATCACCCGCTTGCTCGACCAGCTCCGCCGCGCGTTCGACGGCGAGCCGTGGTCCGGCCCTTCCTTGTGGGCCAACCTGGAAGGCCTGACGGCGGCCCAGGCCGCCCAGCATCCCGTTGCCAATGCCCACAGCATCTGGGAAATCGCGCTGCACGCCGCGGTGTGGGCCGATGTAGCCCGCCGCCGGTTGGTGGCGCGAAAGCTGCTGCAAGTCAGCGATGCCGAAGACTGGCCGCTCCAGCCCGGCCGCCCAACCGAAGCCGACTGGCAAGCGGTGCTAACCGACCTGCGCCAAACGCACGAACAACTGCTAACCGCCGCCTCCAGTGTAACCGATGAGGCCCTCGACCAACCCATCAACACCACCCTGGATGCAGTGGTGGGCTACGGCTCAACGGTTTACGTAACCCTGCATGGCGTGGCCCAGCACTACCTCTACCACGCCGGACAGATTGCGCTGCTGCGCAAGGCCGTGGCGCGGTAGCGCCGGCCCGTTCGGCCCACCGCGCAGGCGCCAGGGCTTCCGCACTACACAGCCCAGCGTCTTCTTTGCCCGGCGCTTCAGCGCCGGGAACAGCAGTCGGGCGTGTTTGGAGGGCTTTAGCCCTGGCTGGCGGTCGCAAAGACCAGGGCTAAAGCCCCACAAAAGACCACCGCCCCGTCTCCCGGCGCTAAAGCGCCGGGCAAAACCACCGCCTGAATTTTGATGCGGCCCCGCCAAGGCGCTGGCCCTTAGCTTTGACATTATGGACTTTCACAAATACCACGGCACCGGCAACGACTTCGTCATGGTTGACGACCGCGCCCACGCCTTCGACGCAACCGACCAGGCCCGCATCGCCCACTTGTGCCACCGCCGCTTCGGCATCGGCGCCGACGGCCTCATCCTGCTGCGCAACAAGCCCGATTTCGACTTTGAAATGGTGTATTTCAATGCTGACGGCCGCCCCAGCTCTATGTGCGGCAACGGCGGCCGGTGCACCGTGGCCTTCGCCAGGTTCCTGGGCCTGATTAACGACCAGGCCCATTTCCTGGCCGTCGACGGCCCCCACGAGGCCCGCGTCGAAGCCGACGGCACCGTGCGCCTGAAGATGATGGACGTGGCCGCGCCGCAGCCCGCCGAAGTAGGGGAGGGCGACGTTTTCCTGCACACCGGCTCGCCACACCACATCCACTTTCTCGACCCCGCCGAATCGCCCAGCCTGGCCGACTTCAACGTGTTCGCCACCGGCCACGACATCCGCTACCACCAGGCCTACGACCCCACCGGCACCAACGTCAACTTTGTCGAAATTCCCGCCGACCCGGCCCAGCCCTGGCCCGTGCGCACCTACGAGCGCGGCGTGGAGGACGAAACCCTGAGCTGCGGCACCGGCGTCACGGCCGTGGCGCTGGCGGCGTCGC
>CAXTCS010000360.1:0-3614 GCA_964242365.1 uncultured Hymenobacter sp. | reverse complement strand
TGCACCTGCCGTACCTGAAAAACATCCGGGCGCTGCAATCCCGCCAGCCGGTCCTCTACGAAGCCATTTGCCGGGTGGTTCCCGGCCAGCCTGTGGTGGTGAAGCTGACGGTGGGCCACCAAACGGTGCAGCTGCTCGTGTCGGCTACCCAGTTTAAGCTACGCGGCGAAGCGTTTACCCTCTTAGCCTTCAAAAACGTGAGCCAGGCCCTGGCCGACACCGAAACCGCCGCCTGGCAGCAACTGCTACGGGTGATGACGCACGAAATCATGAACTCGGTCGCCCCCATCGCCTCGCTGGCGGATTCGCTGGGCCGCCACGTGCAGCGCGCCCGGCAGCAGGAGGCTTCCGGTGAGTTACTCGACGACGTGGGCACCGGCATTCGCATCATCCAGCAGCGCAGCGAAGGGCTGCTGCGCTTCGCCCAAGTGTACCGGGACTTTAGCACCCTGGCCTCGCCGCAGCGCACGACCCTTTACGTGCAGGAATTGCTCCAGGCCACCCGGCAGCTACTGGCGGAGCAACTGGCCGCGCAAGGCATTGCGGTCACTCTCAGCGTCCGGCCTGTGCACCTCACCCTGCACGCCGACGGCCACCTATTGGAGCAAGTGCTTATCAATCTGGTGCTCAATGCGGCGCAGGCAGTCACCCAAACCCCTACCCCTCGCATTAGCCTGCTGGCCTGGCCCGATGAACAGGAACGGGTGGTTATCGAGGTCAAAGACAACGGCAGCGGTATTCCCGCCGACGTGCTGGACAGCATCTTTATTCCTTTTTTCACCACCCGCCCCAACGGCTCCGGGATTGGGCTGAGCCTGGCCAAGCAAATTATGCAGTTGCACCAGGGCAGCATTCAGGTTCATTCCGTAGCGGGGGCAGGCAGTGCGTTTCAGCTGTGGTTTCCCCCCTCAGCTACCCACTAGGGGTATGGGCATAATCCTACGTTAAGTACCAGGGACTGCTCCCCTATTTCCACCCGTAGAGACAGCTAAATGCGCTAAGTAACGGTAAATGGTGGCCCGGCCGACGCCGAGCAATTGCCCGATTTCGGCTACTGTCTTGTCCTGCTGTAAGTAGAGCGTCTTGGCCGCCTGGGCTTTGGAAAGGGCCTGCTTGGAGAGGCCTTTGGGCCGCCCGCCCTGGTGCCCTCGGGCCCGCGCCGCCGTCAGGCCGGCTTTGGTACGTTCGCGGATAATGTCGCGCTCAAACTCAGCCAGGGAAGCGAATAGGTTAAACATGAGTCGGCCCTGGGCCGTGGTCGTATCCAGGTGGTCCTGCAGGCTCACAAAGTGCACGCCTTGCTGCTGAAAACCGCTGACGAGCGTGACTAAATCTTTCAAGGAGCGGCCCAATCGGTCGGGTTTCCACACCACGAGCGTATCGCCAGGACGCAGGCGGATTAATAGGTGCTGCAACGCCGGCCGCTCTTTCACCGACGACACTTTTTCCTGCGCTACTTCAGCACAGCCATAGGCCTGCAAGGCATCGGTCTGAAGGTGCAACTGCTAGTCAGCGGTGCTGACGCGGGCGTAGCTTATTCCCGTTTACTTCGATAATTGACACGTACAGCAGGCGCCGCACCAAAATGATTTCCCCCGTGTGGTAGGCCGCGTGGTCGGCAATGAGCATCGCCTCGCGCAGGATGGTTTGGCCGGTGCCGTGCGGTATCCTCGCCAGCAGGTCGGTGCCGGCAGCGTGCAACAAGTCGATAAAACGCTGGCGGTCGGCGTGAATCTGGTGCAGCGTGGCCTGCCACTGCTGCTCATCAGCGGTGGCATCCTGGGCGGGCCAGTAGCCAGTTGGCCAGTCCGGCGACTGGTGTGTTTCTCCGAGGCAAAACTCCACGATGTCCCACTGCGCGATGCGAACGTGCTCGGCCAGCTGCCAGATGGTGTAGGGCACATCGGGCACGTGCTGGTTCCAGATTTCGGGCGTCAGGTCGGCGCAGGCCGCCTCGAAAGTGGTGTGGGCGTTGCCTTCCGTGAGCAGGCTGATTAGCTCGGTAACGACGCCTTGCTTGGTAGCTTCGTCCATAAAGAATTGCTGATTGCTCGTGCTGATTATCAATGGTTTGATTTGTCGGCAATCAGGCCTCGGGTAGCCGTGCGCTGCCGGGCCCACCGAAGAGGCTATTTTTTCTGCTGCAACGCCTTCAACGCCCCCGTCGACCACAGCGCCCAGGCCATCAGCACGGGCTGGAAAAACAGCCGCCCGAGCCGCTTGGCGTCGGTGTCGAGGCCGAAGGCGGAAAGATGGTGCGCGTACTGGTGCACATTGCCGGGAAACACCAGCGCGTAGAACGCGGCCAGGCCCAGGCCCACGTCGGCCCGGCGCCGCTTCCAGAGCAGCAACGTCAGCCCCAGGCCAATCTCCACCACCCCCGATTGCAGCACCACGGTGTCCTTGCTCAGGGGTACCCAATCGGGCACCTGCGCCTGAAACGGCCTCCGTGCGAAGGTGAGGTGCCCCGCGCCGGCCCCTATCATAAAGGTGCCCAGCAGCCCGCGGGCTACGTTTTGCAACGTTGTCGTGTGCGTTTGGGATTGCATGGCTGGCGAGTGGATAAAGTACGGAGACTATACGGCCAGCTGGCGGTTCGGATGCACGGTAGGGGCGGGGCTTGCCCCCGCCCGGTCATTGCCTGGAATCGTTGGTTCTTCTGCGCCAACGACCGGGCGGGGGCAAGCCCCGCCCCTACCCCTAGTGCGCCTGCAACCAGTTGCGGCCGCTGCCCACTTCCACTTCCAGCGGCACGCCGCGCGGCAGCAGCAGCGCGGTGGTCATCAGCTCCTTGATTTTGGGCGTGATGTAGGCCACTTCCTCCTGCACGGCGTCGAACACCAGTTCGTCGTGCACCTGCAAAATCATGCGGGTCTGGAGCTTCTCCGCGCGCAGCCAGTGGTAGATGTTAATCATGGCCATTTTGATGATGTCGGCGGCCGTGCCCTGGATGGGGGCGTTGATGGCGTTGCGCTCGGTGTAGCCGCGCAGCGTGGCGTTGCGCGAGTTGATGTCGCGCAGGTAGCGGCGGCGCTTGAGCAGCGTTTCGGCGTATTCCAGCTCGCGGGCCCGGTTGATGCTCTCGTCCATAAACGCCTTCACCGACGGGAATTCCTGAAAATACGTGTCGATGATGTCCGTGGCTTCCTTGCGGCTGATGCCGATGCGCTGGGCCAGCCCGAAGGCCGAAATGCCGTAAATAATGCCAAAATTGACGGTTTTGGCCTTGCGGCGCATCTCGGCGTCCACCGCTTCGATGGGCACGCGGAAGACCTTGCTGGCCGTGCTGGCGTGCACGTCGATGCCCTGGCGAAAGGCTTCAATCATGGTGGCATCGCCCGAAAAGTCGGCCATGATGCGCAGCTCCACCTGCGAGTAGTCGGCCGCGAGCAGCACGTGGTGCTCGTCGCGCGGCACAAACGCCTTGCGGATTTCGCGGCCTTTTTCCGTTCGGATGGGAATGTTCTGGAGGTTGGGGTTGGTGCTGCTCAGGCGCCCGGTGGCCGTCACGGCCTGGTTGAAGGAGGTGTGCACGCGGCCGTCGACCACGCTCACCAGCTGGGGCAGGGCCTCCACGTAGGTCGAGCGCAGCTTGCTGAGCTGGCGGTATTCGA
>CAXTCS010000359.1:0-3634 GCA_964242365.1 uncultured Hymenobacter sp. | reverse complement strand
AGGTCGAAAAACGAGTCGTGCTTTTCGGCGGTGGCGCCGGTCAGGGGCTGAAACCAGTGGGTGTAGTGGGTGGCGCCCTTGGCCATGGCCCAGGTTTTCATGGCCGAAGCCACGGCGTCGGCCACGTTGCGCTCCACGGTAGCGCCCTGCTTAATAGCCCCTTGTAGCTTCTTGAAATACTCGCCGGGCATGTTGGCCCGCATGGCCTCCAGGTTGAATACACTCTGCCCAAAGCTGTCGGAGCGACGCGCGGCGGCTGGCACCACGGTAATGGGGCGGCGCAGATTGACGAGTTCTAGGGCTTTGAAGCGGAGAATGGCCATATAGGTAGTAACCAGTCAGGAATAAAGTGAACGTATAAATTCTGGGGCAAAGATAAAACACGAATTAGTTTAGGCGATAGCCCACCCTGAAATAAAAGGGCTTTTTTCAATAAGAAGCAATTTTTATCCGCTGTCCCCCTGTTTACGACACCCATTTTACTGTTTTCTCACTAAAATACTTTTGCCACCCGCCCAAAGAGGCCTTTTCGGGTCCGGTAGTTCGCAAACTACCTTTGGTCCGTGAGAAACCGTTTTGCCTTTCAGCCCCGCTACTTTTTTTTCTGGCTGCTGTTTTTTGAGCTGAGCCGCGCCGTGTTTTTGGGCTATCAGCACGCCTCAACGGCGCAGCTTTCATTTGGTACTTTGCTGGGCACGTTCGCCTATGGGTTACGGCTCGATGCTTCGGCAGCAGCCTATTTGTGCATCCTCCCGTTTGCGCTTTTCGTGGTCAGCAGCCTGTTGCCGCGCCTGCCCACGCGGGGCCTGATAAGCGTCTACACCGCGGCCGTGGGCTTCTTGGTGGCCTTTATGATAACGGCCGATTTGGAGCTGTACCGGACCTGGGGCTTCCGGCTCGACGACACGCCCCTGCAATACCTGAACTCGCCGCAGGAAATGGCGGCTTCGGCCGGCAGCGCGCCAATTGGGCTGCTGCTCGGGTTGCTCGGGGCGCTGCTGGGCAGCGGCTGGTGGCTGTATAAGCAGGTGGTGGGGCCGCTGGCGCCGCTGCCCGCGTGGTTTGGGCGCGGCCGCGCGGCGGTGGCCGGGCTGCTCTACGCCGCGCTGCTGGTGGTGCCGCTGCGGGGCGGCACCCAGCAGATTCCGGTGAACCAGAGCGATGTGTATTTTTCCCGCGCCGCCTTCGCCAACCACGCGGCCCTGAATGCGCCCTGGAACTTGCTGAGCGCCATCTTATTGCGTTCGGAAGAGCGCCTGCCCCCGGCGTTTATGCCCGACAGCACGGCCCGGCGGCTGGTGGCCGGCATCTACCCGCGGGCCGGCGGTGCCCCGGCCCGGCCCGACTCCGCCGCCACGCCTTCCTACCTCGCCGAGGCGCGCCCCAACGTGCTGTTTATCATCCTCGAAAGCTTCACGGCCAAGCTCGTGGGCAGCGTGGGCGGCGAGCCGGGCGTGACGCCCAACCTCGACAGCCTGGCCCGTACCGGCATCCTGTTCGACCACATGTACGCGGCCGGCGACCGCAGCCAAAAAGGCCTCGTGGCCTTGCTCTCGGGCCATCCCAACCAGCCGACCACCAGCATCATCAAGTTTGCGCACAAAAACGAGCACCTGCCCCACCTCTGCCGCTCGCTGGCCGCCGTGGGCTACCATTCGCACTACTACTACGGCGGCGAGCTGGCGTTTGCCAACATGAAAAGCTACCTGCGCACGGCCGGCTACGAGCAGTTCACCGAGCGGGCCGATTTCGCCGCCGCCGACCAGAACTCCAAATGGGGCGCCCACGACGGCGTGCTGTTCAACCGCATCCTGCAAGACCTCAAGCAGCAGCCTTCGCCCTTTTTCGTCACCGCCTTCACCCTGAGCAGCCACGAGCCGTTTGAGGTACCCATGAAGGCCCGGTTCCCCGGCACTTCCGAAGCGGCGCTGTTCCGCAATTCGGTGTATTACACCGACTTTACGCTGGGTAATTTCCTCCGCGAAGCCCGCAAGCAGCCCTGGTACGCCCACACGCTGCTGGTGCTGGTGGCCGACCACGGCCACCCCCAGCCCGGCGACTCGCCCAACGAAAGCCCCGACAAATTCCACATTCCGCTGCTGCTGGCCGGCGGGGCTTTGCGGCCCGAAGCGCGGGGCCGCGTGGTGCCGGTCATCGGCTCCCAGACCGATGTAGCGGCCACCTTGCTGCGCCAGCTCGGCCTGCCGGCCCAGCAATTTGTTTGGAGCCGGGACTTGCTGGACCCCCAGGCGCCGTCCTTTGCCTACTATTCCTACACCGACGGATTTGGGGTGGTGGCCCCGGCGGGCAAAGTGACGTTCGACAACGTCTCGCGCCAGGTAACCAGCCGCGACGCCGCCGTGCCCGACCAGCAGCTGCAACAAGGCAAAGCCTTTGAGCAGGTATCCTGGGCCGATTTTTTGCGGCGGTAATCCCCGCATAGCCCTCCCCAAAAGCAGGCCTTTTCCGGTCCTGCCCGCGACGCGGCCCGCTGCGCCCACGGCCGTTTTCAGTGCCAGGGCCGGCCCACCGCCACGGGTTCACCCGCAAAAGCCGTACTTTTGTGGGCTATGCCTACCCCCCAATCCGTCGCCTTTTACACCCTCGGCTGCAAGCTGAATTTTTCCGAAACGTCGGCCATCGGCCGGCAGTTTGAGGAAAAAGGCTTTCAGAAAATTCCCTTTGAAGCCGGGGCCGACTTATACGTCATCAACACTTGCTCCGTCACCGACCACGCCGACCGCAAGTGCCGGAAAGTGGTGCAGCAGGCCCTCAAGCACAACCCCGCCGCCTTTGTGGCCATCGTGGGCTGCTACGCGCAGCTCAAACCCCAGGAAATCGCCGAAATCCCCGGCGTGAGCGCCGTGCTGGGCGCCGCCGAGAAATTTCAGCTGGTCGATATTCTGGCCGATTTCAAAAAGCCCGCCGCCGGGCAGCCGGGCCACGTGCACGCCTCGCCCATCAGCGCGGCCACCGAATTCCACGCCGCGCATTCGTTCGGCGACCGCACCCGCACCTTCCTCAAAGTGCAGGACGGCTGCGATTATTCCTGCTCGTTTTGCACCATTCCGCTGGCGCGCGGGGGCAGCCGCTCGGGCAGCATCGCCAGCGTGGTCGAGCGCGTGGAGAAGCTGGCCGCCACCGGCGTAAAAGAAATTGTGCTGACCGGCGTAAACCTCGGCGATTTTGGCCTGCAAGGTCCCGAGCGCGAGCGGCGCGAAGACTTCACCCAGCTCGTGGCCGCGCTCGACGACGTGGCCGGCATCCGCCGCTTCCGCATCAGCAGCTGCGAGCCAAACCTGCTCACCGACGAAATTCTGGCCACAGTGGCCGCGTCCGCGCGCTTCATGCCGCACTTCCACATCCCCCTGCAAAGCGGCTCAGACAAGATTCTGGGGCTCATGCGCCGCCGCTACCGCCGGGCGCTCTACGCCAGCCGGGTGGCCCGCATCAAAGAATTGATGCCGCACGCCTGCATCGGCGTCGATGTAATCGTAGGCTTTCCGGGCGAAACCGACGCAGATTTTCTCGACACGTACAATTTCCTCAACGAGCTGCCCATCAGCTACCTGCACGTTTTCCCCTATTCGGAGCGGCCCGACACGCTGGCCCCCACCCTGCCCGGCCGCGTGCA
>CAXTCS010000358.1:0-3647 GCA_964242365.1 uncultured Hymenobacter sp. | reverse complement strand
CTGGGGCCACTGCACCCGATAAGCTACGTGTGCATCCACGACGTGCGGGCCGAGGCCTACGGCTACGGCGGGCTTACCCAGGAGTACCGCTACGTGCAGGGCCAGCTGGCGCCTGCTACGTCAGCTGGCCCTGCGCCCTTGGGCAGTAAAGGCTTACACGTTCCGGTGTAGGCCCATGGTCGGGTCCTTCCGCGCTTTCCAAAGCCGAAATTTTCGCCTGTTTTTTGCGGGGCAATCCCTGTCGCTGCTTGGCACCTGGATGCAGAAGACGGCGGTCAGCTGGGTAATTTATGCGCAAACGCACTCCACGTTCATGCTGGGCTTGGGCGTGTTTGCCACCGTTTTCCCCTCGGCCCTGCTTTCCCTGCTGGGCGGCCTCGTGGCCGACCGCTACCCGGCCTACCGCATTCTGCTGCTCACGCAGGTCCTGTCCCTGGTGCAGGCGGCGCTGCTGGCCCTGGCCGTGTTGCTGAAGCCCCACGCCGTAGGGGAAATCCTGGGGCTGAGCGCGGCGCTGGGCTGCCTCAATGCCTTTGACCTGCCGGCCCGCCAATCGTTGGTGTACGAGCTGGTAGCCGACAAGCAGGACCTGCCCAACGCCGTGGCCCTGAGTTCGTCGATGGTCAACGTGGCCCAGTTGCTAGGGCCGGCTCTGGCGGGCCTGGTGCTGGCGCAGCTGGGAGCCCCGGCCTGCTTTGGCCTCAACGCGCTCAGCTTCGTGGCCGTCATTGGGTCGATGATGGCCATGCGGCTGCCCCCGGCCCCCGCGCCGACCACCGGGCGCAGCCTGCGGGGCGACTTAGCCGCCGGCTTTCGTTACCTGCAAGCCACGCCCGACATCCGCTTTATCATCCTCATGATGGGGCTGCTCAGCCTTTTGGTGCTGCCCTTTACTACCCTGCTGCCGGCCTACGCCAAGGACATTTTCCGGGGTACGGCCACTACTTTCGGCGTGTTGGAGGCAGCAGCTGGGCTGGGCGCGCTGGCCAGTGCCCTCTTCCTGGCCTCGCTGAAACCCACGGCTAATCTCAACAAGGTGCTGACGTTAAACACTTTCGTGTTCGGCGCGGGGTTGATGCTGTTTGCCTACAGCCCGTGGTACCCGGTGGCGCTGGGATTTCTCGCGCTGAGCTGCTTCGGCATGATGGCCCGCATAACCCTCAACGTGACGCTGCTGCAAACCCTGGTGCAGCCGGCCATGCGCGGCCGAGTTATCAGTGTCTACATCCTGGCTTTTTCGGCCATGCTGCCGCTGGGTAGCTTGCTCGTGGGCGCGGTGTCCCAGCAGGTTGGGGCGCCGCCCACCGTCCTGGCTGAAGGGGTTTTGGCCATGCTACTGGGGCTGCTGCACCTGCGGCAGTTGCGCAAAACGGCCCAGCCAGGCACGACTCCAGTGGCACACCAGGCAGCGCGGGCCGCCGCTTAAACCATTTCATAATGAATGCCTTATCGCACGGTTTTATGTCCAAAAACCTCTTGCTGCTGACCATGGCGGCCCTACTGCTCCGTCTGGCGGCCCAGGCCCAGCCGACGGCGGCCCCCGCGCCGCTGCTGCCCTACGATGCCCGCGCCTTGTTTAACCTCACGTACGTCGGCCCCGTCGGCCCCGCTACGCGTACGGCAGGCGGGGCACCGGCCGCCACGTACTGGCAAAACCGGGCCGACTACCGGCTAGCGGCGACCCTGGATGAGCAGGCGGCCCGCCTTGCGGCCACGGCCACCATCACCTACACTAACAATAGTCCCGACGCGTTACCCTTCGTGTGGCTCCAGCTCGACCAGAACCTGTTCCGGCCCAACTCGCGCGGGGCGGCCACAACGCCCGTGACTGGCCGAAACCGTAGTGGCCAACCGGGCTTTCGGGGGGGCGATTCGCTACAAACCGTGCGCCTCACGCTGCATGAAAAATCAATGAACGCGGCGTACCGCGTGAGCGACACCCGCTTGCAAATCTTCCTGCCCGAGCCGCTGCGACCGCACGGCGACGAGCTCCTGCTCACCATTGCCTACACGTTTACCATTCCGTCCAGCGGGGCGGGCCGCATGGGCCACAGCCCGAGCAAAAACGGCGAAATCTTTGAGTTGGGCCAGTGGTACCCCCGCATGGCCGTGTACGACGACCTGGAAGGCTGGAACACGCTGCCCTACCGGCTAAGCGAGTTTTACCTCGAATATGGGGATTTTGACTACACCCTCAACGTGCCGGCCAGCTACCTCGTGGGCGGCTCGGGCGAGCTGGTGAACCCGAGTGAAGTCCTCACGGCTACTCAGCGCCGCCGCCTGGCCCAAGCCGCTAATTCCGACCAAACCGTGCTGGTGCGCACGCCCGCCGAAGTAATGGAGGCCAGCTCGCGCCCCCGCGGCCAAAACGACCGCTTGGTCTGGCACTTTCGCTGCCGCCAGGCCCGCGACGTGGCCTGGGCCGCCTCGGCCGCGTTTGTATGGGATGCCGCCCGGCTGCGCCTGCCCAGCCAGCGCCCGGCCCTGGCCATGTCGCTCTACCCGGCCGCGGCCGCGGCGGATTCGGCCTGGGGCCGCACCACGGAATACGCCAAGCACAGCCTCGAATACTACTCGCGGCAGTGGCTGGAATACCCGTACCCGGTGGCCACCAGCGTGGCCGGCGGGGCGGGCGCCGTGGAGTATCCGGGCCTGGTATTCAGTAGCGCTCGGTTTGCGCGGGCCGACCTCTGGCACTGGACCAATCACAACTTCGGCCACACCATTTTCCCGGTCGTGGTGGGGTCCAACGAGCGAAAATATTCGTGGATGGACGAAGGGTTCGATGCTTTTCTCAACCTGCTCTCGACCCGGCAGTTCCACCACGGCGAGTACCTGCCCGCGGCGGATACGGCCCGCCTGTTCCGCGAATTGCTGGCCGGGATGCTCGACCCGCGCACCAACCCGCCCGCGACTGTATCGGACGAAATGGCCTACGACTGGGAGTTTTCCTGGCGCACCAAGCCGGCCTACGGCCTGTTGCTACTGCGTCAGGAAATCCTGGGGCCCGCCTGCTTCGATTACGCCTTGCGTACCTACATCCGACGCTGGACCTATAAGCACCCCGCACCCCGCGACTTCTTCCAGACGATGAGCGAGACTAGCGGCGAGGACCTGACCTGGTTCTGGCACGAGTGGTTCTACGAAAACTGGCTGCTCGACCAGGCCGTGACCGGCGTGGCCTATGTGAACCAGGACCCCGCCCAGGGCGCGCTCATTACCCTGGCCAACAATGGCCAAGCGGCCCTGCCCGTCACGGTAGTAGTGCAAGAGGCCAACGGCACCACCCGCCGCGTGCGGCTGCCCGTCGAAATCTGGCAGCGTGGGGGTACCTGGACCTTCCGCTACCACTCCACCTCCCCGCTTACCACCGTCGTGCTGGACCCCACCAACGTGTTGCCCGACGTAAACCGGCCCAACAATACCTGGCAACCCCTGAGGCTGCCCGCCCGGTAAAGCAGAGCGGGTGGCCAAACGCAGCCAGCTCCTGACGATGCTGCGCCATTGGTAATGGAAGCCAGCTAAAAGGTTTATTCGTTAAGCTGCGCCATCCGTTACGAACGTAACCTTGAGTGGGGCGTACTATTCCCTATTTCCGTTGCACAGTAACCTCTGTAATGCGCTCGTTACGAGCTTGTCAACCGACT
>CAXTCS010000357.1:0-3649 GCA_964242365.1 uncultured Hymenobacter sp. | reverse complement strand
GCTAAGGCTTTCTTCCTTGATGCGCTCGCGGGGGATGCCGTCTTTCACGCCCTGCGAAATCTTGCGAACCAACACGCCCACGATGGCTTTGCGGAACCCCAGCTTTTCGGCCATGATGATGCAGAAATCCATCTCGGTCTCGTCGACCACGCCGTCGGCCAGCATCATGTCGACGAGGTCGAAAATCTGGTCAAACCGATCCGAATCGTTGGTGGGAAGGTAGTTGCTGGTGCCTTTGGCGCCCGACACCAACGCCTGCACTTCGGAAGAGTTGATGCCGTTTTTTTTGCCCACGGCCGTAATAAAGGCCATTTCCCGCGCATCGATGTGCCCGTCGGCTTTGGCCAGCGCCGCGAGGTTCAGCAAATGCCCCTTAATTTTTTTTGCTTGTTCATTTTCGAAAAAACCAAACATGTCACGTGGGAATTAAGTGGTGGAAAGTGGATTGAGAGCCCGTGGGCGGATTATTCGGGTAAGATACACGCAAAGCGAATTAGTTGCTGCGTACTTACTACGCGAAACTTCAAAAAAAGATAACCGCTGCCCGGCAGGTATTATGGGGAAAAGGCTGGGGGTTTGCATTCATTTCGCCAACTTTGCGGGGTTTGGGCGCCATTTGTGCGCCCGCTTGTTTCTAAGAAGTTCAGATGAAGAGAATAGCAGTTTTTACCAGCGGCGGCGACTCGCCGGGCATGAACGCGGCCATCCGGGCGGTGGTGCGCACCGCCACCTACCACGGCATTGAGGTATACGGCATCATGCGGGGCTACAGCGGCATGATTAAAGGCGAGTTCGTGCGGCTCGATTCGGCCTCGGTGTCGAACACCGTGCAGAAGGGCGGCACGATTCTGAAATCGGCGCGCAGCCAGAAATTCATGACCAAGGAAGGCCGGCAGCAGGCCTTCGACCAGCTGGTGAACAACGGCATCGAGGGCCTGGTGGCCATTGGCGGCAACGGCACCTTCACCGGCGCCATGATTTTTGAGGAAGAATTCGGCATCCCCACGGTGGGCGCGCCCGGCACGATTGACAACGACCTCTACGGCACCGACTACACGATTGGGTACGACACGGCCGTGAACACGGCGCTGGACTGCATCGACAAAATCCGGGACACGGCCGACTCGCACGACCGCTGCTTTTTCGTGGAGGTGATGGGCCGCGACTCGGGCTACATCGCCATTCCGTGCGCCATCGGCGGCGGGGCCGAAATCGTGATGATTCCCGAGACCCAAATGAGCGTCGACGTGGTGATTGAAACCCTGCAATCGGGCTGGCGCCGCTCCAAAACTTCGTTCATCGTCATCGTTGCCGAGGGCGAAGAAGAAGGCAACGCGACCCACACGGCGGCCCGCGTGAAGGAAGCCATTCCGCAGCTCGACACCCGCGTCACGGTCATCGGCCACATTCAGCGCGGCGGCTCGCCCACGGCCTCCGACCGCCTTTTGGGCTCCCAAATCGGCATCGCCGCCGTGGAAGGCCTGATGAACGGCATGCGCAACGTGATGGCCGGCATCATCGATAAAAAGCTGGTCTACACGCCGTTCGTCGATACCATCAACAAGAAAAAGCTGATTAACCAGAGCTTTATGCGGATGGTGGAAATCCTCTCTGTTTAATTATGAATTATGAGTTTTGAATTATGAATTGGCTTGCTTGTAGCCAGCGAGGCTGATGAAATCAACTCATAATTCAAAACTCATAATTTATAATTCGACCCAGGCGTAGCCGGGGTCGCGGCGCAGCCAGGTGAGCTGGCGCTTGGCGTAGCGGCGGGTGTTGCGCTGGAGCAGGCGCACGGCTTCGGCCCAGTCGTAGGCGCCGTCGAGGTAGCCGAAAATTTCCTGGTAGCCCACGGTTTGCAGGGCGTGGTGGTGGCGGTAGGGCAGCAGGGCCCGCACCTCGTCGAGCAGGCCGGCGGCCAGCATGTGCTCGACGCGCAGGTTGATGCGCTGGTACAGCGCCTCCCGCTCGCGGGTGAGGGCCACTTTCACGTTGCGAAAAAGCGGGTTTTCGGCGGCGGGGCGTTGGGTGTGGAAGCTGGAAAACGGCCGCCCGGTGGCGCGGGTAATTTCCAGGGCGCGCACCACGCGCTGCGGGTTTTGCTGGTCGATGCGGTCGTGGGCCACGGGGTCGGCTTGGGCGAGCTCGGCCACGAGGGACGGCAGGCCGTGGGCGGCCAGCTCGGCCTGGAGCCGGGCGCGGGTTTCGGGCGGCACGGCGGGCAGCTCGTCGAGCCCGTCGGTCACGGCCTGCACGTAGAGGCCCGAGCCGCCGGTGAGGATAACCAGCGGATGCTTGCCAAACAGCTCCGTGAGCACCGCCAGGCAATCGGCGGCAAAGCGGCCGGCGCTGTAATCTTCGGCGATGCCGTGGCTGTCGATGAAGTGATGCGGCACGCCCTGCATTTCGGCGGGCGTGGGCTTGGCCGTGCCGATGCTCAGCTCACGGAAAAACTGGCGCGAATCAGCCGACACGATTTCGGTGTGGAACTGCTGGGCCAGCTGCACGCACAGCGCGGTTTTGCCCACGGCCGTGGGGCCGGCAATGGTAAGCAGCACCGGGCGCGGGTCGGCCGCCGTGGGCGCGAGCTGGGCAAGGAGGGAAGGGGGAAGCAAAATAAATGTCGGGTATTGAATTGATTCGGTGGTGAAGTTCGGGTGCTGAATGGTCTTGGCGGCACTTGCTGGCGCGTTTCCACCGCGCTGCCCATTGGTTTCGCGTCTTCGCCGCAACGGTAGAACGAGTCGTTCAATTCCCGTTCACGCGGCGAGCCAGAGGCTCGAAGCCAAGCGGCAGCGCGGCGGAGACGCGCCAGCTTCCTCAATCTTCGCCCCCGCGCAAAAGCTCCTGATAGAGCCGCAGCAGCGTTTGTTCTTCGTGCTGCCAGCTGAGCTGAGGCGCGGCGCGGCGGCAGTTTTCGGCCAGGTGCTGGTAGCGGGCGGGGTCATCGCGCAGCAGGCGATTTAGGGCCCTGGCCAGGGTGGCGGGGTGCAGGTCGGCCACCAGCTCGGCCACGTCAAACTGGTCGTTGAGGGCGCGGTATTCGGGGAAATCGATGAGCACCTGCGGGATGCCGGCGTGCACGTAGTCGAAGAACTTATTAGCCAGCGAATAATAATAGCTCAGGCCAATGTTTTCGAGCAGCATGATGCCCACGGCGGCGTGGCGGGTTACCTCGCGCAGCGCCTCGGGCAGCACGAAGCCGCGAAACTCGACCCGGCCCGAGGCCAGCAAGCCCAGGTTTTCGGCCTGGGCGCGCAGGGCCGCCGAGCGGTCGCCCTCGCCGCAAATAACCAGCCGGCCCGCCACCTGAGGCATGGCATCCAGCAGGTTTTCGAGGCCGCGCCCCACGTTGAGGGCGCCCTGGTACAGGATGTAGCCGCTGCCGCCGCGCGGCGCGGCCGCGGCCGGGCGCGGCTCGTCGGCGCGCAGGCGGCTCACGTTGCGCACCACCGCGAACGGCCGGCCGTAGCGCTGCTCGAATACCTGCGCCAGGGCCGGCCCCACCGTGTAGGCCAGCCGGGCGCGCGGCACGACAAAGCCCTCGACCCAGCGCCACACGCGCTGCACGGCCGGCCGGGCCACCACCTCGGGCACTTCCGTAAACAGCTCGTGGGCATCATAGACGAAGGGCTGGCCGCCGAGC
>CAXTCS010000356.1:0-3656 GCA_964242365.1 uncultured Hymenobacter sp. | reverse complement strand
TCAAGATGGGCGAATTGAAATGGTACGTGGTGCGCTCCGTGAGCGGCCAGGAGAAAAAAGCCAAAAACTATCTCGAAACGGAGCTCGGCCGGCATAACCTGACCGAGCTTGTTCCGCAGGTACTGATTCCGGTGGAAAAGGTGTTCGAGATGCGCAACGGCAAGAAGCGCGTCCGCGAGCGGAACCTTTACCCCGGCTACATCATCATCCACGCCGACCTCGGCCACGGAGAAGTAGACCACATCATCACCAGCACGCCCGGCGTAATTGGCTTCCTCGGTGATAAAGACAAGAAGGACGCGGCCAACAACAAGCCCGTCCCGCTGCACATCACCGAAGTAAACCGCATCCTCGGCATCGTGGATGAAGCCGAGCAGCAAACCACCGCCACGCTTGACAAACCTTATGTAGTAGGGGAGTTAGTGAAAGTGGTGGATGGTCCTTTCAACGGCTTCTCCGGTAACGTGGACGAGGTGTTTGAAGAGCGGAAGAAACTCAACGTAGTCGTAAAGATTTTCGGCCGCTCGCAGCCGGTAGAGCTCAGCTACACACAGGTCGAGAAAGAAGTATAGTAGAACGCCATGTCGAGCGCAGCCGAGACATCTCGCTCGCTTCGTTTGACGATTGAGTTACTGCTGCAAGCGAGATGTCTCGGCTCCGCTCGACATGACGCCCTGCGTTAGTTACAACATATAAAAACAACCACGTCAGTTATTCACTCCGAGCTGACGGGGCTTCCACAAGGAGTTTATGCAAACTGAGGCGAGCGCGAGTTACGACGCGGGAGCCACAGCCAAAACAATCAAATGGCCAAAGAAATCAGAGGTTATCTGCGCTTGCAGATAAAGGGAGGCTCAGCGAACCCATCGCCGCCGGTAGGACCTGCACTTGGTAGCAAAGGCTTGAACATCATGGAGTTTTGCAAGCAGTTCAACGCTCGCACCCAAGATAAAGCCGGCCAGGTTTGTCCTGTACTAATCACCATGTACACCGACAAGTCGTTCGACTTCGTGGTGAAAACGGCACCGGCTCCGGTGTTGCTCATGGAAGCAGCTAAGTTGACGAGCGGTTCGAAAGAGCCGAACCGGAACAAGGTTGGCTCCGTGACGTGGGACCAGGTGCGCACCATCGCCGAAACAAAAATGGCTGACTTAAACGCCTTCAAGGTGGAGTCGGCTATGAAGTCGGTGGCTGGTACGGCCCGCAGCATGGGTATCACCATCAGCGGCACTTCTCCTTTTGCTGAATAATTAAACGGGGAAACGACAGATGGCAAAAATCACAAAAAAGCGCAAGGAAGCCCTTGCCAAGCACGACCTTACGGAAGTGCGCAGCCTGCTTGAGGCTGCCAAAGTGGTGAAGGATATTACCTACACCAAATTCGACTCTTCGGTTGATATCGACGTGCGCCTCGGCGTGGACCCCCGCAAAGCGGACCAGATGGTTCGCGGCGTAGCCACTCTGCCCCACGGCACCGGCAAAACCGTTCGCGTGCTGGCGCTGGTTACTCCCGATAAGGAGGCCGAAGCACTGGCCGCTGGTGCCGACTTCGTGGGTCTGGACGACTATATCTCGAAAATTGAGAAAGGCTGGACAGATATTGACGTCATCATCACCATGCCGGCCGTTATGGCCAAAGTGGGTCGCCTGGGCCGTGTGCTCGGCCCCCGTGGTCTGATGCCGAACCCGAAATCGGGTACCGTGACGACCGACGTAGCTAAGGCCGTGCAAGAGGTGAAGGCTGGTAAAATCGACTTCAAAGTCGACAAAACCGGCATCATTCACTGCTCGGTAGGTAAAGTATCGTTCAACGAGCAGATGCTGGCCGAAAACGCCCTGGAGATTATCCAGACGTTGGGTCGCCTGAAGCCTTCTTCGTCGAAAGGTACCTACATCAAGAGCATCACGCTCAGCAGCACGATGTCGCCCGCCGTTCCGGTGGACAGCCAGGTAAACTCCGCTAACTAATTAACCCAACCAAACATGACCAGGGAAGAAAAACAAACCCTCGTGGATGAGTTGAGCGGAAAAATTCAATCGCACAACTCGTTCTACATTGTCGATGCTTCGGTGATGTCGGTAGCGAAAATCAACGAGTTTCGTCGTCTGTGCTTCAACCGCGGAATGGAATACAAGGTGTACAAAAACACCTTTATCCGGAAAGCGTTGGACACTTTGGGCCACGACACCTCGGAGATGGATGCCGCGCTGAAAGGCCAGTCGGGCGTGTTGTTCTCTTCGGAGAGCGGCTCGGCTCCCGCCAAATTGTTGCGCGACTTCTATAAGTCGCAGGCTTACGGCCGCGGCGTTACGCCTAAGCCGGTGCTGAAAGGCGCTTATGTGGATGCCAGCATCTACATCGGTTCCGACCAGCTCGAAGGTCTCACGACCCTCAAAGGCAAGCAGGAACTGCTCGGTGAACTCATCGGCCTGCTGCAATCGCCCGCCAAAAATGTTATCTCGGCTCTTCAGAGCGGCGGCAACAAGTTGGCTGGTATCCTCAAAACGCTTTCCGAAAAAGAGGCCGCATAAGCGCCAACTCTTTTTCGACTTCAATTTTAACTTTTCAACAACACATTTTTTTAACAATCTACAGAAATGGCAGATTTGAAAGCATTCGCTGAGCAGCTTGTAAACCTGACGGTGAAAGAAGTAAACGAATTGGCAACCATCCTGAAGGACGAGTATGGCATCGAGCCCGCTGCTGCTGCTCCCGTGATGATGGCTGGTGGCGGTGGCGCTGCTGCCGAAGAAGCTCCCGAGGAAAAGACGTCGTTCGACGTTATCCTGAAGGCAGCCGGCGGCGCTAAACTCGCTGTTGTGAAACTGGTGAAAGACCTGACTGGCCTGGGCCTGAAAGAAGCCAAAGAACTGGTTGACGGTGCTCCCAAAGCAGTAAAAGAAGGCGTAACCAAGGACGAGGCTGAGTCGCTGAAAAAGCAGCTCGAAGAAGCTGGTGCTGAAGTAGAAGTTAAGTAATTTCTGCTCCTGAAGCATTCCTGGACTCGCTTCAAATAAGGATTAGACCTGGCAACTTAGTCAGGTCTTTTCCTGTTTGTGGTCTGGCAGTTGCCTCAGACTTTCGTTTGACGAGTTACCCGCGCCCCACAGGCGCTTTTTTGGACTGTACCCATAGCTAGGCAATTGGCTTAGGATGAGTGCCTTCCTTTTTTGCCGGCAATTAGCTGGTGATATAGTACGCTTCCGTGTCCATCTTTTAACCCCCCACGCATTGGCTACACCGAAAGCAAAAACGGCCGCGCTGAAAAAAGCCGCCGCTGAGCGAATTTCTTTCGCAAAGATTAGAAAGGTTATTGAATACCCGGACTTTTTGGACGTGCAAGTACGCTCGTTTCAGGAATTCTTCCAGCTGGAAACGGCCGCTGAGCGTCGTTCTAACGAGGGATTGTTCAAAGTGTTTGCCGAGAACTTTCCGATTTCGGACTCGCGCGAAAACTTTGTTCTCAACTTTATTGATTATCACGTTGACCCGCCGAAATATTCGGTCGACGAGTGCATCGACCGCGGCCTGACTTATTCGGTTCCGCTGAAGGCCAAGCTCCGGCTGATTTGCAACGACAAGGACAACGAAGATTTCGAAACGATTGAGCAGGAAGTGTTCCTCGGCAACATTCCCTACATGACCGTGAAGGGCT
>CAXTCS010000355.1:0-3674 GCA_964242365.1 uncultured Hymenobacter sp. | reverse complement strand
TGATGCGCAGGCCGCGGGCTTCCAGGCGCTGCACTTCCTCGTCGTTGTGCACGATGTCGCCCAGGCAATAGAGGTACCCTTGCTCATCGAGCAGGTCCTCAGCCATTTGAATGGCGTAAATTACGCCGAAGCAAAAGCCAGAGTTGGGGTCGATTCGGACGCTGAGCGACAATTTCGGCATAGGCCAGAGTAACCAGCAACCCGCCCGCAAGGTTGCGAAATGCGGCCCAGTCTACCGAAAAACACGTAGGTAACGGCTAGTTCAGTTTGCCAAACACCTTGCGGCCCTCAAAATCCTGGCTCACCTGTTCCTCGACCGGGGTATTTTTGATAACGACGTTGTCGCGCCAGAATTCCGGGTGGTACGGGCGCTTTTTAATGGCCGCCAAATCATTCGCGGCCTGGTCCGTATCGGGGTATTTCCGGCCCGGTGTGGGCGGGCCGTATTCATAAATGAGAAAGTACGAAGTAGTGGTCGATTCGTGGGCAACACCTTTCACCATCAGATGTACAGTTGCGACGACTTGCGTGCTGGTTACACGCGTCAGAGAATCGTTTTGGGCCCCAAAATCGGTGATTATGCGCAGCGAACTTTGCTGAATCTGAACCGCAGAGTTACCGGAGCTGAACATTCCGTTAGCGGACATTTCCCTGTCGATGCGAAACAAGGCCGCGGTGTTGGTGTCGATGTAAAGCGTGCCGTGCGCCACCTTGTCGTCGGCGGCGCGGGGCGCAAAGTCTATCACCGCCAGTTCGCGGCCCTGGTCGCGCTGGGTCTCACGCAGCACGAAACTAAAACGCTGCACGGCGTTGGGACCCAACGGAATGGCTGTTTTAACCCCGTCGCCCGGCACCACGAAAAGTGGGAGCAGCCGGGTGTACACAGAAAAATTGTTCATGGTCATCACGCCCGGCACCAGGGCGTAGCGCGCCTCGCCCAACACCCAGCCAGGCATGTTGCGCGGCGTTACTTTGACTTCGTAAAAGGCGTCGAAAAACTCGCGGTAACGGCCATCTTCGCGGGTTTTCTGGCGATAGAAGCCCCGGCCGTGCTGCACATCCCCTTGGTGCCGCAGCAGTTTGGCGTAGCAGCGGCGCACCAGCTCTTCGGCTTCCGCGTTGGCCCGGACGGTCACTTCGGGCAGCTCGACGGCGCTGGGGCGCAGCACTACGGCCGCCGGCAGCGCCCCGGCCTGCGTCACCGTCACGATGGCCCGCTCGTAACCAATGCTGAGCACCGTGAGCGGCTGCGGCAAGGCGGCAATTTTCAGGCTGAACTCGCCTACTTCGTTGCTCGCCGTGCCCGTGCGGCCATCGGCCGAAGCAACGCTGGCGTAAGGCACAGGCTGCCCGTGTTCGTCCACGAGGCGACCGGACACGAGAATTTGAGCACGACCCAACAGAGTCGATGATAAAAAGCCCCAAAGCAATAGAATGCGCATGGCCAAATATACTGGCCTGCGCCAAAGGCCTCGCCTTACCTCCTCCTCGCCCCTACTCTGCCACCCGGCTCAGGCGCTGGGCTTGCTCGTCGCTCACGTGGCCGCGGGCCACCAGGAAGTCGCGCACCGTGCGGAAGGCCTCCGCGTCGAGCCCCGATTTGGGGTGGTTGAGGGCCGCGTTCAGCAGCAGCTCCTTGTCTTCGTCCACGTGCTTGCTCAGGCCCAGGAAGGCAGGCAGGTTGCTTTCCACCGAAAAGCGCAGGAAGCGAATTTCGGGGTTTTGCGGGGCCAGGCCCACGGCTTGCTCGAAGGTGCGGGCCGCGTCCTGCACGTAGGTGAGCTTGTTGAACATCGAAGCGTCGCGGGCGCGGATGGCCTCCGCAGCGGCTTTGTAGCCCAGCACCAGCGCGTCGCGCTCGTTGTAGTTGGCCAGCAGCTGGTAGAATTTTTCACCGGCGGCCTTGTCGGCGGCGGCCAGCTCGTAGTGGCGGCGCAGGGTGGCGGGGTGGTAAGGCGAAGACGACACAGGCTTGTTAACAGGAGTTAAAGGAGAAGGACGCGGCGTTGCGGAGGTTACGGAGGCAGTCAGGGTTCGGCCGGCGCCCGCCCGCTTCCCGGCCATACGTAAGTCAGCTGCTGATGAAGGCAACCAACCGCTCCCCATCGTGGCCAAAAATAATAAACCGGCAATCCTCATATCGGCGAAATTACGGGTTCCCAAATCAACCGGCGTCCCCACTGGCAAATGCCGTGCTCGAAATTCGTCATGAAGAAGCTGTCCGGATGGGCCGTCGAAACCAGGAAAACGTCATGCAGAGCGCAACGTTGGATACTCCCTAAATACGCGACAGCCGGTAGCGGAAATACGACCCCAGCAGTAGCAGCAGCTTGGTATTATCGGGCACCCGCACCCGCTCGCCCAAAATGCGAGCGGCCGACAGCTTCTTTATTTTATAGAATAACTTCAAATAATAGACGTAGGCTAAATACACGCCCAGCCGGGCCGAGCGCGGCAGCTGCACGATGCCCGCATAGGCCGCCTCAAAATCGGCCTTGATGTCGGCCTCAATCTCGCATTTGGTCGCGTCGTTGAACCGCTGATACACCACGCCCGGAAAATACACCCGCCCCCGCTCCTCGTAGTCGGCGCGGATATCGCGCAGGAAATTCACCTTTTGAAACGCCGAACCCAGGCGCCGGGCCGGCTCGCGCAGCTGCTCAAACAGCGCCGCGTCGCCGTCGCAGAAGATGCGCAGGCACATCAGCCCCACCACCTCGGCCGAGCCGTAGATGTACTCCTGGTACAAATCGGGGTGGTAGTTATGGTCTTCCAAATCGAGGGCCATGCTGTGCAAAAAAGCCTCAATAAACTCGCGGTCAATGCCGTAGCGGCGCACCACGTGCTGAAACGAATGCAGCACCGGGTTGAAACTCAGGCCGGTTTCGAGGGCCTCGTAGGTTTGGCGGCGGAAGTCGGCCAGCAGTGCGGCCTTGTCGTGGTCGTGAAACGTGTCCACGATTTCATCGGCCCAGCGCACGAACCCATACACGGCATACACCGGCAGGTGCAGCCGCTCATCGAGCGTGCGGATGCCCAGCGTGAACGACGTGCTGTAGCGCCCCGTAATGAGCTTGCTGCACGCCAGGCTGGTATCCGTAAAGAGTTTAACGTGGTCCACTTTTGGTAATTAAAAATTATAAATTAAGAATTAAAAATTAAAAATGAGTGCGACGACTTCATGTCACTCACTGAATTAGTTATCCGGCGTTCGAATTTTTAATTTTTAATTAATAATTTTTAATTCTCTTTAAGCACTTCGCCCGCCACTACTTGCCCGGAAATAAGGGAGGGCGGCACGCCCGGGCCCGGCACGGTAAGCTGGCCGGTGAAGTACAAATTACCGACTTTTTTACTCTTCAAAGTGGGCTTCAAAATGGCGGTTTGTTTCAGCGTATTGGCCAGGCCGTAGGCGTTGCCTTTGTAGCTGTGGTAGTCGGCCACGAAGTCGCGGTGCGCGTAGCTGCGCCTGAACACCACCGCCTCGCGGATGGGGTGGCCGCAGTGGCGCTCCAGGCGGTCCATCAGCAAGTCGTAGTACCGCTCGCGGGTGGCGTCGTCGTCGGTGAGGCCGGGGGCCACGGGGATGAGCAGGAACAGGTTTTCCTGGCCTTCGGGCGCCACCGTGGGGTCGGTTTTGCTGGGCACCGAGGCGTAGAACAGCGGCCGGCTGG
>CAXTCS010000354.1:0-3692 GCA_964242365.1 uncultured Hymenobacter sp. | reverse complement strand
CGTTTCCGGTGTTTGCGCGGGCCAGCTTTGGGGTGCGCGGGGCCAACGTGCCGGCGCTGCTGCGGGCCATCATCGCCTGCGGCTGGTTCGGAATTCAAACCTGGATTGGCGGCTACGCGCTCTACCAGATGGCCGTGCTGTGGGTGCCGGCGCTGGCCAAGCTGCCCGCCGTGCTGCCGGCCGGCTGGGGCCTGGCCACGGGGCCGGCGCTGCTGTTCTTCCTGTTTTGGCTGCTGAACATGTACGTGGTGCACCGGGGCGTCGAGAGCATCCGCAAGCTGCTGGTGTTCAAGGCGTTTTTTTTGCCGGTGGCGGCGCTGGCGCTGTTGTTTTGGGCGATATCGGCCGGGCACGGGCTGGGGCCGATTCTGGCCCAGCCGAGCAAGTTTGCTTCGAACGCGGCGTTTTGGGCGTTTTTCTTTCCGTCGCTCACGGGCATGGTGGGGTTTTGGGCCACGCTCTCGCTCAACATCCCCGATTTCACGCGCTACGCCACCAGCCAGCGCGCCCAGCAGCTGGGCCAGGCGATAGGGCTGCCGGCGTCGATGACGCTCTTTTCGTTTGTGGGCGTGGTGGTGACGTCGGCCACGCTGGTCATTTATGGCAAAACTATCTGGGACCCGGTGGTGCTGGCGGGCCGGTTCGAGAGCAAGCTGCTGGTGAGCGCGGCCATGCTGGCCGTGGCCCTGAGCACGCTGGCCACCAACATCGCGGCCAACATCGTGAGCCCGGCCAACGACTTCGCCAACTTCTCCCCCACCCGCATCAGCTTCAAAACCGGCGGCTACCTCACCGGCGTGCTCGGCGTGCTCATCTTCCCCTGGAAGCTCATTGCCGACCCCTCGGGCTACATATTTACCTGGCTGGTGGGCTACTCGGGGCTGCTTGGGCCCATCGGCGGCATCATGATTGTCGACTACTACCTCATCCGCCGCCAGCAGCTGCACCTGCCCGACCTCTACCAATACCACGGCCGCTACGCCTACCGCCACGGCGTGAACCGGGCCGCCGTGCTGGCGCTCGTGCTGGGCATCGCGCCCAACGTGCCGGGCTTCCTCACCGCCATCGGTGGGCTGGAAAAAGGGGCAGTCTGGCCGGGCCTGGTGGCGGTGTACAACTACGCGTGGTTCGTGGGCTTCCTGGTTTCGGGCGGCGCGTACTGGCTGCTGATGCGCGGGCAGCCGGCCAGTTATTCGGAAGAAGCCGAAGCGCAAGCGGTGGCTTTCCCGGCCCCGTCGTCCCTCGCGCAATAGGGTGGTTGGGGTAGGGCCCGGCCGCCACGGGCCGCGTAGATGTGTCGGGCTGAAACCGGGCATTTACACGCTGCTGCTGACTTTCGACGGCAAGACGCAGGTATCGCGGCGCTTTAGCAAGTAATTTAGCTGCCAGCGGATTGAACATCAGCCCCGGCGGGGCGGCATATGGATAGCAAGGACGCTGCTTTCCTGATTTATAAGCCCCAGCGGGGCGGCACTCGTGCCCCGAATGCCGCCCCGCTGGGGCTTTGCCGTTCTTGTCGCTGCTTTTCCTACCAACGTGCCGCCCCGCTGGGGCTTGACCGTATACTCCGCAACTTGAGTTAACTTAGCTGCCAGCGGGCGGGGGCTGAGCAGCCTTGCCCGCTGGCCTACAGTGGTTTTCCGGTGAGTGTGCTAATCGTCTGGCTCCCCTCTCTTTGGGAGAGGAGCTGCCCCGCAGGGGTCTCGCGAGGTTCCCCGGCAGCGCCATGTAGGCTCACTTGAAAACCGCTCTAAACTTATTTTCGCAATGACTTCAATCAATACATTTCGACAGGCGACGGCCCGGCTTTTCGGCGGGGTTTTGGTGCTGCTGCTGGCCGGCGGCGCAACCGCGCAAGCCCAAACCAAAAGCCCCAAGCGCGGCGTTGCCTACGGCTACCACTCGGCGGCCGACATGCAGGCCCTGGCCCCCGGCCTGAGCTGGTGGTACAACTGGGTCGCCGCGCCCGAAACCAGCGCGGCCGGCGTGTACGCGGGCCTGGGCGTAGACTACGTGCCCATGCAGTGGGGCCAGACCCTGGGCAACGGCACGGTGACCGCCGACCAGCTGGCGGCCAACATCCCGAACACCGCCCGGTACCTGCTGGGCTTCAACGAGCCGAACTTCCTCCTCCAGGCCAACCTGACGCCCAACCAGGCCGCCGCGCTCTGGCCGGTGCTGGAGGAGGCGGCCCGCCGCAAAAACCTCAAGCTGGTATCGCCGGCCCTGAACTACTGCGGCAACTGCGTGACCCAGAACGGCGTCACGTACTACTCTCCTACTCAATACCTCGACGCCTTTTTCGTGGCCTGCCCCAACTGCCGGGTCGACTACATCGCCGTGCATACTTACGTGTGCGAGGAGCGGTACCTGCGCGAGAAGATTGCCGAGGTGAAGAAGTACAACAAGCCCATCTGGCTCACCGAGTTTGCCTGCGGCGACATGCCCGCCGCCGGCATCACGCTGCCCGTGCAGCAGAAGTACATCATGGACGCGGTGAACTACCTGGAAAAAGACCCGGCCATCTTCCGCTACGCCTGGTTTTCGGGCCGCAACGGCGAGATTCCCAACATCAACCTGCTCGGCGGCTCCGGCCAGCTCACTGCCCTGGGCCAGGAATACGTGGGCCTGCCCGCCGGCTGGGAGCCGGGCCGGCTGGTGCCGGCAACGGTGTCGGCTTCGTCGACCGAAACAGCCGCCACCGGGGCCGCCAACGTCACGGACCAGAACATCAACACCCGCTGGGCCAGCGCCCTGGGCAGCGACCCGCAGTCGCTGCAACTCGACTTCGGCACCCCCCAAACCATCGCCCGCGTGCTGCTGAGCTGGGAAGCGGCCTACGCCACCGACTACAAGCTGGAAACGTCGCTGAACGGTACTTCCTGGACCCCGCTGATTACGGTAATCAACGGCGACGGCGGCGTAGACAACCTCACCGGCCTGAAGGGCTACGGCCGCTACCTGCGCCTCACCGGCAGCCACCGCGCCACCACCTACGGCTACTCGCTCTGGGAAATGGAGGTATTTGGCAGCACCGGCAGCACGGTCACGGCCGCCAAAGCCGCCGCCCCGGCCACCGCCGACGCCCTGCGCCTCTACCCCAACCCGGCCGAAACCGAGCTGCACGTCGCCCTGGCCGGCCACGCCCGCATCCAGCAGCTGGTCGTGGTCGATGCGCTGGGCCGCACCGTGCTCACCAGCGAAAACCCCGAGGCCGCGCTCAACATCGCCGCGCTCAAAGCCGGCCTCTACGTGGTCCGCGCCACGACCACCGACCAGCGGCAGCTCACCCAGCGGTTTACGAAGCCCTAGCGATTTAGGGCCGATTTTGGGTCGGTGTAAAAGGCTGATAAAAGCAGGTGATAAGAGCCCGTCATGCCGAGCGCAGCCGAGGCATCTCGCCTGTGGTAAGTAAACCAATCGATTGGGTTACTACCCCACGCGAGATGCTTCGGCTGCGCTCGGCATGACGGGAGGGCGCTCGGCATGACGACCTGGCAACTCCTCTTCTGGCCCAAATTACCCCGCCCCGACCGCCGGCAACGCTCATCGCCGGCGCCTCATTTTCCGTAAGCTGCCCGAATCGCACCAGGTGGTGCGCGCTTTTGCCAGCTATGCCGAAACCCATTCTGCCCGTCCAATCACCCAACCATTCCGGCTTCGTGCGCGTGCGCGGCGCCCGCGAGCACAAC
>CAXTCS010000353.1:0-3730 GCA_964242365.1 uncultured Hymenobacter sp. | reverse complement strand
TTTCATAGGCGAAAGTCTGGCGGCGCACAGAGGTCTTCATGAAACTCCCACGGCTTAGGCCGCTTTTCGTATCAACAAGTATGACTGTGATGCGGCTTTATTGCTCTCAAACCCAAGACTTCATGTTATTGGCAGCAGAAGCATTTCGGCAACTTTGGCTTGCTAACGAGCGTTAGCAAGTGTATCTTTGTTTCACCCATGACCACCGACGCTCCGCTCCTTTCGCGCAAGGCCCAGATTGACCGTATCGCCACGGCCCTTTTTCGGGCGCGTGGGTTTGCGGCCACCAGCATGCGCGAGCTGGCCACCGAGCTGGGCCTGGAAGCCGGCAGCCTGTACTCGCACATCAAGTCGAAAGAAGAAATCCTGCACCGGGTCTGCTTTGGCTTGGCGGAGGAATTCTTTACGGGCTTCGACGCTGCTACTGCCGAGCCCACGGCAGCCATCGCCACGCAATTGCGCCAGGCCATCGAAGCCCACGTGCGGGTGCTGACCCGTGACAGTGCCGCGTCGGCGGTTTTTTTGCACGAGTGGCGCCACCTCAGCGAGCCGGCCCGCACCGAATTCCTGGCCCTGCGCGACCGCTACGAGGCCGCGTTTCGGGGGCTGATTCAGCGCGGCATTGCCACCGGCGAGCTGCACGCGCCCGATGCGGCGTTCGCGGTCCTCACGCTGCTGGCCAGCCTCAACTGGCTGCCCGCCTGGTACCGCCCCGATGGAAAATTAACCCCCGATGAGATTGCCCACCGCTTAGCCGAGCAGCTGCTTAATGGAATGAGGAATTATGAATGAAGAATGAGGAATTATTTCCTCTCGATTTCTTCTCTCCCTTTTTCCCTGCTCAATTTTTAATTCCTCATTCTTAATTCCTCATTAAAAATGTACGGTTCCGCCAGCACCCACGACTTGCCGACCACCGCCGCCACCGGCCTGGAAAACGAAGACCCCATTTTGCTGGCCGAATTTGAGGCCCGCATTGGCCGGGGCGAGAAAATTGAGCCCGGCGACTGGATGCCGGCGCTCTACCGCAAGCAGCTCACCCGCATGATTGAGCAGCACGCGCACTCCGAAATCATCGGCTCGCTGCCCGAAGGCACGTGGATTACCCGCGCGCCCGGCTTCCGCCGCAAAATGGCCCAGATGGCCAAGGTGCAGGACGAAGTAGGCCACGCGCAGCTCCTGTACTCGGCCGCCGAAACGCTGGGCAAAACCCGCGAGCAGATGCTGGTTGACCTCATCAACGGCAAAAGCAAGTACTCCAACGTCTTCAATTACCCCACGCCCACCTGGGCCGACTCGAACGTGATTTCGTGGCTGATTGACGCGGGCGCCATCGTGAACCAGCTCGCCAACGCCAAGGGCAGCTACGGCCCCTACTGCCGCGCCCTCGACCGGATTTGCGCCGAAGAAGCCTTCCACCTCAAGTACGGGCACGACGCCGTGGTGCACCTGGCCACCGGCACGCCCATTCAGCGCGCCATGATGCAGGCGGCGCTCAACCGTTGGTGGCCGGCGATTATGACCTTTTTCGGGCCCTCGGATAAGATGTCGGTGCACACCGAAATCCTGATGCGCTGGAAGGTGAAAATGGCCAGCAACGACGAGTGCCGCAACCAGTTCCTGGATATGTACGTGCCCAAAATCTGGGAAATCGGCCTGACGCTGCCCGACGCCAACCTGCGCAAAAACGAAGAAACCGGCCAGTGGGAGTTCACCGAGCCCGACTGGGAAGATTTCAAGCGTGTGATTAACGGCGACGGTCCCTGCAACGCCGAGCGCCTGGCCGTGCGCCGCGCCGCCGAAGAAAACGGCGCCTGGGTGCGCCGCGCCCTGAACGCCAGCAAAACCGAACGCAAATACGTGCGCCCGCTGGCATAATCATTTAACAATTAACATTTAACAGTTAACATGTAACACGTTCTATTAAATGTTAATTGACATTAGATATCAGGAATACCAAAAGGATTGAGCGAATTGTTAAATGATAAATGTTAATTGTTAAATGATTTCCTCCTTTGACCCGCGCATGAACCGGCTGGGGCTGCCCGATGCCCCCGCCACGGCGGCTGCCAAGGCGGCCCTCGACCAGTTTGAAACCTACGAAGTCTTTCATCAGAAAAAAGAAGGCGCGCCGTTCGTATACGTGGGGCCGGTGCACGCGCCCGAGGCCGATGTCGCGTTTTTGTTTGCGAAAGAGCAGTTTAGCCGGCGCTTTGCCTGCACGGGCTTGTGGGTGGTGCCCACGGCCGCCATCACGGTGACGGCCTACGTGGGCGACCAGGAATCGGCTTACGACACGCTGCCCCTGCTCGCCAACCGCCCAACGGCGCCCGCGCGTGACGCCGACGACACGGCTGCTGAAGAAGCAGCCTACGCGGCCGGCGAGGAAGATTACGACATTTTCCACCTCAAAAAGCGGGGCAAGGCCCACCAGCACGTGGGCAAAGTGCGGGCCAGCTCCCCGGCCGAGGCGCTGCAAGTGGCCAAGGCCGTGTTTGGCGAGCAGCGCCCGGTGGCCAACGTGTGGGCCGTGCGCGCGGCCGAGGTGCTGCGTTCCAACGACGACGACCGCGACATCTGGGCCACGACGCCGGAGAAAAAATACCGCGACGCCATTTCCTATAAGGTGCAGGACCGCATCGAAAAATTCAAAGCTGAAAACTTGTAAGCGCATGGACCCTAAACTCGACCTGCTGTACCGCCTCGCCGACGACCAGCTCATCCTGGGCCACCGCAACTCGGAATGGAACGGCCTGGGGCCGATTCTGGAGGAAGATATTGCCTTTTCGAGCATGGCCCAGGACAAGCTCGGCCACAGCCTGCAACTCTACGGCTTGCTGCACGCGCTGGGCGAGGCCGAGCCCGACACGGTGGCGTTTACCCGCAACGCGCCCCAGTTTCATTGCTGCCAGCTCGTGGAGCTGCCCATCGGCGAGTACGACTTCAGCCTGACGCGCCATTTTCTGTTCGACCACGCCGAATTGCTGCGTTTTGAAGCCCTCGCGGCCAGCAGCTACGAGCCCCTGGCCCAGGTGGCCCGCAAGCTGCGCGGCGAGCTGAAATACCACGCCCTGCACGCCAATACGTGGATGAAGCGCCTCGGCACCGCCACCAACGAGGCCATCGGCCGCATGCAGCACGCGTTGAATTTCACGCTGCCGTACGCGCTGGGCATTTTCGAAAAGACCGACGCCGAAGCCGAAATCATCGCCTCGGGCCTGTTTGTTGGCGAAGACGAGCTGCGCGGGCGCTGGTTGGAAAGCATCAGCAAAGTGCTGGCCCAAACGGCGCTGGTGGTGCCCGACGTGGCCGCGCTGGCTCCCGTGGCTGGGGGCCGCCACGGGCAGCACACCGAGTTCCTTCAGCCCTTGCTCGATGAGATGGCCGAAGTTTTCCGCCTCGACCCTACCGCCGATTGGTAGCAGCGTAGCGCACGCTTCAGCTTGCGCCGCTGATATTTTTTTGTTCGTTTCACGCAAGCTAAAGCATGCGCTACCATTCCAAAGCCCAAATCCTCGATTGGCTGCAAGCCGTGAAAGACCCGGAAATTCCGACGATTTCGCTGCTTGATTTGGGCGTAGTGCGCGGCGTGGAGATTGACGAGGCCTCGGGCAAAGTTTCGGTGCACCTCACCCCCACGTTTGCCGGCTGCCCGGCCATGGACTACATGAAGCGCGACGTGGAGCGCACGCTGCTGGCCCACGGCGTGCCGGCGGTCGAGGTCGACATC
>CAXTCS010000352.1:0-3762 GCA_964242365.1 uncultured Hymenobacter sp. | reverse complement strand
GGGTGTTGGTGTTGTCTTCGGCGGCCACCCAAATGTCCTGCGGGGTGTGGTTGCCGGGCGTGCCGCCCTGGTTGGTGCCCACGCCGGTGCTGGCGCGGGTGCCGTTGCCGTTGGTGAGCGGGTTCGAGCCGTAGGCGACCACGATGCGCCGGGCCGTGGCCGAAGCCGGCCGCGGGTAGTCCTTGCCCTGGAAACTGCTCATCACGTAGTCCGGAAACCAGCCGCTGGTGCCGCCGTCGCCGCGCACGATGTTGGTGGGGGTGGCGTAGCCCGCTTCGGCCGCCACCACTTTGGTGATTTGGCCGGAGTACGTACGGATTTTGGTGCCGTTCTGCTGGGCGTCGGCTTCGTCGTGCAGGCCGGTGACGGCAAAGCCGCCGCACTCGTGGTCCGAGGTGCTGAACAGCAGCGTTTTGCCGTTGGCGGGCGCGGCCATCAGGGCGCGGCCTTCGGCCACGGCGTAGTCGAAGGCCATTACTTCCTTAATCATGTAGTCGGAGGCGTACACGTTGGCGGTGCGCGCCGTGGTGGGCGTGGCCGCGTAGTTGGCCTCGCCGCCGCCCGCGGCGTACGTGGGCTTATCAGAATCCACGGTGTACTGGTTGCCCCCGGCGGGGTTGGCCACCACCGAAATGCCGCCCGTGTTGGCGTGTTCGAGGTGGTCAATCCGGCCCGCTTCCACCATCAGAAAGAAGCCTTTGCCGTTGCTTTTGGCTTTGAGGACTTCGATGGCCATGTGGGTCATGTCGGCCAGCGAGGGCTCCCAGGCGGCGCTGGTTTGGCGGTCCTGCTCGTAGTTGACGTGTGAGGCGTTGAACAGGCCGAGCAGCTTCTTGCCGCCGGGGCCGAATTGGGTCAGGTCGAGGTTCAGCAGGGCGTCGCGGCTGTTCACGAACTTGTAGTTGCGCTGCTGCACGGCGTAGTCCACCAGGTCTACGTCGTCGGCGCGGCGGCCGCGCGGCAGCACGGCGGGCTCGCCGGTGGCGGGGTCGAGCACGGTGTGGCCGGCCGCGTCCACGATGCGCTCGTAGGGGCTGCTCAGGTTGCGGGGCAGGAAGTGGCGCGAGCCGCCGCCGAGCATCACGTCCAGCTCAACGCCGACTTTGGGCGTGGGCAGCACCCAGTCGCGGGTAGCGTTGTAGCGAAACGAGGCCGTGGGGCTGGCATCAAAAATGGCCTGGTACTGGGCCTGGGTCGAGGCAATGTACTGAGCCGCAATGTAATCCTCCAGGTCGCGGAACCAGATGTGGCTGGCAAAAGCGGCCGGCGTGGCGTGGGTGATGCGGGCCGTGGTGACCAGGCCCACGGCGTAGCCCTGCTTTTTGGCGGCTTCCAGAATCGTTTCGATGGCCTGGCCGTTGGCCGGGTTCAGGGCCAGCACTTCGTTGTCCTGCTTGCCGGGCTTGCCGCAGGCGTAGACCGAAGCACCGGGCGCCGAGTCCGTAATCCAGGAGTTGAGCGAGTGGGTGGTGACGGTGGCGTTGTACTTCAGCTTGTCCAGGTTCAGGACCTGAAAACCGGCATCGGAGGTGAAGCGCTTGCCGTCGCGCCCCTGGCCCATGGCCATGCGGGCAGCCGTTTTCGGGGCCAGCCCAAAGCCGTCGCCGATGTAGATGATGACGTTGTTGTTGGTCGGGGCGGCCTGTGCGCGCACCTCGTGCCGGGCGGCAACCGAGGCAAGCAGCAGGCCGCCGGCAAGTAGAAATTTCGTTTTCATAAGACCCAGAAAGATGGTGGAGTGATTGATAACCAGCCGCAAATTTGAGTTTTCGGCATGAGGCGGAAGTTACTTGTTCATCAATCCTTCATTAAGAAAAGCCGCCATCCACTTCGCGGCTTAACAGTAACATAACCATATAGCTACCTCTGCCGGCAATACCTTTGCCGGCACTCCTTCTCCCCTTTTCGGCCCATGCTTCTGCTTAGGAAAATGCCCTCCGTCCGTCCGGCCTGGCTGGGGTTGCTGCTCGGTTTGCTGCTGCTCGAACCCGGCCCGCGCCTGCACGCCCGCCCCCGCCCCCACTACGCGGTGGCCGGCCACGAGCAGCCCGTGGCGTTGCTCCGGGCCGGAAAAGCCCGCTTTTTGGTGACCCAACGCAGCGTATTCCGGCTCGAAGGCACGCAATTCGTGCGCAAGTACCACGGGGTGGCCCTCATTCAGGGCGCGGCTTTGGCCGATACCGTGCTCTGGCTGGGCACCCGGCAAGGCTTGCTGCGCCTGAACACACACGATTTCCGGCCCCGCCCACTGGCCCTGCCCGTGGCCGAGGCGGCGCCCAACATCACGGCGGTTTTTCGGGATGCGCGGGGCGCTATGTGGGTGGGAGCCAACGGCTACGGCGTGTTTCGCTGGGCCAACGGGGCCTTCGTCCAGGAGTTGAACACGCCCGCCGTCAACGCGGGCGCGGCCACGGCCGACAGCGCCGTGTGGGTTGCCACCAGCATCGGCCTGAGCCAGCAGCACGGCGGCGAGTGGACGCGCTACAACGAGGAAGGCGTGGCCAACCACGAAATCCCCGACAACATCGTCGAAAAGCTGCTGCCCGACAACGCCGGCAACCTCTGGGTGGTGATGTCGGACGCCATCTGCGTGTTTGAAGGCGGCGGCCAGCGCGCGGCGGCCGAAGCCGAATTGCCCACCGTAAAGTTCCTGGGCCGGCCGGGCAACGAGGTGTACAGCGTGGCCGCCGTGCCCGGCGAAGGCCGCCTGTTTGCCACCGCCATGGGCCTGCTTTTGCTGCCCAACGAGCCCGCCAGCCACCTCACCAGCTTCGCCCCCGCAGCCGACAAGGTGGAGCAAAAGCGGCTGTTGGTCCCGCTGCCCGCTTTGCCCGGCGCGGGCAACCCGCTTTTAATTCAGATTGACAAGGAGCAGCGGATGTGGCTGGCGAGCGAAGAGGGAGTTACCGTGCTCACGGCGAAGGAGTTTCACCGGTTTGTGCGAGCCGCCTCCGCGTCAACCTCACCCCCTGACCCCCTCTCCAAAAAAGAGGGGGCACCGGCTCTGAGCAAGCGAAATCCTTAAAGGAAAAAGAAAAAGCCTGCTTAAAAGCAGGCTTTTTCTTTTTCAAATACTTATCAAACACCGAACCGGTGCCCCCTCTTTTTTGGAGAGGGGGTCAGGGGGTGAGGTTCCCACCAGCGCTACAGCAGCTCGGTGCTGCGCTTCACAAACGCCGTCAGGGCCTCGCCTTTCAGCATGCCTTGCGCCAACAGGGCAAGGTCGAAGGCCTGCTTGGCCAGCTTCTCGCCGCCGTCGGCCAGCACTTTTTGGGTGAGCGGGTGGTTGGCGTTCACGGTCACGTCGAACGAGTCGGGGAAGGCCCCAAACATCTGCATGCCGCCCCCGCCGCCGGTGCGCTGCATGTCCTTCATGCGACGCATAAACTCGTTTTGGGTGATGACCACCGGCGCGTCCTGCGGGCTCAGGGCGGCCACTTTCACGTGCATGGCCTCGTTGGCAATGGCCGTTTTGAAGACATCGGCCAGCTTGGTCTGGTCGTCCTCGGTCAGCACGCTTTCGGTGGTACCGTCCTTCTCGATGAGCTTGCTCACCGTGTCGGCGTCCACGCGCTTGAAGCTGGTTTTTTCCAGCTTCTGCTCCAGCTGCCCGATGAAGTGCGGGTCGAGCACCTGGTCGAAGTTCAGCACGTCGTAGCCGCGCTCCTGGGCGGCGGCCACGAAGCCGTGCTGGCCCTCGGCGTCGTTGGTGTACAGCACCACGGTGTTGCCGTCCTTGTCCTGCTGGTTGGCCTGAATGTG
>CAXTCS010000351.1:0-3777 GCA_964242365.1 uncultured Hymenobacter sp. | reverse complement strand
GTCCAGGCCAGGCCCGTGACCACGCCGGCCGTGTCGTGGTCCTGGTCCTTGTCGCGGTCGAAGCGGGGCGCGCCCAGCACCTTCTGCACCTCGGCCGGGTCTATCTGGGCGGGCATGGCTTCCTTGCCGGCTTTGCGGCGGGCCAGGTTGCGGGTGAGGGCTGCCAGCTGGCGCTCGAGGCTGCGCACGCCGCTTTCGCGGGTGTAGTCGTCGGCCACGCGGTGCAGGGCCGCGTCGGTTATTTTCACCTCGGCTTCGCCCAGGCCGTGCTCGCGCAGCTGCTTGGGCCAAAGGTGCTTGCGAGCAATCTGCACCTTTTCTTCCTGGGTGTAGCCGGTGAGGTCGATGATTTCCATCCGGTCGCGCAGGGCGGGCTGAATGGTGTCGAGCGAGTTGGCCGTGGCAATGAACAGGACCTTGCTCAGGTCGTACTCCACCTCCAGGTAGTTGTCGGTGAAGGTGGCGTTTTGCTCGGGGTCGAGCACTTCGAGCAGGGCCGAGCTGGGGTCGCCGCGAAAGTCGCTGCTCACCTTGTCAATCTCGTCGAGAATGATGACGGGGTTCGACACGCCGACCTTTTTAATCTGGGCGATGATGCGGCCGGGCATGGCGCCCACGTAGGTCTTGCGGTGGCCCCGGATTTCGGCCTCGTCGCGCACGCCGCCCAGGCTCATGCGGATGTATTTGCGCCCCATCGCCGCCGCGATGCTGCGGCCGAGGCTGGTTTTGCCCACGCCGGGCGGGCCGTACAGGCACAAAATCGGGGCCTTCAGGTCCTGCTTCAGCTTGAGCACGGCGATGTATTCGAGAATGCGCTCCTTCACTTTTTCGAGGCCAAAATGGTCGGCGTCGAGGATTTTCTTGGTCTGCTTGAGGTTGAACTTGTCCTTCGTGTACTCGCCCCAGGGCAGGTCGAGCAGGAACTCGACGTAGTTCATGCTCACCGAATAATCGGGGGCCATGGGGTTGGTGCGGGTCAGCTTCTCCATTTCTTTCTTGAAGTGGAGCGCCACGGCTTCGGGCCATTTTTTGGTTTCGGCGCGGGCGCGCAGGCGGTGCACGTCTTCGTCGGGGCCTTCCTGGCCGAGCTCGTCTTGCAGGGTTTTGAGCTGCTGGCGCAGGAAGTACTCGCGCTGCTGGGCGTCGATGCCGGTGTGGGTTTTCGAGCGAATGTCCTGCTTGATTTCGAGCAGCTCGGCCTGGCTGAGCAGGGCTTCGAGCAGCTGGCGGGCCTGCTGCTCGGGGTTGGCCAGCTCAAGCAGGCGCTGCTTGGCCAGCAGGTCGAGCTGCACGTTGGACGACAAAAAGTGCGTGAGGAACGCCGGCGACTGAATGCCGTCGAGCATGGCCCGCGCTTCCATCGGAATTTCGGGCGTGAGCTCCAGTACTTTGGTGGCCGCCTCGCGCAGGGCTTGCAGCAAGCCAAACTCGCCCGGAATGTCGGGGTTGAGGGCCAGCTCGGGGAAGTAGCTGACCCGCGCCAGCAGCGGCGTGAAGCTCAGCTGCTCTTCGATGGTGAAGCGCACCTGCCCTTGCAGGATGATGGTAATCTGGCCATCGGGCTGTTCGAGCAGCTTGAGGATGCGGGCCAGGGTGCCCACGGGGTGCAGCTCGTCGGCGGTGGGCTCGTCGGCGTCGGGGTTGTGCTGGGCCACCACGCCGAGCAGCTTGTCGGTGGCGTAGGCCTTGCGCACCAGCTTCACGCTTTTTTTGCGGGTGACCGTGACCGGCAGCACCACGCCCGGAAACAGGACGGTGTTGCGCACCGGCAACAGGGGCAGCGAGGCCGGGGCGTCGTCGCCGCGCAGGAGGTGGTCGGGGTCGGCGGCCATAATGGCAATGGCTTCGGGTTGAGAACTAGAGTCGCTGAACGCCCGAACGGGGGACGCAGCGGAAGAAAAAACAGATGCCAGACGCATGGATGAGATTAAAGCCAGAAGCAACGGCGGCGAGGTGCCAGATTGGCAGCCCGGCGCCTCGTAAGGCGGGAGATACAAGGTACGCTTTCCCGGGCCGTTTGGCCTTCAAGGGCCGTGCCAGCGGCGGCGGGCGGCCAAAGCGGCGCAGTAGAAGCCGAAGCCCAACCGCCGGCATGACGCAAATCGCTAATTTGTTGGCAACTTGCGCGAATATTAATTTACTGATGTTACGCAGTTGCTGCGGAAGCCGGCGCTTTCGTTGCTGGTTGCTCGTTTCTGGTTGCTGGTTAATGACGAGCAACCAGAAACCAGCAACCAGCAACCACTTGGGACAGCGAACCGGGCCACCAGACGATTCTTTCGCCTGCGGCCCCATCTCAGTGGCAAAGCCCGGCCCACGGTGGCGGGGCTTGGGAACTGAGAAAAGCCATCGAACCACCCAATAAATTCCCACCACCATCATTTTCAGTACTTCTACCAATGCCCGTTTTGCTGCGTCGGCGCCTGTTTCTCGTCCTGCTCGTGCTGCTGGAAATAACGGCCGCGCCGGGGGCGCGGGCCCAACGCCGGCCCACCAGGCGCATCCCGGCCGCGGCTTCGCCTTCGGCCGACACCACCAGCGGCGGGGCATCGGCCGCGCCGGTCGCGGGCAAGGCCGGGCCCAAAAAGGCCCTTGCGCAGCCGGCCGCGGCCGGTAAGCCCGCCGCGCCGCAGCCCGTGCGGCCGCCGGCCATTGCCGCCGGCACGTACCGGGTGCGCGGCCTCAACAGCCGCACCAGCCGCCGCCTGCACCTGCGCCCCGACGGCACGCCCGACTTCGTCGACATCAACCGCTACCCGTTTTACGAAGACAAAAAGGCCCTGCGCGCCATTGCCAGGGCCGAGCACCGCCACCAATACCACCAGGCCCGCCTGCTGCTCGAAGATTACGTGGCACGGTTTGGCCCCACCAACTTCGCGCGCAACACCAACATGCTCTGGCGCCTGGGCCAGCTGCTGGAGCGCGACAGCCAGGAGATAAAGGCCAAAGCGTATTACCGCCTGGCCCTCAAGCACCACCGCACCGATATTACGAAGGTGCAGCTGTATTATGACTCGCTGGAGCAAAAAGACCAGGACCTGTACGTGCCCCTGAAAACGTATTACGACCTGGTGGAGTACCGCAAAAACATCAGCACCTTCCACCCGCCCAAGGGCGTGTACACGAGCATGGGCGACGCCATCAACAGCAAGGCGCCCGACTACGGGCCGGCGCTGGCCGGCAACGACTCGCTGCTGCTGTTCAGCAGCAAGCGCAAGCGGCGCGGCCTGACCGGCGTGGTGGACGAGGACCTGTACACTTCGCACCGGGAGGGCGTGAGCTGGACCGACGCCGAGCCGCTGCCCAAGCCCATCAACTCGCCCAACAACGAGGGCTCGGCCTGCCTGAGCAAGGACGGGCGCACGATTTATTTTGCCCGCTGCGAGTGCGCCACCTGCCACGGCAACTGCGACCTGTTCACGGCCACGCGGGGCAAAGACGGCAAGTGGAGCGCGCCCAAGTCGCTGGGCAACCTGGTCAATTCGTCGGCCTGGGACTCGCAGCCCACGCTTTCGCAGGGCGAGGACACGCTGTATTTTGCCTCCGACCGATTGGGCGGTTTTGGGCTCTCGGATATTTATTTTACCCACAAGCTGCGCAACGGGCAGTGGAGCGCCGCCGAAAACGTGGGCCCGGTGGTGAACACCCGCGAGAGCGAGGTGAGCCCGTTTTATCACCCGCTGTACCACGTGCTGTATTTCAGCTCGCGCGGGCAGCTGCTGAATTTTGGCGATTTTGACATCTACAAAACCTACCGGGTGGGCGGCCGCTGGCAGG
>CAXTCS010000350.1:0-3811 GCA_964242365.1 uncultured Hymenobacter sp. | reverse complement strand
CCAGCGTCGGCACTTCCTTAAAAATCTGCCCGGCCAGCGTCACCTTGCGCTGGTCGCGCTGCCGCAACAGCTTGAGCTGCACGTAAAACAGCTCCTCAAATTTCAGCCGGAACTGCGCCGCCGCCAGCAGCTCCGGGCTTTGCGGAAAGTGAATCTGCTGCAAGGCCTGCGCCTTGCTCATCAGCGCGTAGTGCGCAATCAGGGCCGGCGAAAGCGACTCCACCACGTGCGGCTGGGCCAGCTTCAGCAGCTCGGCCACCATCCGCATAATGGCCTTGCTGTCGATGCGGTGGTAGTTTTTGAGCTTCTCCGACGTGTTGTACACCGGCTGAAAAAAGCTCTGGCCCGGCTTGGCCTCGCTCACTTCTTCCAGTTCCGGGTGCGCCATTTGGGGCCGCCCGTTGAACATCGTCGGCTTCCCAAAAACCACGTACTCCTGGTTGTTTTTGGTGTACTGCTGCACCCACTTGATGCCCTTGAACCACACCAGCTCCAGCTCGCCGGTGCCGTCGCCCACCTTGGCCGTCAGCCGTTGCTTGGGGCCTTCGCCAATCAGCTCCTTGCCGCGCAGCATCCCGCGCACCTGCACGTAGGGCAAGTCGTCGTTCAAATCGGCCACTTTGTACACCTGCGTCCGGTCGAGATACCGAAACGGGTAGCGCTGAATCAGGTCGCCGTAGGTAAAAAGGCCCAATTCTTTGCCCAGGATTTGCGCCCGCTGGGTGCTGCCCACCGAGCGCAGCGATTCGAGCCGGGTATTGAAGAAGTTACTCATTTTTTCATTTAACAATCAACATTTATCATTTAACAAATCGCCAATTGCTCAAAATTAAAAGGGGCCAGGCGCTACGTGGGCGTGTTAAATGTTAATTGATAAATGTTAAATGACTAGCGATATCTAAGCGTGTTAAGCATCCGCACCATGTCCGTTTTCACGTACTCAATCACCGGGGCCAGCGAGTCGTTGGCCGTGGCCGTTTGGAAGTAGAGCGCCGCGCGCAAAAAATGGTGCGTGCTGTCCGTCGTATAAAACTGGAACTGGCTCGGCACCTCGCCCGACAGCTCAAACACCGAGGCCCGCATGCCGCTGGGCGTCTTCAAAATCCGCTCGTCGATGGCCGTGGCCTTGATTTCGTGCTTGCCGGTGAGCTTGCGCGCGTCTTCCATCATCTTATTGTAGAGGCGGCGGTCGCGCTGCACGTCCATGTAGGTAATCTGCACGTTGGCGTGCAGCTTGGGGTAATACACGTTAAGCCAGTGCGGCTGCGCGATGGACGAAGAATCCCGCTTTATCACCGCCTGCGTCGAGTATTCGAACGCATACGGGTGGCCACCGCCCAGCAGCCGGTACCGGTGCGCGGGCAACTCGATGCGGTTATACCCCTTGGGCTTGGGCGTGAAATCCGGCGCCGACGAGCACCCCGCCAGCAGTGCCAGCCCAATTGCCATCACAGATTTTTTTTTCAGAATCGACACAACGCAAGTGCTTCTAATAATGCGGCGCCATCCCAAACAGCGCCCCGGTGTCAAAGGTAACCTCCGCGCCTATCTGAACCACGGATTCAGCGGATTGGTCGGATTTCGGAGACGTGCCTTGCCCATTCAATTATAAGCCGATTTCGGGTCGGTGTGCCCGTGGAACCTCACCCCCGGCCCCCTCTCCAAAAAAGAGGGGGAGCCAAACGTCCATCGTTCGTGAAACCGCTCTAATATAGAATGCGCCGCCGTAGCTCCCCTCTCTTTGGGAGAGGGGCCGGGGGTGAGGCTCAACGGTACCCAACTGTAAGCATCAACTCCCGACACCAAAAAGGCCACTCAACTGAGTGGCCTTTTTGGTGTCGGGAGTCGGCCCACAAAATCCGACCAATCCGCGCTCTAGAAAGGCAGCTGGTCCAGCTCCGGCTCCTGGCGGAAGCTTTGCTGGGGCTCCGCCACGGCATGACCATTCGTATCGGCCGCGGCCCCGCCGGCGCCTTGCGGCCGGCCGCCGAGCATCGAAATTTCATCGGCGATGATTTCCGTGATGTAGCGCGTCTGCTGGTCCTTGTCCTGGTATTGGCGGGTGCGCAGCTTGCCTTCAATGTAGACTTGCTGGCCTTTCTTAAGGAATTTATCAGCCATATCGGCCAGGCCGCGCCAGGCCGATATGTTGTGCCACTCGGTGCGTTCGACCCGAGTGCCTTGCTTGTCTTTGTAGTATTCGTTGGTTGCCAGGGTGAAATGAGCCACGCTCACGCCCCCTTCCAAATGGCGCACTTCGGGGTCTTTGCCCAAGTTGCCTACCAAAATCACCTTGTTCACTCCGGCCATATCATTGCACGTTAGGAAATACAGAATTGAAAAAGCCACCCGGCCTTTTCTGCTTCAAAGATAAGAAATTATATCGAGCCATTCAAACTAATTGCTAAAAAAAAGAGCAAAGAATTCTAATCTAAATGGGAGAATAAATTTCATATGTTCTGGTCGCAGTAGTTGGCGATGAGCTTCGGCTTGGGCAGGGCGTCAATTTCGGCGGCCGAGTACGCCCGTAGCCCCAAATCGCGCAGAGTGCTTGCGGGCAGCGGCTGCGCCAGCGCCAACGGATGGAAACGCGCCTCCAGCTTCTGGTGGCTCAATACGTGGCGGTAAGCGGCGCTCGGCTCGGCGGCCTGGCTCGTATCGAGGCGTGCGCCCAGCGCGTCGAGGTGGCGCGACAACTCGGCCGGCGGCAGCTCCGGCACGGCGGTTTCGGCCAGCGCGAAATCGTAAAGCCCCTGCCAGATGTCCTTTTCCCGGCGCTCGCGCAGATACGTTTGCTCGCCGTGGCGCAGCACGAAGTAATGAAAGTAGCGGGTGCGCGAGGCCTTGGCCTTGCTTTTCACCGGCAGCAGCGCCACCTGCCCGTGCTGAAAGGCCCAGCACTGGCTTTGCAGCGGGCAAAACAGGCAGTCGGGCTTCGCCGGCGTGCACTGAATGGCCCCGAACTCCATAATGGCCTGGTTGAAATCGGCCGGCGTGCTGGCCGGAATGTGCTGGTCGGCCAGCGCCTGAAACTCCTTGCGCGAGCTGGGCGCGGCGATATCCGAGTGCAGGCCAAAAATGCGGGCCAGCACCCGGTACACGTTGCCGTCGAGCACGGCCACGGCTTCGTCAAACGCAAACGAGGCGATGGCCGCGGCGGTGTAAGGCCCAATGCCGCGCAGCTTCAGCAGCTCGGCATAAGTGCCGGGGAATCGCCCGGCGTGCTCATCCACCACCTGTTGGGCCGTGCGGTGCATGTTGCGGGCTCTCGAATAATAGCCCAGGCCCTGCCAGTAGCGCAGCACTTCGGCTTCGGGCGCCGCCGCCAGCGCGTGCACCGTGGGGTAGGCTGCCAGAAAGGTTTCGTAGTAAGGCAGGCCCTGCGCCACGCGGGTTTGCTGCAAAATGACCTCCGACAGCCAAATGGCGTACGGGTCGCGGGTGTGGCGCCAGGGCAGGTCGCGGTGGTGGCGCGGATACCACGCCAGGAGCGCGGCCGCCAGAAAGGAAGACCGGGGGGTTGGTTTTGCCAAAATTTTGAAAGCGAATAATTTGAGTCAGGGTCTTGTTTAGATGCCTGGGTTGGTAAAACAAAAAAAGGGGGCTACCTTTGTGGCCCGAATTCAAGGGCGAACCACCTACCGGGCAAGGGCTTACGCTGGAATTCGGGACGTTTTTTGCCTAAAATCGCATTTTTTTAACCACCTAAGTACCATACCAACGTGACGAAAGCTGAGGTAATCGCCGAAATCTCCACGAAGACCGGCATCGAGAAAGCTGATGTATTGATGACTGTTGAAGCCTTCTTCAA
>CAXTCS010000349.1:0-3822 GCA_964242365.1 uncultured Hymenobacter sp. | reverse complement strand
CGGTGAAGTGAAACTGGCGGCGCCCGATGCGCTTGGTAATCATCATTTGCAACATGCTACGGCAATAAATGGGGGTGAATTGAAGCTTTAAAATTACGAAATACCGGCCTCAAAAACAAACCAACAGGGCCCCAAATATGCCCTAAAAAAGGACACCGTGCGGCGCCCTTTTCGATGATAAAGGCCGCTGCTACAGCTGCACGAATTTGACCGTGCGGCGGGTGCTGCCGGCGCTCACTTCGCAGGTGTAATTGCCTTTGGCCAAGCGGCCCAACCGGAGCGCAGCCCGGCTGCCAACGGCGGCGGGCAGCTGCTGCTGGGCCACCACGGCCCCGCGCGCATCGAACACCCGCACGCTGAGCGGCTGGCCGCTCAGCTCTTTGGGCAGCGTGAGCGTGAGCGGGCCCTCGCCGGTGGGATTTGGGTACAGGCCCAGGGCTTCGCCCGTGCCGCGCGCGGCGGCAGCGGCCAGGGGCGCGCTGGGGTGCAGCAGGTTATAAGCCGCGACAAAATTGGGGATGCCGTACCCCAGGATGTTGTCGGGGGTGGTGGCTTGCGACGCCGAGCTGCGCAAAGCGGCAATGACCTGCTGGGCCGTGAGCGTGGGGTTGGCCTGCCAGAAGCCGGCCACCAGGCCCGCCAGAACGGGGCAGGCGTAGGAAGTGCCATTGCCCCGAAACGCGGCCCCGTTGGGTGCCAGCACGGCCGCCGCCAGCCCCATGGCCGCGAGCGTGGGCTTGATGCGCCCGTCGGCCGTGGGGCCGTAGGAGCTGAAATAGGCGTGGTTGCCCAGCGAATCGACGGCGCCGACCGACACAATGGAATCGGCATCGGCGGGCGCCGAAATGTAGTGCCAGGGGTCGTCGCCTTCGTTGCCGGCGGCGCTCACCACCAGCATGCCCACGCGCGCGGCCACCGTGGCGGCCCGCGTGCTGATGGCGGTGCGGCCGTTCATGTCGGCGTAGGTGTAGGAGCGCGAAGGCGCGTCGAACGTGGTGTAGCCCAGCGAGGAACTGATAACGTCGACGCCCGCCGAATCGGCGTACTCGGCCGCGGCCAGCCAGTTGGCTTCTTCGATGGGATGCTCGGAGCTAACGTCTTCGGTGATGCACAGCCGGAAGGAAGCGGCGGGCGCGCTGCCGATGTAGTAGCCCGCCAGGTTGCCCGCCATCGCCGACAAGCAATTGGTGCCGTGGCTGTTGCGCAGGTACACGTTGGTGCCGCCGTCCACGAAGTTGCGGGTGCTGAGCAGGCGTTTATCCTGGAAAAGCGGCTGCAAGGCCGAAATCTGGTTCACGCCGGGGAAGCCGGCGTCGAATACCGCGATTTCCAGTCCTTCGCCCCGGAAGCCCGCATCGTGCATGGCCAGGGCCCCGATTTGCTGGTTTTGGCGGTAAGCCGGGCCGTATTGGGCACGGGAAGCCACCGTGCCGCGCGCGGCGGATGCCGGCACCTGCACGGGCGGGACCGCCGCTGCCGGCGCCCGAAAGCTGCGGTTGAGCGTGGTGGCGCCGCGCACGGCCGGCAAGGCCAGCACGCGGGCCAGCGTGGCCGAATCGCAGGAAACCACGGCCGCGTTGAACCAGCGCGACGTGTACAGCACCTGCGGCCGGCCCGCCACGGCGCGTATTTGGGCCACGTAGGCGGGGGTCACGGGCAAGTCGCGCGGGAGCACGGCGATGCCCTGCCGGCTGCGGCGGCGCAGCGACCGGGCCGACAAAAACGCCTGCGGCTGCGCCACGGAAAACGGCGTGCCGGCCTTATCGCGGAAATACACCAAATGGCGGCGCACCGTGCCCTGGGCCGCCGCCGGCGCGGCCGCCAGGGTAGCGAGCAGTCCCACCAAAATCAACACCCGCCATTTCATTATCGATAGTATCATCACAAATAATAATCACGGGTGATTGAAAGATGAATAGCGGGCCCAGTAACTTCCGCCGCTTAGCGCGGGCCGTAGTCAATCAGGGTTTCGCGCCGGGAAGCCGCTTTGGAATAGGACCCCGGCACAAAGACCTGATTTCCGGTCGTGTTATCGGTATAATTAAAAAAGGCGAGGTAAAGCCGGCGACGAAAAACCGGCCCCACGCCTTGCGCGAACACCTGCTCGTAGCTGATTTTCCGCAGCAGGTTATCGGCGGCGGCGGCACCGGTGTTGGTCGTGGTGAGCGTGACCGGGTAGGTGGCGGCCGGGAGGCCGGTGGTGCCGCCGCCCGTCGAAAACGGCTGGCCGACGCGGCTGTACTGCCGGGTTTCGGCCGTGATGGTGTCGTTGAAGTTGTTGTTGTAGGCGTTGAAATTCCACGACCGGCCGTCGCGCACCGGGAAGATTAGCTCCAGCGTGCGGGTGTTGTTGCGGTTTACGGCCACCGATTGGGCCGAAGCACTCACCACAAACACGCTGTCGTCGCGCCAGGTGTCGGTGGGCAGCAGGCGCTTGGCGCGCACCAGGCGATACGCCAGCTTGCCGGCGGCATCGGTGAAGGTTTCGGTGATGGTTTCTTTGAACTGGTAGGTGCTGGCCGTGGCCACGCTCGGCGTCACCTGCGAGCCCTGATTGGTGGCCTCGCTCCAGGTGGTGTCGGCCACGGCATAAACCCAGAAATTGCCCACCGCCACCGGGTAGTAGCTGGTGCCCGCGTCGGGGGCGGGCTCCGACTTATCCTTGCAGCCGGCGAAGGCCAGCGCCAGCCCCGCCGCTACCAAAAAGAGGCCAGTCCGGCGGCCTTGCACCAGCCCACCCGAAGTCAATACGTTCCAATTCATAAAGTTGCGCAGCAGCATAAGCCTGGTAGAATCAGCCCCCGGCCTCGACGGCGGCGGCAAAAGGTAGCGGAAATTCGCCGATTACGTGGCGCTCAATCCAGCCGCCGCCCAGCACGTCGGGGCCGTCGTAGAACACGGCGGCCTGGCCGGGCGTGATGGCGTGGACCGGCGCTTCAAAATACACACGGATTTTGCCGTCCACTTCTTCGAGAAAAGCGGGCGCGCCGTCGTGGTTGTAGCGCACCTTCACCACGGCCGGCACCAGGCCCTGGCCGGCCAGGCTGGCCCGCTTGCCCATGTTGAGCTTGCCCACCACGGTGGCCGTACTGGCCAGCTCGTCGTAGTTGCCGAGCACCACCTCGTTGGTATCGGGGCGGATTTCGAGCACGAAGGCCGGGTAGCCCAGGGCCACGCCCAGCCCCTTGCGCTGCCCGATGGTGTAGAACGGGTAGCCCTCGTGCTGGCCCAGGACGCGGCCGTTTTTGGTCACGAAATTGCCGCCGGCCACGCGGGCTTCGAGGCCCGGCACGCGGCGGCGCAGGAAGCCCCGGTAGTCGTTGTCGGGAATGAAGCAGATTTCGTAGCTCTCGGGCTTGTTCACCAACTCGGTGAAGCCGCGCCGGCGGGCTTCGTCGTAGATTTCGGTTTTGCGCAGGCCGCCCAGCGGGAACAGCGTGCGGCTCAGGCTTTCCTGGCTCACGCCCCACAGGGCATAGCTTTGGTCCTTGTTTTCGTCGAGGCCTTTGCTCACCACGTAGCGCCCGGTTTCGGCGTCCTGGCGGATGTTGGCGTAGTGGCCGGTGGCAATAAACTGGCAGCCAAGCTGGTCGGCGCGGCGCAGCAGCGCGTCCCATTTGATGTGGGTGTTGCAGAGCACGCAGGGGTTGGGTGTGCGGCCGGCCAGGTATTCGTCGGTGAAGTTGTTGATGACAAAGTCGCCAAACTCGTCCCGGATGTCGATAATATAATGCGGAAAGCCCAGCTGCACGGCAATGTCGCGGGCGTCGTTGATGCTGTCGAGCGAGCAGCAGCCGGTTTCTTTTTTCGAGCCGCCGGCCG
>CAXTCS010000348.1:0-3873 GCA_964242365.1 uncultured Hymenobacter sp. | reverse complement strand
AGGATTTCACGGTGTTCGGCGGTTCGCTGAGCGAAACCCACGCCGAGAAAATCGTTAAAATCATGGACCTGGCCATGAAAAACGGCGCGCCCGTTATCGGCCTCAACGACTCGGGCGGGGCCCGCATCCAGGAGGGCGTGGTGAGCCTCGGCGGCTACGCCGACATCTTTTATAAGAATACGCTGGCCAGCGGCGTGGTGCCGCAGCTTTCGGCCATTATGGGGCCGTGCGCGGGCGGCGCGGTGTATTCGCCGGCCATCACCGACTTTATTTTGATGGTCGAAAACACGAGCTACATGTTCGTGACCGGCCCCAACGTGGTGAAAACCGTGACCCATGAAAATGTGACCAGTGAGGAGCTGGGCGGCGCCAGCACCCATAGCACCAAAAGCGGCGTGACGCACTTTACGGCCGCTAATGAGGTAGTTATTATTCAGCAGCTCAAGCAGCTGCTGAGCTACATGCCCCAAAACTGCGAAGAAACCGCGCCCGCCGCGGCCTACGAAGCCGGCCAGGAAGAAAGCCGCCCCGCGCTCGACACGCTCATCCCCGACAACGCCAACCAACCCTACGATATCCGCGAAGTAATTGAGGGTCTGATTGATAGCAACTCCTTTATGGAGGTGCACCAGAACTTTGCCGAGAACATCGTGGTGGGTTTTGCGCGGCTGGCGGGCCGCAGCATCGGCATCGTGGGCAACCAGCCGGCCGTGCTGGCGGGCGTGCTCGACATCAATGCCAGCACCAAGGCCGCCCGCTTCGTGCGCTTCTGCGACTCGTTCAACATTCCGCTACTAGTGCTCGAAGACGTGCCCGGCTTCCTGCCCGGCACCGACCAGGAGTGGCGCGGCATCATCACCAACGGGGCCAAGCTGCTTTACGCCTTCTGCGAAGCCACCGTGCCGCGCATCACCGTCATCACCCGCAAGGCCTACGGCGGGGCCTACGACGTGATGAACTCCAAGCACATCGGGGCCGACCTGAACTACGCCTGGCCCACCGCCGAAATTGCCGTGATGGGCGCCAAAGGCGCGGCCGAAATCATTTTCAAGCGCGAAATTGCCCAGGCCGAAGACCCCGAAGCCAAACTGCAGGAAAAGGTGGATGAATACCAGAAGAAATTTGCTACGCCCTACCGCGCCGCTCACCGCGGGTTTGTAGACGAGGTAATTCTGCCCTCACAAACCCGGCAGAAATTAATTCGTGCCTTTAAAATGCTGGAAAATAAAGTAGATACCTTGCCACGCAAAAAGCACGGGAATATTCCACTGTAACTTTTAAGCGCAGCGTTTCACGAAGTAGGCAAAGTTTCGCAGAGTTTTTAGTTGCCTTCGCGAAACTCTGCGCTAAATCAATAGATAAGTTATTATGCGTCCCGAATCATTCGAATTTCTCGAAAAATATTTAAATAACTCCTCCCCTACCGGCTTCGAAAAGGAAGGCCAGAAACTGTGGTTGGCGTATATCAAGCCCTACATCGACGAGTATTTCGTTGATACCTACGGCACGGTAGTCGGCGTCATTAATCCCGACGCGAAATACAAAGTCGTTATCGAAGCGCACGCCGATGAGATTTCGTATTTCGTTAATTACATCACCAAGGAAGGCTATTTGTACCTGCGCCGCAATGGCGGCTCCGATGCGCTGGTGGCACCCAGCAAGCGCGTAAATATATACGGTGAAAAAGGTATCGTGAAAGCGGTATTCGGGTGGCCCGCCATCCACGTGCGCAAGGTGGAGCAGGACAAAGCCCCGACTATCGAAACGATTTTCCTGGACTGCGGCGCGTCCTCGGCCGATGAGGTGGCCGAAATGGGCGTCCACGTGGGCTCGGTGGTGACGTTTGAGGACGAGTTTACGGTGCTCAACGATAAATACTACGTGGGGCGCGCCCTCGACAACCGCGTGGGCGGCTTCATGGTAGCCGAGGTGGCCCGGATGCTGAAGGAGAACGGTAAAAAGCTGCCGTTTGGCCTCTACATCGTGAATGCGGTGCAGGAGGAAATTGGTTTGCGCGGGGCCGAGATGGTGGCCCACCGCATTAACCCCGATGTGGCCATCATTACCGACGTGACGCACGACACGCAGTCGCCGATGTACGAGAAGAAAACCAGCGGCGATATTTTCTGCGGCAAAGGCCCGGTAATAACTTACGGCCCGGCCGTGCAAAATAATTTGCGCGACTTAATTATTAATACGGCCAAGGAAACCGACATCCCGTTTCAGCGCGCCGCCGCTACCCGCGCCACCGGCACCGACACCGACGCATTTGCCTACTCGGGCTCGGGCGTGGCCGCGGCACTTATCTCCTTGCCACTCAAGTACATGCACACTACCGTCGAAACCGTGCACAAGGACGATGTAGACAGCGTAACGCGCCTTATTTACGAAACGCTGCTGCGCATTGAGGACGGGCACGATTTCCGGTATTTCTCGTAAAGCTTAGCACCTGATTCAAACACAAAACGCCGGAATTACCCGGCGTTTTGTGTTTACTTACTCTATGCAACCTTTTCCCGCCCTTCCGCTGACAGTTACTGACCAAATGGGCTGTCGGGTAGCAGTGCCCTTCCCCCCGCAGCGCATTGTATCATTGGTACCTTCCCAAACTGAATTATTAATTGATTTGGGTTTGGGCAGCCGGGTTGTGGGCGTTACCAAGTTTTGCATTCATCCACCCGAAACCCGCCAAAATGCTACGATAATTGGGGGCACCAAGAATTTTGATTTCGAGAAAATAGCCGCTTTGAAGCCCGATTTACTAATTGGCAATAAGGAAGAAAATTATCAGGCTGGCATCGAGCAATTAATGGCGCAATACCCGGTGTGGATGAGCGATATTAGTACGCTACCGCAGGCACTGGACATGATTCGGCGCGTGGCTTTTATTACGGGTGAGAAAGAGCGCGGCGAAAAAATGGCTGCGGAGATAACTAATTCATTCACTGCGCTTACAGCCCCGCCAGTGCCTATAGCGGCGGCGTATTTTATTTGGCGCAAGCCGTACATGGTAGCGGCCGGTGGCACATTCATTGACGATATGCTGGGTCGGGCGGGTTTTCGCAACGTTTTTGCGCAGCTCGGCCGCTACCCTGAGATAACGCCGGAGCAGCTGCGCGCTGCCGCGCCGGAGCGCATCTTATTATCCTCCGAGCCCTATCCTTTCGGTGAGAAGCACGTTGCCGAGTTTCAGGAAATTTGCCCGGCCGCTAAAATTCAAATTATAGACGGTGAATTGTTTAGCTGGTACGGCAGCCGGTTGCGACTGACCCCGGCGTATTTCCAGCAGCTAGCAACTGCTAACCACTTGTAAGGGCCCTGCGAAACTCTGCGCTTTAACACCCCGATACACTGCGCGCTAACCAGCTTTGGTTATCTTGTCCCTTCTTCCCTATTCTCCTATGGACCAGCGCATCATCAACCTCTTCGACGAGTACACGCACCGCCCACTTTCGCGCAAGGAATTTCTGGACCGGCTGGCGGCCCTGGCGGGCGGCACGGCCCTGGCCGCCGCCGCGCTAGCCATGCTGGAGCCCGGCTACGCCCAGGCTGCTACCATCATGCCGCTGGCCGCCGACCTCATCGAAGAAACCGTGACCTGGCCCGGCGACGGGGCCACCGTCAGCGGCTACCTGGTGCACGCCAAGGGCCGCAAAAAGCGCGGCGCGGTAGTGGTCATCCACGAAAATAGGGGGCTAACGCCTCATATTAAAGACGTTACGCGGCGGGTGGCGCAGGCCGGCTACCTGGCGCTGGGCGTCGATGCGCTATCGGTGGCGGGCGGCACGCCGGCCGATGAGGACAAGGGGCGCGAACTAATCGGCCAGCTCGACCCGGCCAAAAACCTGAACAATTACCTCGCCGCCCTCACCT
>CAXTCS010000347.1:0-3882 GCA_964242365.1 uncultured Hymenobacter sp. | reverse complement strand
CGCCAGCCCCAAATCAACGTGCCCGTGCTGGGCGTGGTCGAAAACATGGCGTGGTTCACGCCCGCCGAGCTGCCCGACAGCAAATACTTTATCTTTGGTGAAAACGGCGGCCAGCGCCTCGCCGCGCAGCACGACGTGCCGCTGCTGGGCCAGCTGCCGCTGGTGCAGAGCATCCGCGAAAACGGCGACCAAGGCCAGCCCGCCGTACTCGACCCCGAGTCGGTGGTGGGCCAGCTGTTTGCCAACCTGGCCGAAGCCGTGGCCCGGCAAGTCAGCATCCGAAACAACGTGGCCCCCAAAACGGCCGTCGTCCAAATGAATTCCTGAATGGGAATTAAAAATTAAAAATGAAGAATTAAAAATTCTCCTTAATTCTTCCAACCCGTCTCTACTAACCCGCCGATTTTTTAATTTTTAATTCTTCATTTTTAATTTCCCCGATGGATACCGTTCTCGCCCGCGTCGAACAAGCCCTGGATGGCCTGCGCCCCTACCTGGCCACCGACGGCGGCAACGTGCGCGTGGCCAACATCACGCCCGAAGGCGTGCTCCAGCTCGAATGGGAGGGCGCCTGCGGGGCCTGCCCCATGTCGCCGATGACCCGCGCCGGCCTGGAAGACACGGTGAAAAAAGCCGTGCCCGAAATCACGGCCGTGGAAGCCCGGTAAGATTTTTTTGCTAGTTGACAAATTAACTAGTTGACAAATTAACAGAACGTCATGCTGAGCGTAGCCGAAGCATCTCGCCTGTGGTAGTAATTCTTTTCTTGTGATTGAATTTACTATTGCACGCGAGATGCTTCGGCTGCGCTCAGCATGACGTTCCTTTTAAATTTCCTGTTTCCTGCCTTCCCTTTTACTCCCCATGCCCTCTCCGCTCAACTCGCCCACCCTCCGCTCCTGGATTGACATTGCGCCCGGCCACGACTTCCCCATCCAGAACCTGCCCTTCGGCGTGTTTGAAACCGAGGAGCGCGGCCCGCGCCTGGCCGTGGCCATCGGCGGCTACGTGCTCGACTTGTACGCCGCCAGCCAGTACGGCTTTTTTGAGGATTTGACGGAGCTGGGCGCCGCCCAGCCCAAGGTATTTCGCCGCCGCTCGCTCAACGCTTTTCTGCGGCTGGGGCGCCCGGCGTGGCGGGCCGTGCGCCAGCGCGTGAGCGAGCTGCTGCGCCACGACGAGCCGCGCCTGCGCGACCACGAAGAAGCCGTGCGCGCCTGCCTGCTGCGCCAAACCGAAGTGCGAATGCTGCGCCCCGTGAAACCGGCCAACTACACCGATTTCTACAGCAGCATCGAGCACGCCACCAACGTGGGCACTATGTTCCGCGACCCGGCCAACGCCCTGCTGCCCAACTGGCGCCACCTGCCCATTGGCTACCACGGCCGCACGAGCAGCATCGTGGTGTCGGGCACCACCATCACACGCCCCAACGGCCAGCGCAAAGCCCCCGACGAAGCCGCGCCCACTTTTGGCCCCAGCCGCCAACTCGACTTTGAGCTGGAAATGGCCTTTGTGGTGGGCACCGGCACCGCGCTGGGCAGCACCGTGCCCATCGGCCAGGCCGAAGACCACATTTTTGGCCTCTGCCTGTTCAACGACTGGAGCGCCCGCGACCTGCAAAGCTGGGAATACGTGCCGCTGGGGCCGTTTTTGGGCAAGAATTTCGGCAGCAGCGTGGCCCCGTGGGTGGTCACGCTCGATGCCCTGGAACCTTTCCGCACCGCCGGCCCCGCGCAGGAGCCCGCGCCCCTACCCTACCTGGCCCAGGATGGCGCCCACAATTTCGACATTCACCTCGAAGTCGCCCTCACCCCCGCCAACGGCCCCGAAACCACCCTCAGCCGGGCCAATTTCGGCCTCATGTACTGGAGCATGGCCCAGCAGCTCGCCCACCACGCCTCCAACGGCTGCAACCTCGAAGCCGGCGACCTCTACGCCTCGGGCACCATCAGCGGCCCCACACCCGACTCGCTCGGCTCGCTGCTGGAGCTGGCCTGGCGCGGCACCCGCCCCGTGCCCCTGGCCGATGGCTCGGAACGCAAATTCCTACTCGACGGCGACACGGTAATCATGCGCGGCTACGCCGAGAAAGAAGGCGTCCGCATTGGTTTCGGCGAAGTACGCGGCACGGTGACGCCTGCGGCTTAATGAAGAATGAAGAATGAAATCTGGGGCTCATTATGCCATTTTCCAATTCCTTATTCTTCATTCTTCATTAAGCCGCAGGCGTCAGTGTATTCGGTCGTCCCGCACCGGCAAATTTGTGATTATCTCGCCTTCGATTTCCAGCAATTCCTGCAAGCGAATATCAACTTCTTGCGGGTCGCAATATTCTTTGGCTAAATCAACATAACTCACAAAATGCGCGGCTTCCGACACCATTAATTCGTAATAGAATTTACTCAATTCCTGGTCGGCGATATTTTGCCACAATAGCTTGAATCGTTCGCAGCTGCGCGCTTCAATCAGGGCCGAAACCAGTAGCTGGTCCATTAATTGGCGCTCGCGGGCGCCGCCTTTGCGCACGTGCGCCAGCAGCTGCACCACGTACTCGTCTTTGCGCGGCCGGCCCAGCGCAAAGCCGCGCTTACGCAGCTCCAGCAGCACGCGCTCGAAGTGGCTCCATTCTTCAGCCACTAAGTCTGTCAATTCATCCACGAGGCGGGTTTTCTCGGGGTAATGGATAATCATGCTGATGCCGGTACTGGCCGCTTTTTGTTCGCACCAGGCATGGTCGACCAAAATATCTTCGATGTTTTTTTCGGCAATATTTACCCAGCGCGGGTCGGTATTGAGCTTTAATTTCAGAATGGTTTTTTCTTTCATTACTTTATTTTTAATTAAAGAAATTCCACTTCACGCCAAATTGAAACCGACGCGGATAACCGGTATAATATGGCGAGGCAAAATAGCCATTATCCGGAAGGCCCTGGTTGACATAAGCCATTTTCAGGAAAATAGATACCGTTTTTATATCGGCCACAAAGAATACGTCAACTATCGGATAATTGCGGATGGTGAAATGGTTTTGCTGGTAAAATTGCTGCGTGCTGGGGCTGTAATCAAACGCTTTGTAGCTGGATTGATAATACATTTCGGCTCCGACCTGGCTAAATAATGCTTTACGAAAAATATAGCTTTCGTAAAAGACCCGCGAATTGGTTACGAGCTGCGGAATACGCAAGCCAGCCACGTCGCCGCCCCGCGTGTAGGTGGCTTGGTTGTCGAAACTAAACCGGCCGAGCCGTACTTGGTGGCGCGCAAAACCAATGACCAAGGTGCGGGCAGTAGACGCCTGCGTGGGCATCGCCAGGGTGTCGTAATACACCAGATTGGCAATGCTTGCCACGCCAAGGCTGGCCTCGAACCGCTGCTGCGTGAGGCCGCCCAGGTCGGGCAGTTCCAGGCGCAGGCGGCCCGTGAGCTGCTGGGTGCTGGTGTTGTCGAACGGCGCGTCGGGCTGGCCAGTGGAGGGGTTTTTCCCGTCGGCCCAGTGGCTCCAGGCGTAGTGGTTGCCCACGAATTCCTGTTGGGTGAGCGTGGGCGAGTAGGAATTCACCAGCGCTTCGGCCGACAGCGGGCCGGTACGCACACTGCCCCGCAGCCAATATTCGAGGCTGTAGCTGCTGATGCTCAGGCCAGTTAGTGGCAGCAGGTAAGCTTCACCGGCCGTTTCCACGGCGTAAACCGTGCGGTAGTTGAACGCGGCCGTGCCGCCGACGAATAGCTGATTAAACTGGCGCAGCGGGGCGGCCTCCCGCAACATCAGGTTGGTGGTGGTAGAGCCGGTGGACAGGGCCTGGCTGGCCAGGTTGGCGATGCGGTCGCGGGCGTAGAGGCGGTATTCCACGGCTTTGGTGCGACCCAGTACGCCAAAGG
>CAXTCS010000346.1:0-3896 GCA_964242365.1 uncultured Hymenobacter sp. | reverse complement strand
GCGGCGTGGTGCCCGAGCTGGCTTCGCGGGCGCACCAGCAGCACCTGCTGCCCGTGGTCACGGCGGCGCTTCGGCAAGCCGGCCTCACCAAAGCCGACCTCGACGCCGTGGCCGTGACCCAGGGCCCCGGCCTGCTGGGCTCCTTATTAGTGGGCGGCATGTTTGCCAAAACCCTGGCCCTGGCCCTGGGCAAGCCGCTGCTGGCCGTGAACCACATGCGGGCCCACATCCTGGCCCATTTTCTGCGCGACCCCAAGCCCGAATTTCCCTTCCTCTGCCTCACCGTGAGCGGCGGGCACACGCAGCTGGTGGTCGTGAAATCGGCGCTGGATATGGAGGTTATCGGCCAGACCATCGACGACGCGGCCGGCGAAGCCTTCGACAAAACCGCCAAGCTGCTCGGCCTGCCGTACCCCGGCGGCCCGCACCTCGACAAGCTGGCCCGCGCAGGCAACCCGCTGCGGTACGTTTTTCCGGTCGGGGCCATGCCGGGCTACGATTTTTCCTTCAGCGGCCTGAAAACCTCGGTGCTGTATTTCCTGAAGAAGGAAACGGCCGCCAACCCCGGCTTTGTGGCCGAAAACCTGGCCGACCTCTGCGCCAGCATTCAGCACACCATCGTGGCCACGCTGCTGCGCCAGCTGCGCCGCGCCGCCGCCGACACGGGCCTGACCCAAATTGCCGTGGCCGGCGGCGTGGCGGCCAATTCGGGCCTGCGCACCGCCTTGGAAGCCGAGTCGGCCGCGCAAGGCTGGCAAGTGTTCATTCCGGATTTTGCCTTTTGCACCGATAACGCGGCAATGGTGGCCATGACGGCCCATTTTCAGTACGAAGCCGGCGACTTTGCCACCCAGCTCACCAGCCCCGACCCGCGCCTGAAGCTGACGTAGGCGTAGCTTCGCGCCCCCTTTTACGGTGTAGCACATGCTTTAGCTTGTGCCCGTGCGGCTCCGGCACAAGCGAAAGCGTGTGCTACAATCCATTGAAACCATGGCCAAAGACGACAAACCCATCATCATCAACATCAAAAACCGCCGCGCCAGCCACGAATACACGTTTCTGGCCAAGTACGACGCGGGCGTGATGTTGCAGGGCACCGAAATCAAAAGCGTCCGCGAAGGCAACGTCAACCTCACCGACGGCTACTGCCTCTTCCATACCGACGGCAGCCTTTGGATTCATTCCATCCGCATCGCGCCTTATTCGTTAGGCACTTACAACAACCACGACGCCATGCGCGAGCGCAAGCTCCTGCTCAACAAGCGCGAGCTGAAGCAGCTGGCGGGCAAAAGCGTCGACCAAGGCCTGACCATCATCCCGCTGCGCCTGTTCGTGACCGACCGTGGCTTTGCCAAAATCGAAATTGCCCTGGCCCAAGGCAAAAAGCTCTACGACAAGCGCAACGACCTCAAGGAAAAAGCCCAGAAGCGCGACATGGAACGGCTTTGATTTTTGGTGATTAGGTAAAAGGTGATGGGGTGATGGGGTTTTAAGTAAGGCACCGCCACCATTTTTGCCAGCTACCTTTCACAACGGAAAAACATCTGCATTCTTTGTTGCATCAACCCATCACCTCATTACCCCATCACCTCATCACCTTTTACCCCATCACCCCAATTGAATCCCGGTATTTGCGCCCTTAGCGCCGTTCCCGTTCGCGCCGAGCCCAACGACCGGGCCGAGCTGGTCACCCAGCTCCTGTTTGGCGAGTGCTACCAAATCCTGCTCACCCAGGACAGCTGGCTGCAAGTGCAGCTCGCCGCCGACGGCTACGTGGGCTGGCTGGATGCCAAGCAGCACACGCCCGTGTTGCCCGAATACTTCGCCGCGTGGTGCGCCCAGGACCACCCGCGCGCCCTCGACGTGGTGCAGGCCGTGAGCGACGCCACGACCAAAATCCCGCTCACGCTGGGCTGCCGGCTGCCTTTTTTCGATGGCATGAACGTGCGCATTGGCGACCGCAGCTACTTCTTCAACGGCACTGCCACCAACCCCACCGCCGCGCCCGATGCCGCCCGTCAGGCTGCCCTGCTGCGCAAAACGGCCCTCATGTACCTCAAAGCGCCCTACGTGTGGGGCGGCAAGAGCATTTTTGGCCTCGACTGCTCGGGCCTGTGCCAGCAGCTCTACGGCCTGGTGGGCATTCAGCTCCCGCGCGACGCCCGCCAGCAGATTGACCACGGCCGCCCCGTGCATTTCGTGGCCCAGGCCCGGCCCGGCGACCTCGCCTTTTTCGACAACGCCGAGGGCCGCATCGTGCACGTGGGCATGGTGATGGACGAGGGCCAGATTCTGCACGCCCACGGCGAAGTCCGGCTCGACCCGCTCGACCACAACGGCATCTTCAACCGCGACCGGCAGCGCTACTCGCACAAGCTGCGCCTGCTCAAGCGCCTGCTGCCGGAGTAGGGGAGAAGCTGTCATTGCCAGCGCAGCGAAGCAATTCGTCCTGTCTTCAGCGACCAGCCTTCTAATGTGATAAGCCCCGACCCCTCCCAAAAAGGAGGCTTTTTCCGGTCCCAGAAAAGGGCGTGTCACAATCCAGGGTGAGTCGCTTTTACAGGACGGATTGCTGCGCTGGGCTCGCAATGACAGGGCGGCTCTGCTAACTGAACTTAACCCTCCAGCGCTTGTTTATACGGTCGGAAACCGCTAGCTTTCGGCGGGTTATCCGAGCCCCCAAAGCGTGTATGGACCAAAAAGTGTTAGTGCTGAATGGCGACTATACCGCCATCACCCTGTGCAGCGTGCAAAAAGCGTTTGTACTCCTGTTTCTCGACAAAGCGGAAATGGTGGCGAAGTCGGAGTATGGCACGTTGCGTACCATTTCGCACTCCTACCCCAAGCCGAGCATCATTCGCTTGCAGCGCTACGTGCGCGTGCCCTACAAAGGCATTGCCCTGAGCCGCCACAACATCTTCAAGCGCGACCATTTTGAGTGCCAGTACTGCGGCTCGACCAAAAACCTGACCCTCGACCACGTGGTGCCGCGCTCGCGCGGCGGAGAATCTTCGTGGACGAATCTGCTCACCGCCTGCGCCCGCTGCAACCACGCAAAAGGGCACCACACCCCCAACGAGGCCGGTCTCACCATCCGGCAGCAGCCCAAGAAGCCCACGCTGGCCGGCTTTCTCAAGCTCTCGGCGGGCACGATTGACCAGAATTGGCACGCGTACCTAAACTAAGTTCGGCCGTGGGCCGTTGGGGAATAGTACCTTTGTGCTCCACACCCAAACCCGCCCATGGCCTTACCCAAATTCGCTGCTACTCGCTCGTTTCACACCGAGCTCAAAACCCGGATAAATCAATACTTTGAGGAATCCGGTCGGCCGATGACGGGTAATTTCAGCCTCTTGTTCAAAGCAGTATTGCTCGTGGGCATGATGGTGGCGCTTTACGTGCACCTGGTGTTTTTCACGCCGGCCGCTGGCTGGGCTTTGCTCGAATGCGCTCTGCTGGGCTGCGTCATCGCCGCCATTGGCTTCAACGTGATGCACGACGGCGCCCACGGCAGCTTCTCGCGCTTTGCCTGGGTCAACCGCGTGGCGGCTTACACGCTGGGCGTGCTCGGCGGCAGCCCCTACATGTGGAACTCCAAGCACAACCTCATTCACCACACCTACACCAACATCGAGGGCCACGACGACGACATCAACATCCAGCCCTGGATGCGCATGACGCCCGACCAGCCCAAGCACCCGCTGCACCGCTACCAGCACTTCTATTTCTGGGCGCTGTACTGCATGCTCTACACGTCCTGGATTTTTGCCATGGACTACCAGAAGTATTTCTCCCGCCAAATCGGCGCCATCGGCCTCAAGCCCATGAACACGGGCGAGCACGTCAGCTTCTGGGGGTTTAAAGTGCTGAACCTCTTGCTTTACGTGGTTCTGCCC
>CAXTCS010000345.1:0-3916 GCA_964242365.1 uncultured Hymenobacter sp. | reverse complement strand
GTCGAACGGCGCGTCGGGCTGGCCAGTGGAGGGGGTTTTCCCGTCGGCCCAGTGGCTCCAGGCGTAGGGGTTGCCCACGAATTCCTGTTGGGTGAGGGTGGGCGAATAGGAGTTAATCAGCGCCTCGGCCGAGAGCGGGCCGGTGCGAATGGAGCCGCGCAGCCAGTATTCCGGGTGTGGATTGGGGCCTTTAAGAGAAACGGCGTGCAGCTCGCCCGCGGTTTCAACCGCATAAATCGTGTGGTAGTTAAAGGCCGCGGTGCCGCCAAAAAACACTTCGTTGAAGTCGCGCGTTGGCGCGCGCGATACCAGGAGCAGGTTGGCCGTGGTGGCCGTGCGCGCCAGCGTTTGGCTGCTGAGGTTGGCGATGCGGTCGCGGGCGTAGAGGCGGTATTCCACGGCCTGGGTGCGCCCCAGCACGCCCACGGTGGTTTCGGCCTGGCTAAACTGGGCCCGGTCGATGGTCGGCAGCGTGTGGCGCAGGGTATCACGCGGGTAGAACGGCGTGGTGGCCGTGGCCAGGTCGGAGTAGCTGTTGTACTGGCGCTTGATGTCGAAGGTGTGGTAAACGGTGAGGCCACGGCCGAGCAGGCGGTAAGTTTGGGTGAAATACAGCTCGTCGCGGTCCTCGTTGTTGGCCGCCTGGGTCAGGTACACCCGCTCCTGGGCGTAGTTGAACAGGTCCTGGGGGCGGATTTCCCCGCTGAGGGTGTCCGGCTTGTTCGGGCGGGGCGTGCGGGTTATCAGCGGCCAGATGCCGCCCTGCTCGATGGCCCGGTGGCGCACGTTGCTGATGTTGAAAAGCAGGTGGTAGCGCTCGTCTTCGGTTTGGTAGCGGCCGAAAAGCAGCAGGTTGGAATGCTCCACCAGGCCGTCGCGGGACGAGCGGGCGGCCAGAATCTTGTTCGACGCGATGCGCTCGTAGGCAATGCCCACGCTGAAATTCTTTTTCAGGCTGCGGCTGTAGCTGATTTCGAACACCTGCTCGCCGGCTCCCGACTGCACGTACCGAAAAAACGAGTACGGCGACCGCGAATCGTAGTACGGCACGGTGGAGGCATCGCGGGCGTATTTGTCGAACACATTGCGCCCAAAACGCGCGCCCAGCTGCAAATTGGGCTGGTAGAGCAACGGCCGCGACGCCGTGCCCACGGCCCCCAAGTCTTGCTGAAACGTGGTGTCGTGAAACCAAAACTGCGCCTGCGGCCAGCGCGTGAGCGTGGTGTCGAGCGGCGTGCCCGAAGTGGAGTCGCGCAAGACCTCGGCCTCGTAGATGACGCGCGTGGTTTTGGGACCGTACAGCACTTTGGTCGAGTCATCAACCACCTGAGCCCGGGCGGCGGGCGCGGCCAGCAGCGCCCACAGCATCAGGCCGGCCAAGAGACTTAGCGGCGGCCACTTCCATAAAAATCCTCTTTTTTGCGGTGCCTTCAAGCGGGTAACAAATACGCCGGGGCCACGAAGCGCCCGGCTGGGTCAGAGTAAAAGTCAGGGTTTCGGGGCGGGCACTTGGGGCAGCAGCCGGCGCAGGGCCGAGCCCCCATCGCCCAGAAACGCCACCCGCACCGGAATGGTATAGGTGTGAAGCGCCATTTCGGGCCGCCCGGCCCACAGGCCGGGGGGTTGCAGGCGGGTAGCGTCCTTTTCCGTCGTAAAAATAGGCCAGCCCGGCTGCCAATGCCCTTGCAACGCCGCCAGGTCGGAAGTTTGGAAGGCGTGATGGTCGGGCAACCGCTCGTGGTGACGAACCGAAAACCCCGCATTTTCAAGGTGCTCGCGCAAGGGGCCGGGCTGCGCGATTCCGGTGAGCAGCAGTGCCGGGCCGGGAGCCGGCGGGGCCGCAGCAGCATTACCTTTCACCTCCAAAGCAGTAGCCAGCGCCTGCGGGCGGCCGTACTCGTAAGCCGAAAAAAGCACCGGCGCACCGGGTTGCGCGTAGCGACGAATGCGCTGCGTCACGGCCGCTTGGTCTGCCGCCGATAGGTCTGGCGGACACTTGGTTACGATGATTACATCGGCTCGGCGGGCACCGCTGCGGCGTTCGCGCAAGCGGCCGGCCGGCAGTACCCAGTCGTCGTAAAATGGCCGGGGCAGCTCCGTCAGCAATACGTTCAGCGTGGGCCGCACGGCGCGGTGCTGGTAGGCGTCGTCGAGCACCACGACGGTGGTTTCGGGATGCGCTTGCAGGAGCAGTTTCATGCCCAGCCGGCGCGCTTCGGCCACGGCCACCGGCACCTTGTGCGAAGAAAATTGCTGAAAATACTGCCACGGCTCGTCGCCCACCGTCGCCGCCGAATCGGCAGAGCCGGCCAGGCGCGGGCCGCGGGTGCGGCGGCCGTAGCCCCGGCTCAGAATGGCCGGGCGGTGGCCCTGGCGCAGCAGCTCGTCGACCAGCCACGCCACATGGGGCGTTTTTCCGGTCCCGCCCACCCGCAGGTTGCCCACGTTGAGCAGCGGCACGGCAAACGTTTCGGATTTTTTCCAGCCCACGTCGTACAGCCAGTTGCGCACGGCCAGCACCCCGCCGTAGAGCCAGGAAAACGGCAGCAATAAAAAAGCCAACACAGACGGCATACGCGGGCAAACAACCAAAGCAAGGGCCTGCAAAAGTACAGCCGCGGCCCGCCCACCCGCCGCGCCGTTATTTTACCCGTCCATGCCCCATTTTGCTCAGCGCCTCCTGCGCTTTCTCACCACTTTTCCGTTGCCGCCGTCTTTGCCGGGTGGCGTGGAGGCCCGCAGCCCTTTCCGCGAGCCGGCAGTAGCGGAGCTGCTCAGCCGGTTTGCCCAAAAATATTACGCCGACAACCAGCCCCGCGTAGCGGTGCTGGGCATCAACCCCGGCCGATTGGGCATGGGCCGCACCGGCGTGGCGTTCACCGACCCGGCGGCCCTGGCCGAGTTCTGCGGCATCGGCCACGACCTGCCCCGGCAGCGGCCGGAGCTGTCGAGCCAGTTTATTTACAAGGTGATAATGGAAATGGGCGGCCCGGCCGCCTTTTACCAGCACTTCTATCTGGGCTCGATTTACCCCTTGGTATTGCTGCGCAACGGCCTGAACTACAATTACTACGATTCCCCCGCACTCATCAAAGCCCTGTGGCCAGACCTGCGCCAGTCGTTGCGCCAGCAAGTGCAGGCCCTGGGCCTGCGTACCGACGTAGCCGTGAGCCTGGGCAAACGCAACGGCACCTTCCTCCAGCACCTAAACGACGAATTGGGCCTGTTCAAAAGAATTATCATCCTCGACCACCCGCGCTACCTCATGCAATACCGCCGCCGCGACGCAGACGCCAACGCAGCTCACTACGTAGCAACGCTGGGCGAAGTCATTTAACATTTAACATTTAACATTTAACATTTAACATTTAACATTTAACATTTAACATTTGGTACTGATAGGTCTGGCTGAGGTTGCCTGCATGCGGTGCTTATTTCGGCGGAGGCCATATCATTGTTAGGGCGTTTCCATCAATCAACCGGGTGTCATGCAGAGTATTCTCTTTTCTGCCCGGTTGGACAGGCGCCAAATGTTAGTTGTTAAATGTTAATTGTCAAATGAATTCCCCTACCGTTCAAGACCTGGCCCGCCTGCTGGAAGCCGCCGCCCCCCTCGCCTACCAGGAAAGCTACGACAATGCCGGGCTTCAATGCGGTGACCCACAGGCCGAAATCACGGGCGTGCTGATTGCCCTCGACTGCACGCCGGCCGTGGTGGCCGAAGCCGTGCGGCGCGGCTGCAACGTGGTGGTGGCGCATCACCCCGTCATTTTCCGGCCCCTCAAGCGCCTCACCGGGGCCACCGAAGTCGAGCAAACCATCATCGCGGCCCTCAAAAACGACGTGGCCATTTACGCCGCCCACACCAACCTCGACAACGTGCGCGGCGGCGTGAACGACAAGCTGGCCGAGAAGC
>CAXTCS010000344.1:0-3932 GCA_964242365.1 uncultured Hymenobacter sp. | reverse complement strand
GCTCGTTTGGCAACGTGATGGGCACGCCCATCATCATGCAGCCGCAGGTGGCCATCATGGCCGTGGGCGCCATCAAGAAGAAGCCTGCCGTGATTGAGACGCCGCAGGGCGACCTGATTGGCGTCCGTCACTTCATGTTCCTTTCGCACAGCTACGACCACCGCGTGGTGGACGGCTCGCTCGGGGGCATGTTTGTGCGCAAGGTGGCCGATTACCTGGAGCAGTTCGACCCTAATACGGCCATTTAGCGCGAGGTTACACGAGGTAAAAAGGGGTTTTGCTAGGTTGACGTCCAAGTAGACCTAGCGAAACCCCTTTTTACCCCGCGTAACCTCGCGCTGTTTGTTGCATAATAATCAGACATGAAAAACCTCCTTTTCCTTGGGGCGCTGGTGCTGGCGCTGGGCCTCATCGGCTACCTCTACCAGCAGCTCAACGCCACCGAAAAGAAGCTCCAGTTGGCCGAAAAGCGTTTTGCCGATTGCGAGAAAGTCACGTTCCAGCTGCAAAACCAGCTAGCTGAAGCGCAGAAAAAGGCGGGCACCGGCCCTGCGGCCCTGCCGCAGAAATAGCGCGGCTTCGAGCCCGGCGCGCCGGCGCAACTTCCGGCTTCTCCCCGGCGGTACGCCCGGGGGCCCCGCCGTGCGCTGGCTGATGGCCGGGCAGCGCCTTTACAGCTTTTATTGGCTCGGCATCAAACCGGCGTGAGTAACGCGGGCTGGGCAAACGCGTGCCCCTGGCATTGGGCTGCACTTCCCTGTTTTGGGCGCCGGGCCTGGCCCGCTACGCGCCGTGCTCCGCCCCGAAACAATGCCAAATGCCCTGGACCTGGTCTCGTCCATCATGGCAATTTTTATTTCGCGATTGGGCACAAGAATTAGTATAATTCAATGTATTTATTTGATATATTTGCGCAGCTAGATACTGTCGGCTGGTCACACGCCTGTCTTCGAGCTAGCCGCAGGGTCCATTTCTTTCCATTTTTCCTTCTTACCACACAATGAGAAAGCACTACTTACGCACCACGGCTGCTGTTCTACTGGCCGTAGCGGCCCTGGCGGCCACCCCGGCCGCCGCCCAAAACAAGCCCAAGGGCAAGGTGTCGGCCAGCCTGCTCGGCCTCACCAAAGCATCTCCCACCGCGCGCAGCCTCGCGGCACCGGCCGCGGCGGCCTCGCCGCTGGAGGCCACCAACGACATTCAGGTGTTCGACGGCTACGTGGTGATTCAGGCCCTGGCCACCACGGCCAGCGCCAAGCAGCTGCTGGCCGACCTGCAAGCCAAGGGCTTGCGCGACGGCAAGGCCTACGGCGCGGTGGTGTCGGGGCTGTTCCCCATCAGCCGGCTGGCCACGCTCGAAAGCGTGCCGTCGTTGCAGCTCGTCCGGCCCGCCTACAAGCCGGCCGTGAACGCGGGCATCACCACCAGCCAGGGCGACCACGCCCTGCGGGCCGACGCCGCCCGCTCGAAGTACGGCCTGAGCGGCAAGGGCGTGAAGGTCGGCATCCTCTCCGATAGCTACAACAACCTGAACGGAGCCGCCGCCGGCGTGGCCAGCGGCGACCTGCCCGCCAACGTGCAAGTGCTGGAAGACCTGCCCAAAGGCGGCCTAGACGAAGGCCGCGGCATGGCCGAGATCGTGCACGACGTGGCCCCCGGGGCCGCCGTTGCGTTCCACACCTCGTTTCTGGGCCAGGCCGACTTCGCCCAGGGCATCGAAGACCTGCAAGCCGCTGGCTGCAAAACCATCGTGGATGACGTCATTTACTTCGACGAGCCATTTTTTCAGAACGGCATCATCGCCCAGGCGGCCCAGAACGTGGTGGGCAAGGGCTCGGCGTATTTCTCTTCGGCCGGCAACTACAGCAATCAATCGTATGAGGCCCCGTTTCGCAACTCGCGCACCCAGGTTCCGGGCATCACGGGCGAGGCGCACAGCTTTGCCGCGGGCGACGTCCGGCAGAGCATCACGATAGGCCCCGGCCGGAGCCTGTCGCTGGCCTTGCAGTGGGACGACCCGACGTTTTCGGCCAGCGGCATCCGCGGGGCCAAAACCGACCTGGACCTGTACCTGCTCTACAACGGCATACCCTTGTTTTCCTCCATCGACAACAACATCGGCGGCGACCCTTTTGAGTTCATCGGCATTCGCAACGGCAGCACTGCCCCGGTTACCGTGGAAGTAGTAATTGTGAAATTCGACGGCCCCGACCCGACCCGCATCAAGTACATCAACTTTGGCAGCCGGCCCGTGGCCATCGAGTACGACACGAAAAGCTCCACGCTGGTGGGCCACGCCAACGCCCAGCAGGCCGTGGCCGTGGCGGCGGCCCCGTACTTCAGAACGCCGCTCTTCAACGCCGAAACGCCGGTGCCGGTCGTGGAATCGTTCTCGTCGCTGGGCGGGACGCCCATTCTTTTCGACAACAGGGGGCGGCGACTGGGCGAGCCCCAAAAATACAAGAAGCCCGAAGTGACCGGTCCCGACGGCGGCAACACCACCTTTTTCCCGCCCTTTCCCGGCCAGGACTACGAGGGCGACGGCTTTCCGAACTTCTTCGGTACCAGCGCGTCGGCCCCGCACGTAGCGGCCGTGGCCGCGCTGATGCAGGAAGCCGCCGCCGGCGATATTACGCCGGCGGCCATCAAGCGGGAGCTGGAGCGGACCGCCGTTGACATGGACAACCCGTACACGCCGGAGTTCGACCAGGGCTTCGATTACCGGACTGGCTACGGGTTCGTGCAGGCCGACGCCGCCGTGCGGGGCCTGATACGTGACCGGATTGTGCACGATATCAAAGCCCTGCTGGTTTCGCTCTACCCCAACCCGTCGAGTGGCTGCGTGGCCTTCAAGGTGGCCGCCGCGGGCGAGAAACTCATCAAGCTGACCGTGGTGGACTGGATGGGCAAGGAAGTGTTCCACAGCGAAGGTGCGGAGCAGCTGGAGGTTACGAAGGATTTCAGCGGCCTGCCCAAGGGGCTGTACGTGGCCCGGGTGCAAACCGACACGCAGCTAAAAACGCAGCTGCTGCTGATTCAATAACGCCTTTGCAGCGTTGTCGCAGCGGTATTAGCGCTAAAAAAGGGTTGGCTCGCGGTTTACAAACTGCGAGCCAACCCTTTTTTTGATGGGCCTTGCCCCAGGCGGAAACGTGGGCAGAGACGAGCGGGCAGCTACTGCTTTTTCAGCAGCCGCTCGTCGAAAAAGAACGGCTCGGGCTCGGCGGCCAGGCGCACTTGCGCGAACTCGGGGTGGGCGGGGTTGAGGAGCAGGTTGTGCTCTTGCGGCACGATGACCGAGGGCACGCGCAGGGCCAGCGTGGCGCCGCTTTCCAGCCAGGCGTGGCCGAGCAGCGCGGTGGGCTGGGGCAGGCCGGTGCGGCGCCAGTCGGGCGGCAGGTCGGCCACCGTGAGCTCGGCGCGGCTGGCGGTGTCGGGCACTTCCAGGGTAATGAGGTACATATCATCGGGCAATTCTTCCGACGTGAGGTGCACCAGTACTTCCATGATGGCCAGCGAGCGGGCTTCGGCGGTGTAGAGCAGCGAGGTGCCGCGCAGGTTCCAGCGCCCGCCGTAGAGGTAGGCGCCGTAGCCGCTCAGGTCGTAGCGCCGGGCGTAGCGGGCGAGCCGAAATACCTGCATCAGCCGAACACCCCGTGCTCGATGCGGCCGAGAATGTCGCGCAGCACCCGGATTCCCGCCGAAGTGGTGATGAACTCGACGGGCTGGCCGCCGTCGAGCGCCGGCAGGTGCGATTCCATCCAGCGGCGGAATTTCTCCTCCCCAAACAGGTCAAACCCTTCGGCATAAAGCGTGGCCAGCTGCACCAGCCGGTCGGTGGCGTCGGCTTTGAGGCGCTGCTCGGGCGCGTAGCGCTGCAAGGTGCGCACCGATAAATCGACGGCCGCCGCCAGCACCGGCAGCGGCAGGTG
>CAXTCS010000343.1:0-3957 GCA_964242365.1 uncultured Hymenobacter sp. | reverse complement strand
ACCTCGGCCTCTGGACCAAAGGCCCCGGCGCGGGCTTTGTGTGCGTCGAACCCTGGCACGGCATCGCCAGCCCCACCGGCAAGCCCGGCGAGCTGGGCGAGAAAGAAGGCATTTTGAGGCTGGAGCCGGGGCAGGTATTTTCGGCCGCTTACACGATTGAAGTCGGCTAGGGAAAGCCAGTGCGCAATGCTGCCTTCCGCGGGAACCTCACCCCCGGCCCCTCTCCAAAAGAGAGGGGAGCCACGGCGGCGCGTTCTACATTAATCGTTCGGCTCCCCTCTCTTTTGGAGAGGGGCCGGGGGTGAGGTTGCGCGCCGGAAGGCAGCACAAATCCGGACAACCGCACACCATACCCGCTGAATTTAGGGCCTATTTGGGCCCCTAAACCCCCACCCGCCGCTTGTTATAGTCCGGCTCCCAGTCGTTGATGGGCCGTGAGATGCCGGGCGGCAAGTCCAGGTCGGGCAAGCCGGGGTCGTGCGGCTCGCCGCCGTCGTCGTCGCCATCCGAGGGCGGCGGGGGTGGCAGCACACGGCGCCGGCGCGGCATCACCAGCACGAACAGGAAAAACGCACAAAAGGCGACGGCGTAAACGAGGCTGAACATGGCAAAAGCGGCTGAAGCGGTGCAAAGCCTGCAACGCAGGCCCCTGGTCCGGCATTGCGTCGGGCGACACCCCTAAATTAACTGACTTTAAACAAACCGCCAAGCCCGCCAGGAGTTGCCCCGCCAATTTTTGCCAAACCTTGGCGGCGGCTCGCTGGCGGTGCTACCTTTGCGCCATGTTTAGGGGTGCTGATGTCGTGCACGACACCGGCTGAGATGATACCCATCGAACCTGAACCGGGTAATGCCGGCGAAGGGAACAAACAATCCGCGGACGTTTCCGCTGCCGCTCCGACCCCTGGGGCGATGGCGCGTTCCATGTTTTTGCCATAATCTTTTTTGAAAACTGTACTCCTCGCGGGGGCGGCGCTGTGTGCGCTGGCCGCCGCGCCGGCGCGGGCGCAACCAGTCGCCCCGGCCGATACCGTCCGCCGTCGCATTCTCACGCCCGAAGTGGTGGTGAGCGCCACCCGCGCCACCGACAAAACCGGCACCGCCTACCAGAACGTGAGCCGCGCGCAGCTCCAGGCCCGCAACTTCGGCCAGGACATTCCCTACCTGCTCGACCAAACCCCGAGCGTGGTCACCACCTCCGACGCCGGCACCGGCGTGGGCTACACCGGCCTGCGCATTCGCGGCACCGACGGCACCCGCATCAACGTGACCCTGAACGGCGTGCCCGTGAACGAGGCCGAAAGCCACGGCGTGTTCTTCGTCGATTTGCCCGATTTGGCGTCGTCCACCCAAAGCATTCAGGTGCAGCGCGGGGCCGGGCCCAGCACCAACGGCGCGGGCGCTTTCGGGGCCAGCCTGAACGTGGAAACCCTCGGCCTGCGCCCCACCGCCTATGCCGAAATCAACAACTCGGCCGGCTCGTTTGGCACCTGGAAAAGCACCGTTATGGCCGGTACGGGGCTGCTAAACGGCCATTTTACGGTCGATGCCCGCGCCTCCCGCGTGCAGAGCGACGGCTACGTCGACCGGGCCGCGTCGCGGCTGAAATCCCTGTACCTGGCCGGCACTTATTCCGATAAAAAAACCCTGCTGCGCGCCCTCGTCCTCACCGGCTACGAAACCACCTACCAAAGCTGGTACGGCCTGGCCGACTCGCTGCTGCACAAAAACCGCCGCTACAACGAGGCCGGCACCGACTACGGCCAGCACCTGCCCGCCTATAAAAACCAGACCGACAACTACCAGCAGGAGTACTACCAGTTCCTCGTCTCGCGCCAGCTCACCAACGCGCTCAACCTGAGCGTCACGCCCTTCTGGACGCGCGGCGGCGGCTACTACGAAGAGTACAAAGCCAACCAGGGCTTTGCCCAATACGGCATCGGCGGGCCCGTGTACCAGTCCGCCCCCGGCGGCGGGTTCGACACGCTGGCCACCACCGACGTTATCCGCCGCCGCTGGCTCAAAACCGACCTCTACGGCGCCACCTACGCGCTGCAATTGCGCCCCACCGGCCGCCGCGTGACCGAGGCCACGCTGGGCGGCGCCTTCGTGGGCTATCGGGGCCAGCATTTCGATGAGCTGACCTGGGCCCAGCGCGGCAGTTTCATTCCCGAAAGCGGCACCCGCTACTACGACGAGCCCAACGCCCACAAGACCGATTTCAACGTCTACGCCCGCGCCAACCTCGCTATTACCGACAAGCTGGCGGCCTTCGGCGACCTGCAATACCGCGCCGTGCGCTACGAATTGTTTGCCCCCGGCGGCCGCCCCACCGGCGGCAAGAGCCAGCAAACTCTTCATTTCAATTTCCTGAACCCGAAAGCCGGCCTCACCTACCAGCTAAAGCCCGATTTGCAGGCCTATGCCTCTTTTGCCATTGCGCGCCGCGAGCCCACCCGCACCGACTACACCGACACGCCGGCCAACCGCCGCCCCACCGCCGAAACCCTCTTCAACTACGAAGCCGGCCTGCGCCGCACCGCCGGAAAAGTGCAGCTGAACCTGAACTACTACTACATGCACTACCGCAACCAGCTGGTGCTCAGCGGCCACCTTGACGACGTGGGCAACCCCATCCACACCAACGTGGCCGACTCCTACCGCACCGGCGTCGAAGGCCAGCTGACTTGTCGGCCTATTTCGGCCCTTAGCCTCACGGCCACGGCCACGGCCAGCCGCAACAAAATCAACAACTACACCGACTACCTGGCCGACTACGACCAGGGCGGCGAACAAGCCACCGCGTTTAAGCAAACCAATATTGCCTTCTCGCCCGCCCTCACCGCCGCCTACACCATCGAGTACGAGCCAGTGGCTGGCCTGAAACTGGCCGCCCTGGCCCACTACGCCGGCCGCCAATACCTCGACAACACCAGCGTCGCCAGCCGCAGCATCGCCCCGTATTACGTGCAGGACCTGCGCCTGCGCTACCTCTGGCGCCCGGCCGCTTTTGCCGGCCTCCGCGAAGTGGAGCTGGCCTTGCTCGCCAACAACGTTTTCGCCACCGAATACGTGAACAACGGCTACACCTACGGCTACGTGAGCGGCGGCCAGGCTCAGCATTTCAACTATTTCTACCCACAGGCCAAAACCAACTTCCTGGCCTCGCTGAATTTACGGTTTTAAAACCTATCCTTGCGAGGAGGCACGACATTCCGCGCATCAAGCAGCGTCAATCCGTCCTGTTCTCAGCGACCAGCTTACTAATGTGAAAAGGCCCCGTCCTGCCCAGAAAAGAGGCTTTTTCCGGTCCATAAAAAGGCGTGTCAAAAGGCAGGGCGAGCCGCATTGCCAAGACGGATTGCCACAGCCGGCTTCCTCACAATGACAAGCAGCTACGTAACTCTCCCTGCCGTCACGCTGTTATCTTTGCCAAAACTCCCACCCCAACCCCCGCCCATGTCCTCCGAAGCCGACGTCCTCTCCCCCGAATCCAAAGCCCACACGGCCCAAAAAGGCAGCACCAACGCCAACGGCTTCACCGATTATTTCGACCTCGACGGCCTGCTGACCGAAGAGCACCTGCTCATCCGCCAGTCCATCCGCGACTTCGTCAAGAAAGAAATCAGCCCCAGCATCGAGAAATGGGCGCAGGACGCGCACTTCCCGAGCGAGATTGTGCGCAAGTTTGGCGACGTGGGCGCCTTCGGCCCCACCATCCCGCAGGAGTACGGCGGCGGCGGGCTCGACTACATCAGCTACGGCCTCATCATGCAGGAAATCGAGCGCGGCGACTCCGGCATGCGCTCCACCGCCTCGGTGCAGGGCTCGCTGGTGATGTTCCCGATTTACCAATACGGCTCCGAAGAGCAGCGGCGTAAGTACCTGCCCAAGCTGGCCTCCGGCGAGTGGCTGGGCTGCTTCGGCCTCACCGAGCCCGACCACGGCTCGAACCCC
>CAXTCS010000342.1:0-3968 GCA_964242365.1 uncultured Hymenobacter sp. | reverse complement strand
GTCAGCCCCGCAGGGGCGTATCTGCGAAATCCGTTTAATCCGTTTGAATCTGCGGTCCGGGTTAGAGTTTGCGCTTGATTTCCTGTTCTTCGAAGCCTTCGATGTTGTCGCCTTCTTGTAGGTCGTTGAAGTTCTTAACTGAGATACCGCACTCGTAGCCCTGGCGCACCTCCGACACATCGTCTTTGAAGCGCTTGAGGTCCTGAATCTCACCAGTGTACTGCACGATGCCGTTGCGCACCACCCGCACGCGGGTTTTGCGGGTGAAGGTGCCGTCCGTAACCATACAGCCGGCGATGGTGCCGACCTTGGTAATGTTGAATACCTGGCGCACTTCGGCGTTGGCCACCACAATTTCGTGTACTGTTGGGGCCAGCATCCCCTCCATAGCATCCTTCACCTCGTTGATGGCGTTGTAGATGATGGAGTAGAGACGCACGTCAATCTGCTCTTGCTCAGCCAGTTTGCGAGCGCTTTGCGAAGGCCGTACCTGGAAGCCGATGATGATAGCATCGGAAGCCGATGCCAGCAACACGTCGCTTTCGGAGATGGCACCCACGCCCTTGCTCAGAATATTCACTTTCACCTCGGGCGTGCTGAGTTTCAGCAGCGAGTCAGAAAGAGCTTCTACCGAGCCATCCACGTCACCTTTCACCAGGATGTTCAGCTCCTTAAACGAGCCAATAGCCAGGCGGCGACCAATCTCGTCCAGGGTAATGTGTTTCTTGGTACGGATGGTTTGCTCACGCGCCAGTTGCTGGCGCTGGGTAGCTAGTTCGCGGGCTTCGCGCTCCGTCTCCATCACCTGAATGCGGTCGCCGGCCTGCGGGGCACCCGTTAGGCCCAGTACCTGCACGGGGGTAGCGGGGCCAGCTAGCTTCTTCTTTTTGCCACGGTAATCGGTCATGGCTTTCACGCGGCCGTAGTGCGGGCCAGCCAGTACAATGTCGCCCACGTTGAGCGTGCCGGTTTGCACCAGCACGGTAGTTACGTAGCCGCGGCCTTTGTCCAGCTCAGCTTCGATAACCGTGCCCACCGCATTACGGTCGGGGTTGGCTTTGAGGTCGAGCAGTTCGGCTTCAAGCAGTACTTTCTCCAGCAACTCTTCCACGCCGATACCCGACTTGGCCGACACCTCCTGGCTTTGGTACTTGCCGCCCCATTCTTCCACCAGAATATTCATCTGCGAAAGCTCTTCGCGGATTTTCTCGGGGTTGGCCGAAGACTTATCGACTTTATTAAGCGCAATGATAATCGGCACCCCGGCGGCTTGGGCGTGGTTGATGGCCTCCTTGGTTTGGGGCATCACCGAGTCGTCGGCCGCAATCACGATGATGGCAATGTCCGTTACCTTGGCACCACGGGCACGCATGGCCGTAAAGGCTTCGTGACCCGGTGTATCCAGGAAGGTAATCGGGTTACCCGATTTGGTTCTAACCTCGTAGGCACCAATGTGCTGCGTAATGCCACCGGCCTCACCCTTGGCTACACTCGCTTCGCGGATGTAGTCAAGCAGCGACGTTTTGCCGTGGTCAACGTGACCCATGATGGTGACGATGGGGGCACGCGGCTGCAAGTCCTCGGGCGCATCGCTCATGTCGATGGGCTCCTCATCCTCCTCAGCCGAGAGGAACTCTACATCGTAGCCAAACTCATCGGCAATTACCGTAATGGCTTCGGCATCGAGGCGCTGGTTGATGGAAACAAACATCCCCATGCCCAAGCACACCTTAATAACCTCATTCACATTCACATCCATCAGCGACGCCAGGTCGTTGGCTGAAATGAACTCGGTGAGCTTCAGCGTCTTAGCATCCAGCTCGTTTTGGGCACGCAGGGCTTCGCGCTCTTCAGCCGCCATGCCGCGCTTGTCGCGGCGATACTTGGCGCGGTTGGCCGCAGCGTTGGTTTTGCCACCGCTTAGCTTAGCCAGCGTAGCCTTAATCTGCTCCTGAATCTGCTTGTCGTTCTGTTCAGGCGTGAGCGGAACTGCCGGCGTAGCCGGGCGATTGTTATTTTGGCCAGGGCGGTTGCCGGGGCCGGGGCGGTTCTGGCCAGGGCCGGCGGGCCGGTTTTGGCCGGGGCCACCAGCAGGGCGATTGCCCTGGTAGCCACCACCTTGGCTGGTGCCAGTGCCGGTGTTGGCAGTAGTGCCACCACCCGGCTGGCCGGGAGCCGGCAGGCGCTGGCGCTTTTTCTGGTTGTTGGCACCTACACCACTCTTGCGCACATCGGACGAGGCCACGGGGCGTGCCCCACGGCCACCACCTGGGCCACGACGACTGGAGTCAACTGGCAGTTGAATTTTGCCTAGCACCGTCAAGCCTTTCAGCTGGTCGGCTTTTGCCATGATGGTACCTTCTTCGGCGGCAGGCGCATCGGGTGTGGCAGGGGCTTCGGGGGCAGCAGGAGCTACTGGCACCGGGGCAGGCGTTGCCGCAACTGGTGTTGGCACCGCTGGCTCAACCTTGGCTGGAGCAACTGGGGCCGGAGCAGCAACTGGAGCTGGGCTTGGGGCCGCTACCGGAGCGCTGGCTACGGGGGCAGGTGCCGAAGCAGGCTGTGGTGCCGGAACTGGTTTTGCCACGGGCGCTGGGGCAGCTACCGGGGCCGCCGCCACTGGGGCCGGAGCCGCCGCCCGCGCGGGGATAACGCGGCCTCTGCTGTCCAGCTCGACTTTGCCAAGCACTTTGAGGCCGGGCGCTTTGGGCGCTTCGGCCACAACTGGTGCGGGCTGGGGGGTAGCCACCGGAGCGGCTGGCGCAACTGGCGCGGTTACCGCAGGAGCGGCAACTGCTACTGGTGCCGGGGCCACAGCTACCGGAGCGGGCGCTACCACGGGGGCAGCGGCCACCGGAGCGGGCGCGGCTGCAACGGGCGCAGCCACTGGGGCCGGCGCGGGCTTCGCTACGGGGGCGGGCTTGGCTACGGCAGCGTGCGCCTGGGCATTCAGCTCGCTTTGGCGGCGGGCCTGGGTGTGGCGCTGGGCCTCCTGCTTGTCTTGCGCCGAAGCTGCGAATTCTTTCTCCAACAGGCTTACCTGCTCGCCGGTGAGCTTGGTGGTAGGCTTGTTCTCTACCGCAATCCCTTTGCGGGAAAGGGCCTCGACGGCCCGGTCGATGCCAATGTTCAGGTCTTTGGCTGCCTGTAGTAGCCGTTTCGGGGTTGCTTCCGCCATTCTAATAAGTCGCGAACGAATACGTTCAGGGTGCAAAGGTAAAGATTAAATCTGGCCAGCAGGCTATAAGTCAAGCCCACTGGCCTGATTTAATAACTTACCCGCTGGCGGTTAGCCCCCGCCCTCATTGGGCGGCCGGGGCGCTGTCGGTGTCGGGGGCGGGGGCCGGCGCGGTTGCTTCGGTAGCCGGGGGGGCATCCTCAGCAGCTGGTTCGGCTTCTTCGGTAATCAGGGTGGCGGCCGCAGCCGGGGCCGCGCCGTCGGTTAGCAGGTCGTCGTCGTCGGCAAACTCCTGGCGGATAACTCGGTATACGTCGTCCACTGTTTCTTCCTCCAGCTCGGTGCGGCGCACGATGTCGTCTTTCTTCACGGCCAGTACGGCCCGGCCGGTATCAAGGCCGATTTTCTTCAGCTCGGCAATTACCCAGCCTTCGATTTCGTCGGTGAACTCGTCGAGCGCGATATCTTCTTCGTAATCAGTAGCTTCGCGGAAGACGTCGATTTCCATGCCTACCAAGCGCGAGGCCAGCTTAATATTGGCACCGCCCCGGCCGATGGCCAGGCTAACCTGGTCGGGCTTCATGAACACGGAAACCCGGCCCGTTTGTTCACTGATTTTCATGGAGCCCACTTTGGCCGGGCTCAGCGCCCGCGAAATGAACAGCTCCAGGTTGTCGGTGTAATTGATGATGTCGATGTTCTCGTTCATCAGCTCGCGCACCACGGGGTGAATGCGGCTGCCCTTCATGCCCACGCAGGCACCCACCGGGTCGATGCGCTCGTCGTAGCT
>CAXTCS010000341.1:0-3980 GCA_964242365.1 uncultured Hymenobacter sp. | reverse complement strand
TAGGTGTAGAGGTATTCCGGCTGCAAGGCCTCGGCGCGGCGCAGGCGCAGGCGGTTAAGGCCCTGGTTGAAAATGGGTTGGGCCAAGCCGCCCACGAGGCTGGCAAACACGGCGGTGGACGAAAACAAATTGGCCAGTGTGGTGCTGGTGAGCCCGCCGTTGGCCGTCACCGTGAAGCTGGGGTAGAAGTAGGTGCGGGCCGCGTTGGTGGCCTCGAAGCTCGATTCAAACGCAAATTCAGCCTGCTGCACGTCGGGGCGGTTGCGCAGCAGCTGGCCGGGCACCCCGGTGAGCAGGGGGGAGGTAGGGTCCTGGCCGGCCAGCGTGCCCCGCTCGATGGGGCCCGGCGCCCGGCCCAGCAGCGTGCCGAGCAGGTTTTCGGCCTCGCGGATGCTGCGCTGCAAGTCCGGGATGGTGACTTCGGCGGCGTAGCGCTGGGCTTCGCTCTGCACCACGGCGGCCTCCGTCACCACGTCGCCTTCCTTGAGCAAGCGCATGATTTCCACCTCCTTAATGCGGCTCTCAACGGTTTCGCGCGTGATGGCGAGCTGCTCGTCCAGGGCCAGCAGCGAGTAGTAGTTGTCGGCAATGTCGGCAATGAGCTGGGTTTGCACCACGCGCCGGTAGGCCTCGCTTTGCAGCAGCGCCGCCACGTAGGAGCGCCGGGTGCTGCGCAGCTTGCCCCACACGTCGGCCTCCCAACTGCTGCTCAGGCCCAGCAAATACTGGTGCGCCGCCCCGCCCGTCACGATGGACGACTGGTCGGTCGTGGTCGTGGTAGTCGTGCTGCCGCCCGTGCCCGTAGTACCCGTGCCGCCGCCCGTGGTGCCCGTACCCGTGCCGGTGCCGCCGCCGGTGGTGCCACCGCCGGTGCCCGTGCCGCCGCCCCCGGTAGTACCCGTGCCGGTGCCACCCGTGCCGGTACCGGTAGTACCGCCGCTCGTGGTGGTGCCGCCGCCCGTGCCGGTGCTCACAAACGCCCCGCCCACCCGCGAAAGCGTGGTGGTGGCCCGGCCGCTGAGGCTGGGCAAAAAGGCCGCCCGGCTCTGGGCCAGCAGCGCCTGCGCCTGGGCAATGCGCGCGTTGGCTACCTGCAAGTTGCGGTTGTTGGCCAGGCCTTCGGCGATGAGCTTTTGCAGCAGCGGGTCGGTGAAGAGTTGCTGCCAGGGGCGGGCCGCCAGGGTAGTAGTGTCGGTGGTGGCCGCGTCGCGGTAGAGGCCGGCGGTGGCGGTTTCGGGGCGGCCGTAGGGGCGCACAACCGCGCAACTGCTGGCCGCGAGCAGCAGGGGGGGTAGGGCCAGGCGAAATAAGGTACGGCTAGTCATCTTGCCAGAATACGGAAACGTCTACGTAGTAATTGCCAGCCTGGCCGCCTGGGCGCCCGCCTACGCCTTCTCATTGACCAGCTCCTCAATCGGCTCGGGGCGCGACTGCTGGGGGTTGTCGGGCCGGGGCGGGCCGCCTTGGGTGGGCGGGCCGCCGGCCACCTCTTCCGCCTCCAGCTGCGCCTGCGTCTTGGGCGGGCCGCTGATGCTTTCCTGCAGCCCTTCGAAAATCAGGAACAGCACCGGGATGAAAAACACCCCGACCAGCGTGCCGAACAGCATCCCGCCGATGGCGCCCGCCCCGATGCTCTTGTTGCCGTTGGCGCCCGCGCCGCTGGCAAAAAGCAGGGGTAGAAGCCCGAACACGAAGGCAAACGAAGTCATCAATATCGGGCGCAGGCGGGCTTTGGCGCCTTCGAGCGCCGCCTCCATAATCTCCATTTCGCCGCCGCGCCGGCGGGCCAGCGAAAATTCGACTATCAGAATCGCGTTCTTGGCCAGCAGCCCGATGAGCATAATCACCGAAATCTGGAGGTAGATATTATTGTCGATGCCGAAAAGCTTGGCGAATAAGTACGTGCCGCTCAGGCCGATGGGAATCGACAAGAGCACCGCGAACGGCAGAATGTAGCTCTCGTACTGCGCGCTCAGCAGCAGGTACACGAAGATGAGCGACAAGGCAAAAATGTAGAGCGACTGCCGGCCGCTGCCCTGCTCCTCGCGGCTGATGCCCGAAAACTCGTAGCCGTAGCCGGCCGGCAGCTTCTGGGCTGCCACCTCCTGAATGGCCACCAGCGCCTGCCCCGAGCTGGTGCCCGCCTTGGGCGCGCCATTAACGGAGATGGCGGTGAAAAGGTTGAAGCGCGAGAGCGTTTCGGGGCCGTAGATGCGCTGGAGCGTCACGAATTCGGTGATGGGGGCCATCGCGCCGCTGGCGTTGCGCACGAATATCTTGCTCAGGCCCTCGGGGTTGGCGCGGTAGCTGGTGTCGGCCTGCACCATCACCCGGTACTGCTTGCCAAACTGGTTGAAGTTGGAGGCGTAAGAGCCGCCGTAGTACACCTGCATGGCGTTCAGGATGTTAGCTTCCGTCAGGCCCGCTTCTTTCACCTTGGCCACGTTCACGCTGAGCTGGTACTGCGGAAAGCCGGGGTTGAAGGCCGTGCTGGCGTACTGGATTTCGGGCCGCTGGCTGAGGGCCGCCAGAAAGTCCTGCGCCACCTTGTAAAACTCGGCCGTGGAGTGCCCGCCCCGGTCCTGGAGCTGGAACGTGAAGCCGCCCGTTTGCCCGAAACCCGTGATGGTGGGCTGCGAGATGCTGCGAATATCGCCGGCCCGGATGCCGGCCGTGAGCTGGGTTATCTTCTTGATAATCTCCTCGTTATTCATTTTCGGGCGCTGGTCCCAGGGCTTGAGGCGCACCACCACCATGCCGTAGGCGCTGCCGCTGCCGGCCAGAAAGTTCTGGCCCGTGATGCGCAGCGTGCCCCGCACCGCCGGAATGGTGCGGATGAGGCTGTCCACCTGGTTGTTGACGGCCGTGGTGCGCTCCAGGGTCGAGGCGGGGGGTAGGGAAATGTTGACGAAGATGGTGCCCATGTCCTCGTTGGGCACGAAGCTGCTCGGCGTGCTCGTCATCAGCACGTACAAGCCCACCCCAAACCCGGCCACACCCATGAGCGCCAGCCACTTGCGGGCCATTAGAAACTGCACGGCCCGCGTGTACTTGGCCACCAGCGCGTCGTAGGCGGCGTTGAAGCTCACGCTGAAGCGCTGCATGAGCGTCTTTTTTTCGGCCTGCTTGGCTTCTTCGTGGTGGGGCGGCAGCAGGAAGAGCGCCGCCAGCGCCGGGCACAGGGTCAGGGCATTGACGGCCGAAATCAGAATCGCCACCGCCAGCGTGATACCGAACTGCTTGTAAAACACGCCCACCGAGCCCGTAATAAACGTGACCGGGAAGAACACCGCCGACATCACCAGCGTGATGCTCAGGATGGCCCCGGTTATCTCGCTCATGGCATCAATTGCCGCCTTGCGCGGCGAGGTGTAGCCACTTTCGAGCTTGGCGTGCACGGCCTCTACTACCACGATGGCGTCGTCCACGACGATGCCGATGGCCAGCACCAGGGCAAAGGGCGTCAGCAGGTTAATGCTGTAACCAAAAACCTTGAGGAAGAAAAACGTGCCGATAATCGAGACCGGCACCGACACGCCGTGGATAATGGTGGAGCGAAAATCCTGCAAAAAGATAAAAATTACCAGGAACACTAGCGCGAAGCACTCGACCAGCGTATGGATTACCTTATCAATCGAGGCGTCCAGGAAGTCGTTGATGTTCACCAGGTTGGTGTAGTGAATGCCGGCCGGAAACGACTTCTCGGCCGTGGCCAGCACCGCCACCGACTTGTTGATGACTTCGCGGGCGTTGGAGCCCGGCGTTTGGTTGACCGAAATGCCCACCGAGGGCTTGCCGAAGGTGGCGCTGTTGCTGCTGTAGTCCTGGGCGCCCAGCTCCAGGCGGGCCACGTCCTTGAGGTGCAGCAGCTGGCCGTTCTGGCCGGTGGCCTTGAGCACGATATTGCCAAACTGCTCTTCCGTAATCAGCTTGCCGGTGTACTTAATCACGTACTGGAAGCTCTGGTCGGAGTTTTCGCC
>CAXTCS010000340.1:0-4013 GCA_964242365.1 uncultured Hymenobacter sp. | reverse complement strand
TACGCCGTCAGCTACGAAATCAACATGCTGCGCTGCATCTTCTGCGGCCTGTGCGAAGAAGCCTGCCCCAAGGCGGCCGTGTACCTGCAAGCCGACAAAATGGCCCCGCCGCGCTTCGAGCGCGACGAGTTCATCTACGGCAAAGACCGGCTGGTAGAGCCCGTAACGCCGGACAACCGCTCAAAGCGCGGCATTCAGCTCACGCCCGAGCAGGCCGATAAGCTGCGCACGCAGCTGGCGTAGTTTCTTGTCATGCAGAGCGTAGCGAAGCATCTCGCCCGCATCGTTAAACGATTTAATCAGTGAGCCACGCGAGATGCTTCGCTACGCTCTGCATGACGTTCTTTCTTGTCCTTATGTCCCTCTTTCTCTTTCTTTCGTTCGTGGCCTTGCTGAGTGCGTTGGGCGTGGTGCTGGCCAAAAACCCGGTGCACAGCGTCCTGTTTCTCATTCTCACGTTCTTTACGCTCTCGGGCCACTACCTGCTCTTAAATGCACAGTTTTTGGCAGCCGTTAACATCATCGTCTACGCCGGTGCCATCATGGTGCTGTTCCTGTTCGTGATTATGTTCCTGAACCTGAACGAGGATACCGAGCCCCACAAGCCGGCACTGGCCAAGTTTGCGGCCGCCATCGCCGGTGGCTCGCTGCTGCTGATACTGGTGGCCGCTATGCGCAACGTGAACCCCGCCGGCTACGACCCGGCTAGCTTCGATTCGCAAGTCGGCATGGTGGACAAGCTGGGCCTGGTGTTGTTTCAGCAATACTCGCTGCCGTTTGAGTTGGCTTCGGTGCTGCTGCTGGCCGCTATGGTCGGCTCGGTGATGCTGGGCAAGCGCGAGACGGGCGAACGGAATTTTTGATGAGCAGCTTTTAAGAAACAAAAGCGGCAACTGAAGCTTCAGTTGCCGCTTTTTTAAGTATTGCATTTTCCAAATCCGCGTTAATGGCAACAGACGGAGTAAAAATTATTGATGGTGATTTGGCGTCAGACATCTATGGCAAATTCATGGAAATGTATGATGCCGGAACTCCCCTTGAGGAAATCAAAGCAGCAGTTGAAGAACCCTTTGATGAAGAGGATGGCTTCGACTACGAAGTTTATATTACAGTTTATGCCTTAGCCCTTTGGCAGACGGAACAGTTAACGCCAGAGGTAATGGCAGAAGTTGACGAGGCAATCGTGCGAGGCGCGGGCGTCAAAGTCTGGACAGAAGAATGCGGCATAAAAGAAGGACAAAAGCGCCAACGCGAATTGGAGAAGCTTCGCGAGAAACTGGCGCAGCCTAATCCTAAAATCCGCAAGCGCAGGGTTTATAAGCAGGTTACTAAATTCGTTCTTGAGGAAAATGCGGTTTTAACATTCCAACTTCCTGATGGGAATTATTGCGCAACCATTTTGGTCAATATTATGCAACATCAAGGGCGTTGCCACTATTTCTTTGTTGCTTCTACTTATAAAGGGAAACACAAGCCGACTATTGATGATATCAGAAATGCTGAGATAGTGGGCAGAAAAAAACCGCTAGGCTTTGGCAATTATGGTGCGTGGCTTGATACAATCTCAATGGGACCAAAGCTTTTACGTTCCTTAGCAAATCAATTTGAGCAAATTGGGACATTAGAAATTAAACCCGTACATAAAGATATTGGCTCATCTGGAGGCGTTCAGGATTTTGAATCTTTCTGCCGGGAATGGACAAATCCTGAACTTTACTCCACGCAAAATGCGAGGGCATTATTTAGCTTGAAAGAGCTTATATAGAAACGGAAGCGGCGACTGAAGAATCAGTCGCCGCTTCCGTTTCTACTACTGCTTGCTCATCCTATAGCCTCATTGACCCAGCTTGGCACTTGGGCCGTTTTGTAGGTTACTTCTTTTCCGTTCATTACTTCCGCCACCAACACGGGTTCATTGCCCGAATTATCAAAAATAAATATAGGCGCGGTCAGTGAGCTTAAGGGCGGGCCGCAACAGAGATAAGGTCCGGTGGTAACGGCCCACAATTTTATCCTGCGCGACGGGATGACCACCTTTGGCTACGCGAACAGCTACGCGAGCAATATTGATTGCCGGGTCGGCAGTAGCCACAAAATACAGATACGTGCGGTAACCGGCCAGCCGGGCTTCACGCAAAAAATCCAGCTTCGATGGATGGGACATAACCGTTTCAAACGTCAGTGACTGCCGGCTGGCTAGCAGATGAAACCGTAACAACTCAGCTATCCAAGCGGCCAGATAAGAATCTAAATGCGCATGGCTCAGCAAGAGCACATTTTGCTCAATGCTTAACTGGCTGGCCTGCTCTTTGGGCAAGCGTTGCGAACCGGGCCGCGCCGCAAATGCCTGTAATTCGGTATTGGTAAGCTGGATGTTCCAATTGCGCAGATTCAGCAGCCGGGAACCAGTGGGCTGTTTTCGTAAGGTTTCCTCAATCTCATCGGCATTCACGATGATGCCCAAAGTCACCTCTTCCGCCAATAAAGGTACCAGAAATGACTTGCCAGACCCATTTGGCCCGGCCAGCATTCGCAGGCATGGAATCTCAACTGACTTACTCAAGGGTGAAGGGCTCGGTGCTCACCTGCACAACACGCGGGGCGTTTTCGCTAACTACCCGCCTGGTACCGTCGGGGTCGATTTCAACAATCCGGCCGTTTTCCAGCACGGTGATGGAAAATCCCTTTTGGGTGTTTTCTTCCACTACGGCCTCGGCGGCGCGCTTCAATAGTCGCTTCATCGCCCGGCCGGACAATTCTTCTTTCTTGCGAAATGCCATGAGTTGTAGGTGATTAATTCAGCGGAGAAACAGGCCGCAAATCAGAAGGGTTCTATTTCGCCACGACCGCCGTGGCGATGCTCAGTTCCTTCAATTGCACAGCCGAAATGGGCGAGGGCGAGTCAATCATTACGTCGCGCCCCGAGTTGTTTTTGGGGAAGGCGATGAAGTCGCGAATGGAATCCGAACCGCCGAAGAGGCTGCACAGGCGGTCGAAGCCGAAGGCGAGGCCGCCGTGGGGCGGCGCGCCGTACTCGAAGGCGTCAAGCAGGAAGCCGAACTGGGCCTGGGCTTCTTCGGGGGTGAAGCCGAGCAGGCCGAACATGCGCGACTGCACGGCGCGGTCGTGGATGCGGATGGAGCCGCCGCCTACTTCCACGCCGTTGATGACGAGGTCATAGGCATTGGCGCGCACCCGGCCGATGGTGGCCGGGGAGTCGAGCAGGGCCAAATCCTCGGGCTTGGGCGAGGTGAAGGGGTGGTGCATGGCAAAGTAGCGGCTTTCCTCTTCGCTGAATTCGAGCAAGGGGAAATCGACCACCCACAGAGGCGAAAAAGCCTCTTTATTGCGCAGGCCGAGGCGCTGGCCCATTTCGAGGCGCAGCTCGCTCATGGCTTTGCGGGTTTTGGCTTCGGGGCCGGCGAGCAGTAACAGCAGGTCGCCGGGGTTGGCGCCGAGCGCGGCGCTCCACTTGCGCAGCTCGTCCTGCGCGTAGAACTTATCGACCGAGGATTTCACCGCGCCGTCGGCTTCCACGCGGGCGTAGATGAGGCCGGTAGCCCCGATTTGGGGCCGCCTTACGAAGTCGGTCAGCTCGTCGAGCTGCTTGCGGGTGTAGGCCGCGCAGGTGGCGGCGTTGATGCCGAGCACGATTTCCGCACTGTCGAACACGGGGAAGCCCTGGCCTTGCACGGTGGCGGTGAGGTCGGCGAACTTCATTTCGAAGCGCGTGTCGGGCTTGTCGTTGCCGTAGTCGCGCATGGCGTCGGCGTAAGTCATGCGGGGCACGGTGGGGAAATCGAGGTTTTTGATTTCCTTGAACAGGTAGCGCACCAGGCCTTCGAACGTGTTCAGGATGTCTTCCTGCGTCACGAAAGCCATTTCGCAGTCAATCTGCGTGAACTCGGGCTGGCGGTCGGCGCGCAGGTCTTCGTCGCGGAAGCACTTCACAATCTGGAAGTAGCGGTCGAAGCCCGACACCATGAGCAGCTGCTTGAACGTCTGGGGCGACT
>CAXTCS010000339.1:0-4020 GCA_964242365.1 uncultured Hymenobacter sp. | reverse complement strand
GACGAAACCCTGAGCTGCGGCACCGGCGTCACGGCCGTGGCGCTGGCGGCGTCGCGGCGCGGGGCGGTTTCGCCGGTGCGCCTGCGCACGCCCGGCGGCGAGCTCGAAGTAGCCTTCCGCCCGCGCCCCGACGGCGGCTTCGCCGACGTGTGGCTGAGCGGGCCCGCCGTGCGCGTGTTCGAGGGCACCGTTTAGCCCGCCTTTTTATGGTCCAGCTGCGCGCCCTCGAACCCGACGACCTGGAGTTTCTCTACGCCCTCGAAAACGACCCCGACATCTGGGGCGTGTCCGACACGCTGGCGCCCGTGTCGCGCCACGCCCTGCGCGAGTACCTGGCCCACGCCACCGCCGATTTCTACGTAGTGCGCCAATTGCGCCTCGTAATTACTACGGATATTGGCGGCCCGGCCGTGGGTGTGGTCGACCTCTTCGACTACGACCCGTTGCACCAGCGGGCCGGCGTGGGCATCGCCGTGCTGGCCCGCGAACGGCGCCACGGCTACGCCCGCCAGGCCCTGGCGCTGCTGCAAACCCATGCCCGCGAGGTGCTGCGCCTGCACCAGCTTTATGCCACCGTTGGGGCCAATAATCGGCTTAGTATGAAGCTGTTTCGGGCGGCTGGATTTCGGCGGGTAGGCACCCGCCGGGCATGGCTGCGCACGGCCGCCGGCTGGGTCGACGCCGTGGAGTGGCAATATGTACTATAGATATATTAAACTTATTTATCATTTATCTTATTAAAAATATTATAAATATAATAACTGTTTTTATATTTATCGACAAACTAAGCTGAAGCATATCCTTCGGCCGGCCGCTGCCGTATAAGGTGGCAAGCGTCCCGGCCGTTCTATCCCGAGTTATACCGGCACGGCGCGAAACTCATCTTCTTGCCGTTTTTCATGCCACCTTCTCCGACGGTGGAAGTGCCCTTGCGTGCCTCCGCCAACGCTGTCCAGCCCAGCGCATCAACTGCTGAAACCAGTGCTCCTTACACCCTGCCCGACCTCGTGTGCTTCGCGCACCTGCACTGGGATTTTGTGTGGCAGCGGCCCCAGCATTTGCTTTCCCGCTTTGCCCAGCATGGCCGGGTGTTTTACGTGGAAGACGCCTTTTACCACAACGACGACGCGGTTGAGCCGCACGTCGAAATCAAAGACCGGCAAAACGGCCTGAAAGTGGTGGTGGTCCACCTGCCTCAGCGCCTGCGCGCCGACGAAGCCGCCAGCGACCAGGCTCAATTCGAGGCGCTGAGTTATTATTTTAATGGCCAAGGAGTTACAAACTACATTTTTTGGTACTACACGCCCATGGCCTTGGGCAAGTCGCGCCAGTTCCGCCCCAAGCTCACCGTGTACGACTGCATGGACGAGCTGGCCAACTTCAAGTTTGCGCACCCGGAGCTAAAAAGCCGCGAGCAGGAGCTGTTCCAAAAAGCTGACCTCGTGTTCACTGGCGGCCAGACGCTCTACGAAGCCAAGCGCGAGCAACACCCCGATGCCCACGCCTTTCCCAGCAGCATCGACAAGGCCCACTTCGGCCAGGCCCGCGGCCCGCTGGCCGAGCCCGCCGACCAGGCCGGCATTCCGCACCCGCGGGTGGGCTTTTTTGGGGTGGTTGATGAGCGGCTGGACATTGAGCTGCTGCGCGAATTGGCCCAGAACCACCCGGAATGGCAGTTTGTCATCATCGGGCCGGTGGTGAAGATTGACCCGGCCACCCTGCCGCACACGGCCAACGTGCACTACCTCGGCGGCAAGGACTACATGGAACTTCCCGCCTACTTAAAAGGTTGGGAAGTAGCAACGTTGCTTTTTGCGGACAACGAAAGCACCAAGTTCATCTCGCCGACCAAAACGCCGGAATACCTGGCCGCCGGCAACCCCGTAGTGAGCACGCCCATTCGCGATGTGGTGCGGCCCTACGGCGACCTGAACCTCGTGCAGATTGCCGACAATGCCGCCGATTTTGGCAAGGCCATCGCAAAGGCCCTGGCGCAGCGCACCGACGCCGACTGGCGCCAGCGCACCGACGATTACCTGGCCACCATTTCCTGGGACCAAACCTGGCGGGCAATGGTGGACCTGATGCAGCAGCGCCTCGCCGCTAAAACCCCCGATGCCGCCACGACCACCCTGGCCGGCGCCCCCCTGCTTGCCCCCAAAGTTTCGGAGGTGACGTGGCCGCCAACGGCTTAGCCCAGCCGGTCCGAACACCAAACGCCCGTATTTATCTAACTTTTCCTTCCCACGTTTCTATACACCTACGCACCATGTTCGATTACCTCATTGTTGGGGCCGGGTTTGCCGGCAGCGTGCTGGCCGAACGGCTGGCCACCCGCAGCAACAAAAAAGTCCTCATCATCGACAAGCGCAGCCACATTGCGGGCAATGCTTACGACCATTATAACGAGGACGGTATTCTGGTGCACAAGTACGGCCCGCACATTTTCCACACCAACTCGAAGGACGTTTTCGACTACCTCGGCAACTTCACCGACTGGCGCCCCTACGAACACCGCGTGCTGGCTTCCGTCGACGGCCAGTTTGTGCCGATGCCCATCAACCTCGACACCATCAACAAGCTCTACGGCCTCAACCTGACCAGCTTCGAGCTGGACGAGTTTTTTGCTTCGGTGGCTGAGTCGGTGCCCGTCATTCGCACGTCGGAAGACGTGGTGGTGAGCAAAGTAGGGCGCGAGCTGTACAATAAATTCTTCAAGAACTACACCAACAAGCAGTGGGGCCTCGACCCCTCGCAACTCGATAAATCGGTGACCAGCCGCGTGCCTACCCGCACCAACCGCGACGACCGCTACTTTACCGACACTTACCAGGCCATGCCCCTGCACGGCTACACCCGGATGTTTGAGAAGATGCTCGACCACCCGAACATCAAGGTGATGCTCAACACCGATTACCACGAGGTGATGGGTTTTATTCCTTTCAAGGAAATGATTTTCACCGGCCCGGTGGATGAGTATTTCGATTTCACCTTCGGCAAGCTGCCCTACCGCTCGCTGGAGTTCAAGCACGAAACGCTCAACAAGGAAAAGCACCTGGCCGCGCCCGTAGTGAACTACCCCAACGAGCACCCTTATACCCGCATCACTGAATTTAAGGCTCTTACCGGCCAGGACCACCCCAAAACCGCCATCGTGTACGAGTACCCGCAGGCCGAGGGCGACCCGTACTACCCCATTCCGATGGCCGAAAACGCCGAGCTGTACAACAAATACAAGAAGCTGGCCGATGAAACGCCCAACGTGCATTTTGTGGGCCGCCTGGCCACTTACAAGTACTACAACATGGACCAGGTAGTGGCCCAGGCGCTGACTTTGTACAAGAAGCTGACCGAGCGGGAAAACGCCGCCAAGCCCGCCCGCCCCGCCATTTCGGGCAGCACCGCGCTGGTGGAGAAGCTGGTGAGCCGCTCGCCGAAGCAGGAGTAACTTTTTGCTCCTATTCAGGATATAAAGAGCGTCATGGCGAGCGCAGCCGAGACATCTCGCGTGCGGCAGTAATCCAATCGATTGAGTTACTACTGCACGCGAGATGTCTCGGCTGCGCTCGCCATGACGCTCTTCATCTGCTGCTTTTACGTTCAGCAAAGCCCCGCCATTTTGGCGGGGCTTTTCGTTTTGGGACGGTTTTAGCGGAACGCTCCGTAAATTTGGGGTGCGCCCCGGCGCTAATCGCTAAAAAACTACCTGATGTTAGAATTCCTAGGCAAGACCGTCGCCAAAATATTTGGCTCCAAGTCGGAGCGCGATTTAAAAGAAATCGTGCCCTACGTGGCGCTGATTAATGCCGAATATGCCAAACTGGCCGGCTTGACCGACGACCAGCTGCGCGCCCAGACCGATGGCGTGCGCGCCCGCATTGCCGAGCGCCTCGCCGGCCTCGACGGGCAGATTGCCGGTCTGCACCAGCAAATCGACACGCAGCCGCAGCTGGACGTGGCGCAGAAAGAAGTGCTGTTCGAGCAGATTGACGCGCTGGAAAAGCAGCGCAACAAAGACCT
>CAXTCS010000338.1:0-4031 GCA_964242365.1 uncultured Hymenobacter sp. | reverse complement strand
CGTCATGCAGAGCGCAGCGAAGCATCTTGCCCGCTTCGTTGCAATGGCATTGATTACTTGTGGCGGGCAAGATGCTTCGCTGCGCTCTGCATGACGTTCTAGCAGCGTCCGGCATGACGGCCTTTGTGGCCTGTCTACCTTTGAACGGCCACTTACGCGGCTGATTTTTTGGCGCTGATTCCGCTGCCAATCAGCACGGCTTCGGCTTGGGCCACGTGCCGCTGCATGTGCGCTACCAGGAATTCCAGCTGGTCGGTGAGGCGCAGCCGCAGGAGCGGAAATATGGCGTTGGGAATGCGGATGGCGTTGGCGTTTACCTGCCGGGCCAGCAGCACCAGCCGCAGCAGCTCGTCGATTTGGCGGCTGAACACCTCCGTGACCGTGCGGGGCAGGCGGGTGCCGGTGGGCGCGTAGCGCTGGGGCGAGGTGGTGGCCTTGATGCTCGCCGGCGTGCGCGTGGCTTCTATGAAGCGCCGCCCGACGACGCCCTGCTTGGCCGTAGCGGCCGGCTTGGAGCCGCGGGCCTGCGCCCGCACGATGCGGGCCGCGATGCTGGGCAAGTAGTAGCCGCCCACGATGTTGAGGTGTTCGAGGCACTGGCCGGCGCTCCAGCGGCTGGGGCCGGGGCGGCGGTTCAGCTCTTCGGCGCTCAGGGGGCGAAAGCGCTGCTGGGCCACGACCCGCAAGACCAGCAGGTCGTTGGTCAGTTGGTCAAAAAAATCGGGGGTGGCGCGGACGACAGCGGGCATAAGCGCGGGGCTAACAAGCCGTAAACATACAATTTAGCAACTGATTTTGAACGATTACGGGCCCAAAAGCACCGCCCGAGGACCGGAAATAGGCTCTTTTTCAGCCACCCAACGGCCGGGTAAAACCATGTTTGGCCAACGCAGCACGGCAGGGGCCTTGTTGGTAAATTTACATACTGGCCGGGTAATAAGGCCACCCGCCTGCCTCCTTCCCGATTCGGACCAAGGGTTGGGCACAAAAAAAGCCTGCCCAATCAGTGGCAAGCCTTTTTAGAGCGGTTCTCCGGTTCGTGTACGCGGTGCGGTCGGGGAATCGGAGAACCGCTATAGTGATGCAATTGGGTGGGCGCTGGCCTATTCGTCGGCTTCGCCGTCGCGGCCGGCGTTTCGCCGGGGGGCGCCGTGGTCGTCGGCGTTGTCGTCGCCGGTGCGGTTTTCGGCGCGCGCAGCCTGGCCGTAGTCCTGGTCGGTGTCCTCGCGGCGCTGGTCGCCTTGGGCCGGCGCGCCGGCCGTGCTGCCGGGCCGGCTGTCGTCGTACTCGTCGTTGTAGGAGCCGCCCCGCGAGCCCATGCCCTGCGCCGAGTCGCCTTCGCTCGACTGCACGTAGCCGTTGCGGTCGTCGCCGGTGCCGAAGTCGGGCGTGCGCCGGGGTTCCTCGCGGCCCCGGTCGCCGTAGCCCTGGCTGCTGGCGGGGCGCTGGCCGCGCTGGTCGGCCAGCTCGGGGCCGTTGGTAGAGTAGCCGGGGTGCTGCTCGTCGCGGCGGCCCTGGTGGTCGAAACCGCCTTGCGCGGGCAGGTAGTCCTCGCTTTGGTTGCGGCGGTCGGGACGGGCCGGGGCCTGGTCGGGGGCGGTATTTGGGGCCGCCGCGCCGCGCAGCGACGTGTGGCCGTAGTCGCTGGCGAAGCCGCTGTCGGGGCCTTGGGCCGAGCCGTTGTCGTTTTGGCGGGCGCTGTTGGGGTCGGCGCGGTCGGGCTGGTTGCGGTTGTCGGCGTTGGGGCCGTCAAAGTCGCCGTTTCGGGCAGAGCCGTTGTCGGCAGCCTGGCCCGGGGTGTTGGCGACGGGGTTGGCGGCTTCGAAGCCGTATTCGGTGCGGGCGTCGGGCCGGGCGTCGCGGCCGTCGTAGGCGCGGTAGGCATTGTCCTGCGGGCCGGTGCGGCCGGGGCCGCCGTAGTAGCGGTCCTCGGCCGAATCGCGGGGCTCGTAGTCGGCCAGCCGGTTTTGGTTGCCGAAGCCGCCGTGGGTGGTGCCGGCCAGGTCCTGCGCCCCAAATTCCCCCCGGTTGGGGTCACTGTCCTGGTTTTCGCGGCGGTCCTGGTCGTGGTAGCTGTTTTGGGTGCTGTTGCTGAAATTGCCGCCGTACGCACCCGTCGGGGTCGGGGTGAGGTCGGCGGGGTTGGCTTCCTTGTTCTCCTGCGGAGCGGAAAGCGGCTCTACGGCGCCGTGGCCCACGCTCATCTCAGATTCAGCCAACGCCTCGCTCGACGTCGGCGCGGCACCGCTGGCCTCGGAGGCGGGCGGCGTGGGCGGGCCGCCGGGTATGCCCGTGCCCGCGCCGGGCAGGCCGGGTTTGGCCGCCGTGTTGCCCACCGGTCCGTTGATGCGGTTGCCCGCGATGTCGTTGGACTCGGTATTCAGGTTTATTTCCTCGTTTTCCATGACGTATAAATAAGGGGGGGGGGGAATCGGTGGTGGGACCCGTCCTTTGGCTATACGCGCCCCCCAACCCGTTGTTTTCATTCGCAACAATTCGGCGCGGGTGCGCCGCCAGGGTTGAGGCAATTCGTTGCCGCGATTTTACCTTTGCCGGGCCGCGGCCGGTCGTGCTTCCCCAAAGCCGCCAACCCCGGCCGGGCCGGGTGCGTTACGCCAACGCCCATTCATTTACCCACTTCATCCGCTTATGCTTACCGGCACCGTTAAATTTTTCGACGACACCAAAGGCTTCGGCTTCATCCTGGCCGACGACAACCAGGAGGAAATCTTCGTCCACCAAACCGGCCTCATTCACGAAATTCAGGAAGGCGACCGGGTTCAGTTCAACATCAAAGCAGGCAAAAAAGGCCCCAACGCGGTCGACGTAACCCGGCTGCAATAAGGCCGCAACGCCCCGCAGTGCAAACAAAAAGTCCGGCCCCGCAGTGCGCGGAGCCGGACTTTTTGCGTTTGGCCCGAGGTGCGGGCGCACCACGGATTTGCCAGGCCAACGCTACTTTTTGGCCTCGTGCCGGGCCACCCGCACGCCCACCGCCATGAGGCCCGGCAGCTGGTCCTGGCGCATGTATTGTTCCAAGGTGAGGGTGTAATTGCCGGGCCGGGCAAAGCGCTGCCGGGGCAGGGCCAGCAGCTGCAAGTCGTAGATATCGCCGGTGCCGCTGCCCTTGGGCTCGCCGGTTTTGGGGTCCATCAGCAGCATTTGGTGCAGCAGGGGCGGGCCCACCGGGCCGCCGGGGCCAGCCAGGGTGTGCTTCGTGTACAGGTTGTAGAAGCCGTAGGCCGAGGCGTAGCGCACGTTGAAATAAACGTCGTAGCGCGCCGCCGTGTCCTGAATGGCGAAGGTAAAAGCCGGCTTTTGCTGCACGTCCCAGGAATATTTCGGGAAATCAATGTTCTGCTCGAATACCCGGTTGGGGTCGCAGGCGGCGAGGGTGCACAGGAGCCCGACGGCCGTCGCCCATCGGAGTGCAAAGCGGTGGTTCATGTAAGGAATCGAAGGGTTTTAGTTGTCCGTTGTCAGTTGTCCGTTGTCAGTCTGGGCGTTTTGAAACGGACAACGGACAACTAACAACGGACAACTAACTAATTGAGAGTTTGAAAACGGCACGGGTTACGCGCCGGCTGGGGCGGGCGAAGAATCGGGCGCGCCGCCGCCTTCGGCCGGGCCGCGGCCACCGCGCCGGTTGCGGCCGCCGCGGCCTTCGCGCCGCTCACCGCCTTCGCCGCGACGTTCGCCGCCTTCCCGGCGGGGCCGGGGTTCGCCGGCGGCGCCTTCGGCAGCGGGGCGTGGCGGGGTGTTGGCATCGGGGGCGGCATCGGTGCGCCGGGGGCCTTGGCTGGGGGCATCTTTCGGGTCGGGGCGACGGTTGCGGCCACCGTCGGGGCGGGGCTCGCCGGCTTCGCCCTCGGGGCGGGGCGTGTCGCTTCGGCCCCGGCTGTTGCGGCGGTTGAGGGGGCGGGCGGCGGCCCCGCGCCGGCCGCGCTGCTCGGGCACATCGCCCAGGGCGGGCACCGGGTTGTCGGGGTCGCCGGGGCCGGGGCTGGTCATTTGCTCGGGCGGGCGGGGGC
>CAXTCS010000337.1:0-4047 GCA_964242365.1 uncultured Hymenobacter sp. | reverse complement strand
AACTTCTTCCCGACCGTCGACGCCGGCCAGCTGCGCCTGCACGTGCGGGTGCCCACCGGCACGCGGGTCGAAGAAACCGAAGTCCGCTTCCGGCAGGTAGAAAACGTGATTCGCAGCGTGATTCCGGCCCAGGAGCTGGACCTGGTGCTCGACAACATCGGCCTGCCCGTCGTTCCCATCAACTTACTGCTCAGCGACAACCCCACCATCGGGGCCGGCGACGGCGAAATCCTGGTGAGCATGAAGGAGGACCACGGGCCGACGGGCGAGTACATCAACGAAATCCGCCGCCGGCTGCACCAGCAACAGCCCGACCTGACCATCTTCTTCCAGCCGGCCGACATCGTGAACCAGACGCTGAACTTCGGCCTGCCGGCCCCGATTGACATTCAGGTAATCGGGCGCGACAAGCTGGCCAACCAGCGCATCGCGGGCGAGCTGCGGGCCAAAATCAACCAGGTGCCCGGCGTGGTCGATGCCTTCATTTACCAGGCCTTCGACCAGCCGCAGCTGCGGGTCGACATCGACCGGGTGCGGGCCCAGGAAGCCGGGCTGGCCCAGCGCGACATCGCCAACAACGTGCTGGTCAACCTCTCCTCCAGCACCCAAACCAACCCCAACCAGTGGCTCAACCCGACCACCGGCGTCAACTACACGGTGGCCGTGCAAACGCCGCCGCGGGCCCTGTCCACGCTCGACGAAATCGGGGCCATCGGCGTCACCAGCGCCACCCAGCCCGAGGCCCAGCTGCTCAGCAGCTTCGCCACCGTGCGCCGCACGCAAACCACGGCCGTGGCGTCGGACTACAACATCCAGCGCACGGTCGACCTCTACGCCAGCGTGTCGGGCCGCGACCTCGGCGGCGTGAGCAAAGACGTGCGCGCCATCCTGGCCGAGGCCACCAAGCAGCTGCCCAAAGGCACCACGCTGGCCCTGCGCGGGCAAGCCGATTCGATGCGCACCTCGTTTGTTGGCCTGGGGCTGGGGCTGGCCGGGGCCATCATCCTGGTGTACTTGCTGATGGTGGTCAATTTCCAAAGCTGGATGGACCCGCTCATCATCATCACGGCCCTGCCGGGCGCGCTGGCGGGCATTCTCTGGATGCTGTTCGTCACCCAAACCACGCTCAGCGTGCCGGCCCTGATGGGCGCCATCATGTGCATCGGCGTGGCCACGGCCAACAGCATCCTGCTCGTCACGTTCGCCAACGAGCGGCGCGAGGAAGAACCCGACCTGAGCCCGCGCGACGCCGCCCTCGACGCCGGTTTCACCCGCCTGCGCCCCGTGCTGATGACCGCCCTGGCCATGATTATCGGCCTGCTGCCCATGTCGTTGGGCATGGGCGAGGGCGGCGAGCAAAACGCCCCGCTGGGCCGGGCCGTGATTGGCGGCCTTATGCTGGCCACCGTCACCACGCTGTTTTTCGTGCCCATCATGTTTTCCTATTTGAAGAAGCCCGCGGCCGTGGAAACGGCCAAAGCGTAATCCAAATCCATAAGAAAAGAACGTCATGCTGAGCTTGCCGAAGCATCTCGCCCGCGTCGTTGAACCGTCGGGTCAGCGTAGCTAACGGTTGGGTTGGTGCAGCACGCGAGATGCTTCGGCTGCGCCAATGCCAGATGAGCAGGACGTTCTTGATTTTGATTGACCACCATACTAATGTCCGATACTAATTCTTCCGGCTCCGGCCGCTTCTGGCTGCTCATCTTCATCGTATTAGCCGTGTTCGGCGGCTTGTTTGCCCTCGGCTACGTGCCACGCCACAAGCAGGAAAAGGCCCGCGACCAGGAGGCCAGCCAGAACGCCGCCACCGCCCCCACCGTGACCGTGGTGCCCGCCAAAGCCGCGCCCGACACCACCACCGTTACCCTGCCCGCCGACACCAAATCGAACCGCGAAACGTTCATTTTCGCCCGCGCCAACGGCTTCGTCAAGTCGTGGTCGGCCGATATTGGCCAGCGCGTGCGGGCCGGGCAGGTGCTGGCCGAGGTCACCACCCCCGAGCTCGACCAGCAGATTGCCGAATCGCGCGCCAACCTCGGCCTGGCCCGCACCAGCTACAACCGCCTGGCCGGCGTGGCGCTGCCGGGCGCCATTTCCAAGCAGGAGCTCGACGCGGCCCAGGCCCAGTACGCGGCCCAGCAGGCCGGCGTGCAGCAATTGCTGGCGCAGCAGGCTTTTCGGCGCGTCACGGCCCCGTTCAGCGGCATCGTCACGCAGCGCAACGTCGAAGTGGGCAGCCTGGTTAATAGCAGCAACGCCCAGGGCTCGCAGCTGTATAAGCTGGAGCAAACCGACAAGCTGCGGGCCTTCGTGCAGGTGCCGCAAAACTTCGCGCAGGCCATCAAAACCGGTTTGGTCGCCGATTACATCGTGCCCGAGTTTCCGGGCCGCACGTTCAGCGGGCGCGTGGTGCGCGACGCGGGCGCCCTCGACCCCAACACCCGCACCTTGCTCACGGAGGTGCAGGTGCCCAACGGCCGCGGCGAGCTGCGGCCCGGCAGCTACGCCCAGGTCCGGTTTCACTTGCCGCGCACGTCGCCCTCCGTGCTCATCCCGGCCAACGCCCTGGTGCCCGGCGGCACCGAGACCCGCGTGGCCACGGTGCAGGCCGGCAAAATCCATTATCAGCCCATCGTCACAGGCCGGGATTTCGGGTCGCAGCTCGAAGTATCGCAAGGCCTGAAAGGCGGCGAGCTGCTGGTCCTGAACCCCTCCGAAAACCTGGCCGAAGGCCTGGCCGTGCAAACCAAGGACTTCAAAGCCCCGGCCAAGCCCGCCGGCCCGCCGCCCGCCCCGGCCCGGTTCAACGACCCCGATGCCCCCCGCGTGTCGTCGCCGGTGAAATAGCTTAGAGCCCGTTCAAATAAGCCCGTCATGCTCATCTGGCGTCCGCGCAGCCGAAGCATCTCGCTCGCGCAACTAACTCAATCGATTGGTTTACTACCACACGCGAGATGCCTCGGCTCTGCTCGGCATGACGGCCTACTGCTTCCAATGCCGCGCCGCAGCTGAGAACGAAAACCCGACAACTCCCCATGACCTTCCGCCCCTCGTATTCTTTTGTTGGCTTGCTGCTGCTGGGTGCCTGCGCCACGGCGTCGCACTACCGGCCGCCGGCCGTGACCACGCCCGTGGCCTGGCAGCACGCCGTGCCCGCCGACACCGCCGGCTCCCACATTCCGACCGCTGCCGAAACGCGGGCACAAGCGTCCCCCGCCCCGTTTGGCGGCCCCGCCACCCAGGCGCAAACGGCAGCGGCCACTCCCGCCCCGTCGGCCACCGATACCACTGCCGCCGCCAAAGCCAAACCCCGGCAGCTGCCCCAAATCCCCTCCGAAACCGCCTGGTGGGCGGTGTTCAACGACCCCGCCCTGACGCAGCTCGAAGAGCTGGCGCTGGCGCAAAACTTCAGCGCCCAAGCCGCCCTGGCGCGGGTCGACCAGGCCCGTGCGCGCCTGCAAGTGGCTGATTCTTATCGCACCCCCGAAATCACGCTCAATCCTTCGGCCTACCGTACCCAGCTTTCGGGCTTGCGGCCGGTGCCGTTCGACGTGCCCGCCAACCCCATCACCCAAACCCAATACTACGTTCCGCTCAACGTGAGCTACGAGGTGGACGTGTGGGGGCGCATCCGGCGCAACGTGCAGGCCGCCCGCGCCGACGCCGAAGCTGCCGCCGCCGACGTGCAGGCCGTGCGCCTGTCGCTCACCGCCGACGCGGCCACGTACTACTTCAACCTGCGCGGCCTCGACGCCGAGCTGGCCGTGCTCGACAGCGCCCGGCAGGCCCGCGTGCAAAACGTGCAGCTCACCCAGGCCCGTTTTCAGGCCGGGGTCGACAATGAGATTGGCTTCCGCCGCGCCGAAACCGAGCTGGCCAACGTCGAAGCCAGCATGGTCGACCTCACCCGCCAACGGGCCGGAGTCGCCGCCGCGCTGGCCACCGTCACGGGCCAGCCGGCCAGCAGCTTCGTGCTGCCGGCCCGGCCCGGCACCGAGCTGCCCGCCGCCCCCGCCGTGCCCCTGGCGCTGCCCGCCGCCCTGC
>CAXTCS010000336.1:0-4073 GCA_964242365.1 uncultured Hymenobacter sp. | reverse complement strand
CAGCACTACGGCACCACGCAGGCCACCACCCGCTACACCGGCTACGCCAAAACGTCGTACACCTGGCCCTCGCGGCCCTTCCAAAGCCTGGGCCTGCTGCTGAGCGGCACCAACCACGACTTCGCCTCGACTTATTCGTACGGCTACGCCCTTGGCGATACCGCCACGCGGCGCACCGCCCGCCGCTACGACGGCACCCAGCGCACCGGCCTCGCCACGCTGCTGTTTCAGAGCGCCATCGGCAACACGGCCCACGTGTACCGCACCGGCCTGAGCTTTTTGTACGACGACTACCGGGAGTTGCTGAGCGACGGCCGCACCTACGTCACCGAAACCCCGGCCGCCGCCTACGCCCGCGAGCACCCCAGCCGCCGCGAGCTGGTGCCCGGCGCCTTCGCCGAATACACGTACCAGAATAGCCGCAACCTGACCGTGGTAGCCGGCCTGCGCGCCGACCACCACAACCTGTACGGCTGGCAGCTGACGCCGCGCCTGAACCTCAAGTACGACGCCGCCAAGAATACCGTGCTGCGCCTGGCCGCCGGCCGGGGCTTTCGGGTGGCCAACCCCATCGCCGACAACGCCGCCGCGCTGGCCAGCGCCCGCGAGTTCAACATCGGCAACAACCTGCGGCCCGAGCGGGCCTGGAACGTGGGCGGCAGCGCCACGCAGTACCTCACGGTGCTGGGCCGGCCGGCCACGCTCGTGGTCGATTATTATGATACCGAATTCACCAACCAGGTGGTGGCGGATATGTACTCGTCGCCGCGCCTCGTCTACATCAACAACCTGGAGCCCGGCGGCCGGTCCTTCGCCCGCAGCCTGCAAGGCGAGCTGCAATTCGAGCCGCTAAAAGGCTTGCAGGTGAAAGGCGCCTACAAATACCTCGACGTGCGCACCACCTACGACGGCGTATTGTTGCCCAAGCCCCTCACCCCCAGCCACCGCGCTTTCGTGAACCTGGGCTACGCCAGCGCCTTCGACAAGTGGCGGGCCGATTTCACGGTGCAATGGTTCGGCCAACGGCCGTTGGCGCACATCAGCAGCACCCACGCGCACGGCTCGGGGCAGGAATACGCGCCCGAAGCCTCGCCCCGCTACGCCCTGCTCAATGCCCAGCTTACCCGCGCCTTCAAGCGCCTGGAGGTGTACGCGGGGGTTGAAAACCTGACCAACTACCGCCAGCCCAACCCCATCGACGGGGCCGCCAACCCGTTTGGCCCCAGCTTCGACGCGGCCATGGTGTGGGGGCCGGTGTACGGCCGCCTGACCTACGCGGGCCTGCGCTACCGCATCGAGTAGCCGCGCGCCGGCGCGGCTACTTTGCTTCGACTTTTCCGGCCGCAATTTTGTTAATGAAGCTGTTTAATAATTCATTCGCTCATCGAACCTCCTAATCATTTAATCCCTTTCCATTGAGAATTTGTTGCATGCATTTCTCAACCCTTGACTCCCGTGTTTTGGCTTGTTTGGGTGCCGAAAAATAAAGAATGTATGCTCTTTTACGTCCTGGCGTCAATGAATTAAAAGCAGTTTTCAAGGTGGGAATTTCAGCTAGTTTATGTTGAAGCTCCTCGGGAATGATGAATTCCGCATTCTTAAAATTCACTTTCAAACCGGTTTTTTCCACCTCAATGGCTTCCTGAATATAGGCTTTCAAGACGGGTTCCATCTCAACTATTTCCCGAACATTGGTGAACCGAATCTGGCGCCCCGCCTGCGTATTCTTCGTTTGTTGGATGAGAATACCATTGGCATCTTTTAACAAGGCCCCTTTGATAAATAAAATTGCACAGTAGTATTTAAATATGTGTATCAAACAGATGTTGCCTTTCCGAAAGGTGTAGCAAGGAACTCCCCACTTCAATTCTTCGGCCAGCCCACAGTCAAGAACAAGCATTCTTAATTGTTCCAATTCTTCCTGCCACTGTTTGGCCTTATTGAAATAAAAATCGACGGCAGGGCTCATGGTATTCTTGGTCTGAAGGCAGCTTTGAGCCACTGCCGATTTTTTTATACGCAGGCCTGAAATACCGCGTTACCACAATCTGAATTTGCATTGCTGTTACGCGGTGAGCCGGGCTAATTCCTGGTGCGTAACATCAGTTACCCAATAGGTTCATTGACTTCAACCAACAATTTTTACGCGCTTTAATCATGAAATTCCTCCTCTCCCTCCCGCTGTTTGCCTTGTTGAGCTTCTCGCCCCCGGCCCAGGCGCAAACCGCGCCGGCCGCCCAAGCCAAAACCTCCGGCACCGCCACGGCCCAGTTCAAAACTTCCGCCGTGTGCGACATGTGCAAGGCCCGCATCGAAAAAAGCATGGCCTACGAAAAAGGCGTGCAAAGCGCCGTGCTCGACGTGCCCAGCAAAGTGCTCACCGTGACGTACCGCGCCGACAAAACCACGCCCGACGCCCTGCGCACCGCCGTGCAAAAAACCGGCTACGACGCCGACGCCCTGACCGCCGACACCCGCGCCTACAACCGCCTGCCCGACTGCTGCAAAAAGACCAGCAACGCCCACACCGACGCGGCGAGCCATTAATCCCCCAACTGTCTCGACCCGAAAAAGGCCCCGTTCCATGAGGAGCGGGGCCTTTTGTTATTTGGTGCGCCAGAGCCGCCACCAGGGCAAATAAGGCTGGTCGTGGTGCTCGTAGTGGTACCCGAAAAAATAACAGCTCACAAACGCCCACAGGTGGTGCCGAAACTGGCTGCGCGACTTGTGCGGGTTGTCGGCCGCGTGCTCGCCCCGGTGCGGCAGGTAGGTGCCGAAAAAGAAGAGCTGAAACGTAGCCAGCACCGCCGGCACCATCCAAAAAGCAACGACGTTGGCCTGCGGGAAAAACAGTTTCAATCCGTTATACGTCGCGGCCATCAGCAGTATTTGCCACCAGGTCACGTAGTTCCAGGCGAAGCGCAGGAACCACGGCAGAAAGCCGGGGTGGCGGCCGTCGTGGAAATCGGGGTCGTCTGGCGTGCCCACGTGGCAGTGGTGGGCGTGGTGCTTGGGCAGCTGGCCAGGGAACCAGTTGTAGGCAAACAGGCCGGCGGCCAGGGTGCCCAGGGCGTTGTTCAGGCGCTGGTTGGGGCTCACCACGCCGTGCATGGCATCGTGGGCCGTGATAAACAGGCCGGTGTATAAGTGCGTTTGCAGCAACACCATCAGGTAGGGCGCGGGCGAATGCCAGTTGGGCCGGTACCAGGCCAGCAGAAAAGCCAGCAGCCCCGCCCACGCCAGCAAAATCAGCCCGCCCACCGCTACCCCGGTGGTGCCGAGGGGCGCGGGGGCCACCTTCTTTGCCGGAATAATAGAAAGAGCAGGAGTCACGCCAGATGCAGGGGTTAGAGGTCCAGCAGGCGGTCGCGCACCTGCTCCATCAGCCACATGGGGGTGCTGGTGGCCCCGCAGATGCCCACCGACTGGCCCGGCCCGAACCAGGCGGATTGGATTTCGCCCACGTTGGAGATGAAATGAGTTTGCGGGTTGGTTTCCAGGCACACCTGGTAGAGCACTTTGCCGTTGGAGCTTTTGGTGCCCGACACGAACACAATCTGGTCGTATTGGGCGGCAAAGCGCCGCAGGTCCTTGTCGCGGTTGCTCACCTGCCGGCAAATCGTGTCGTTGGCATTCACCTGGTAGCCACGGGTTTCCAGCTGATTCTTGATGTTATAGAAGCTGTTGGTACTCTTGGTGGTCTGGCTGTAGAGGGTAATGTTTTCGGGCAGCTCGTGGCCCAGCAGCTCGTCGAGGCTTTCGAACACCACGGCGTTGCCGCTGGTCTGGCCGAGCAGGCCGAGCACTTCGGCGTGGCCGTGCTTGCCGTAGATGAATATCTTTTCCTGCTTGTCGTAGCTGGTTTTGATGCGGTTTTGGAGCTTGAGCACCACCGGGCAGCTGGCGTCAATCAGCGTCAGGTTGTTTTCCAGGGCCATTTGGTAGGTGGCCGGCGGCTCGCCGTGGGCCCGGATGAGCACGGCCTCGTCGCGCAGCTCGGCCAGCCGCTCGTGGCAGATGATGCGCAGGCCGCGGGCTTCCAGGCGCTGCACTTCCTCGTCGTTGTGCACGAT
>CAXTCS010000335.1:0-4081 GCA_964242365.1 uncultured Hymenobacter sp. | reverse complement strand
CCAACATCATTCTGGCCGACGAAATCAACCGGACGCCGCCCAAAACCCAGGCCGCCCTGCTCGAAGCCATGCAGGAATACGCCGTGACCGTGGCCGGGCAGCGCTACCCGCTTCAGCGCCCGTTCTTCGTGTTGGCCACCCAAAACCCCATCGAGCAGGAAGGCACGTACCCCTTGCCCGAAGCGCAGCTCGACCGCTTTATGTTCAACATCGAGCTGGGCTACCCCAGCTACGCCGAGGAGCTGAGCATTGTGAAAAACACGACCTCCGACCGCAAACAGACGGTGAACAAGGTGCTGCACGCGGCCGATATCCAGGCGTTTCAGGAACTGGTGCGCCGGGTGCCGGTGGCCGACAACGTGGTGGAATACGCCGTGAGCCTCGTGCACAAAACCCGGCCCAATACCGAGCGGGCCGCGCCCCGCGCCACCCAGCTGCTGGAATGGGGCGCCGGGCCGCGCGCCTCGCAGCACCTCATCGTGGGCGCCAAGTGCAACGCCTTGCTCAACGGCAAGTATTCGCCCGATATTGAGGACGTGCGCGCCGTGGCCGTGCCCATCCTGCGCCACCGTTTGGTGCGCAACTTCAAAGCCGAAGCCGAAGGCATTGGGGTAGAGCAGATTGTGAAAGAATTACTTTAACTCATTTAACAATTATCATTTAACATTTAACAGGCTGCTGTTTTCGTATGGCGCGGTAGTGTGAAATGGTGCGCAGCCCAAAAGGCTGTTAAATGTTAAATGATAATTGTTAAATGAAAAATGGAAGCCCAAGCCTACTACCAGCAATTTGAGCGCAACGTGCGCATCATTCTCGACGCCCTGGCCGCCGGCCTCGACCTGCGCACCACGGCCCTCGAAACGAGCTTGCCCATTGAGGTTTACGTGCTGTGCGAGGTGCTGAACCAGGGCGCGGGCGAAGATTTTGCGCTCACCGCTACCGGCACGGCGCGCCTGGCCGAATTTCAGCAGCAGTTTATGCGGCACGAGGGCCAGACGCTGGCCGCGATGCAGCGCGTGCTGGCCGACAAGCGCGGCACCATGCGCACCCCCGAGGGGCGCGTACTCGCCAAGGAAATGCTCATCCGCCGGCTCGAATTCTTCAACGAGGCCGCCCGGCAAGTGAACGTGATGCGCACCCAGCAGTCGCTAGGCAGCCCCAGCCAGTACGCTTGACGCTGCGCTTAATGAGGAATGAGGAATGAGGAATGAAAAATGAGGGATTTTAGCTTGGCTGACAATTTCTTTCTTCCAAGCTACCAGTGAGAAGTTGCGAATGAGAACATTTGCTTTCGCTGGCAATTCTTCATTCCTCATTCCTCATTCTTCATTCATAATGTTGCCCCGCGCTCCGCTGCTCACCCCGCGCCTCTGCCTGCGGCCTTATGAACCGGCCGATGCCGACGGCTTTTTTGCCCTGCTCGACGCCGACCGCGGCCGGTTCCGCGCTTCTTTTCCTGACCGCCTGCGGGCCGTGCGCGTTCCGGCCGATGCTGCGGTTGCCCTCCGCGATTTTGCCAACGACTGGCACACGGGCCGCTTCTACGTGTTTGGCATCTGGCACCGGTTCACCTCGGCTTACCTGGGCGACATTTGCCTTATGCCTCAGCTTCAGGGCCGGGCCGAAATCGGCTATTATTTGGCCGCCGCCGCCGAAGGGCACGGCTATGCCCGCGAAGCGTTGGTGGCCGTAATCGGGTTTGGCTTTGGGACAGTGGGCAGCCAGCGCCTGCTCATTCGCTGCTACGTCGATAATGCCCGTGGCCAGGCGGTGGCCCGCGCCGCTGGCTTTCAGCCCGAGGCCTCGCCGAAACGCCCCACTTGGTTTCGCAACTCGGATGCGGCCGGCAACATTCGCCGCTTCTGGCTGGCGCGCGATGGTGCTCACCCTTAGCCGTCACCCGGCTTTTCCGCTCCTTGCTGAGCCAACATTATTATTGCCCCACGCGCACGCGTTTGGCTGTGTTGCCCAGCAGCCATTCCTGCCGGAAATTCAGGTACACGCCAAACGAGAAATCCAGCAGCTTGGCGTTGAAATCATACACTGGTTCGACGCGTACGGTGAGGGCCGCCGCGTCGGAGATGCGGAAGTCGCGCAGCAGCCGCACCAACAAAATGCGCCGCTCGCGGTCCAGAAAATCCGGGTTCGACACCGTGCGCGAGGCGCTTTGGTACAAGTCGCCCCCCAGCGGCGCAATGAAGCGCGAGCCTTGCCAGTAGCTCAGCATCACGTCGGCGTAGCGGGTTTCGAGGGTGGTGTTCAAATACAAGCCCCTGCCGTTGCGGAAGGGCAGTTGGCCGTGCGTTGGAGAGTTGTCGTTGAAGCCGAGCACGTAGCCGCTGAAACGCAGCGCCTGAAGGTTCGAGCCACTCAAAGAACGCCGCGCTTCTATGCCGATTGCCTCATTGAAAAGCGTTTGGAGAGGTTTACTGAGCGTATCAATCTGCCCGCCGTGGTGCTGGGCCGTGAACTGAAAGGGCACCGAAACCTGCCAGCGGCTGCCGTCGCCGCCGAGGCGGTAGCGGCTGCTGAGGCCGCCCGCGATTTCCTCCTGATAATTGCTGTAGCGGTATTGCTGCCGCTGCCAATCCACCCACACGTCCAGGAAAAGCCGGTTGCCGAGGTAGCGGTACTGCAAGCCTTCTTCCAGCGGCTTTAGCATTACGCGCTCGAAGTTGAATAGGGGCTCGATGTAGTTGTGGTTGAGAGCGGGGCGGATATTACCCAGAATAAACCGGTTGTGGCCTTTTGTCCAGGTAGCGCGGTACGTGGGCCGCACTTGCTTCAGCGTGGGGTTGCCAAAGTCTTTCCAGAGGAATACGCCGGCTTCGAGGCGCAGGTCTTTGGTAGGATAATAGACCAATTGCGGATTCAGTTGCGTGCCGAACAGCGTGTAGCCGTCGACGATTTTGTTGAAGTACTCGTTGTCTTTGAAGAAAGTGAAGGAGTGTACAGCAATTTTCAAATCGCCTGCTTCTGATGCAACGTGCGCATCAATGCCTTCCGCATCTTCAGTTACAGGTAGAATTTCCTGGTTAATACGACCTGGTTCCGGCGATGTAAACGCCCGATTATCCACCTGCGCCCGCGCCTCTCCCACTTTAATTAGCACAGCCACAAGGCCAACTAAGATTTTTAGATAATTCCTCATATATTTCCCCTTTCAAGGGCACGAAACCAACGGGTGCTGTGTTAGAAAAAGCCGCCGCAAAAGGGCCTTTTTCGGGCTTTCAGCGACTCATTCATTTATTCGATTGCGACCCGGCTAAAACCGTTAACTTTACCAAACCTAACCCGTTTTTATTAAACACCCCCACATGGCACTAGCTACCAAAGCGGCTCCAAAGACCGACAAAGTTGAAAAGGCTGAAAAAGGCGAAGTAAACACCGCCGCCGAAAAGATGAAAGCCCTCCAGCTCACGCTCGATAAGCTGGACAAAGCCTACGGCAAAGGCACCGTGATGAAGCTCAGCGACAACAAAGTTGACAACATTCCGAGCATCAGCACTGGCTCGCTTTCGCTCGACATTGCCCTGGGCATTGGCGGGGTACCGCGTGGCCGCGTCATCGAAATCTACGGCCCGGAGTCGTCGGGCAAGACGACGCTGACCATGCACATGATTGCCGAAGCGCAGAAAAAAGGCGGCATGGCTGCCTTCATCGACGCCGAGCACGCCTTCGACAAGTCGTATGCGGAGAAACTCGGCATCGACACCAGCAACCTGCTCATCGCCCAGCCCGACAACGGCGAACAGGCGTTGGAAATCGCTGACCAGCTGATTTCCAGCGGCGCTATCGACATCATCGTGATTGACTCGGTGGCGGCCCTCGTGCCGAAAGGCGAGTTGGAGGGCGACATGGGCGACTCGAAAGTGGGCTTGCACGCCCGCCTCATGAGCCAGGCCCTGCGCAAGCTCACCGGCACCATCAACAAAACGGGCTGCTGCTGCGTGTTCATCAACCAGCTGCGCGAGAAAATCGGCGTGATGTTCGGTTCGCCCGAAACCACGACCGGCGGCAACGCCCTGAAATTCTACGCTTCGGTACGCCTCGATATTCGCCGCATCGGCCAAATCAAGGA
>CAXTCS010000334.1:0-4088 GCA_964242365.1 uncultured Hymenobacter sp. | reverse complement strand
CGTCGCCGTACACGTCGATGATGAGGCCGGGCAGGCCGTCGCCCTCGGCGTGCACGAGGCGGAAAACGTCGGTGTCGGCCGCGCCGGTGAAGCGCAGGCGCTGCCGCAGCTGGTAGGCGTTGCCCAGCCGGGCTTCCCAGAACCCGGCCGTGGGCAGGGCCGCGGCCGGGCCAAAATCGAGCATGCGCACGGCAATGGAGCCGCCGCCCGAAAAGTGGCCCACGCCCAGCAGCTCGCCGTCGCTGGCTTCGACCCGCACGGGGTCGCCCTCCTGGGTTTCGCCCTGCACGCGGGCAATGGCGCCCGAAAATACCCACGGGTGGCGGCGGCGCAGGGAGTGGTCTTTTCCGTTTTTGAGGACGATGGTGGCGGGATTCAGCATAGGCCGGCAAAGGTACGGCCCGCTTGGTGCGAACTTTGCGGGGGCGCTGCCGTCCTCCGCCTTCTCTCCAATTCCCACCCATGCCCGCTGGCGTTTCCATTGTTGATTTCGAACCCGAGCACCAGGTCGCGTTCCGACTGCTGAATTACGAAGTGAGTTACGAGTGGATTTCCCGCTACTTCAACAACGAAGGCCCGGACAACCAGTCGCTTGACTACCCGCAACGCCGCATCCTGAACACCGGAGGTCACATTCTGATGGCCATCCGCCACGGCGAAATAGTGGGCACCTGCGCCCTCGTGAAAGAGCCCGACGGGGTGTATGAGCTCGCCAAAATGGCCGTTTCGCTGCGGGCGCAACGCTCGGGCGTGGGCCACGCCCTGGGGCAAAGCATCCTGTGCAAAGCCCGGCAGCTCGGGGCCCGCCGCGTCGAAGTTATGCTCGACGCGGCCATGCAGCCCGCCCTGGCGCTCTACGACAAGCTCGGGTTCCGGCCCGCGCCCCCGCGGCCCATGCCCTACTACCGCGGCGACACGCGCATGGTCCTCGACTTTTGAAGCGGTTCTCAGGCTAGTGTACGGCCGTTGAACGGGGTAGAGACGCAACATTTTGCGTCTCGTCGTTAGCTTCGCTGACCTGCGGTTGCGGATGTTGTTTAGCCTGCGCGGTAGGGGCCTATTTCCGGTCGTTCAACGTCACCGTTCAACGACGAGACGCAAAATGTTGCGTCTCTACAATCCGTATACCGACCTGAGAACCGGCGCTTACTTAAACCAGCGCCGGTAAATCGGCTTGCGCCACGCAAACTGCGCCCACATGGCCGGGTACAGCAGCGCATCGAGCGCCCGGGAAGCCGTGCGGTATTCCAGGTTATCGACAATAACGCTGCCGCCGCCAGCGCCGGGCTCGACGAGGTGGCGGTGCCGCCAAAAGCGCAGCGGCGGCGGCAAAACCTGGCCTTCGTCCACGAAAAAATGGGTGCCATCAGGCAGCACGCCGTCGTCGGTGATGAGCGAGGTCCAGGGCAGTTTTTTCACCAGCGTATCCAGCTCGATTTCGACCACGTCGCCGGTGCGGCAGCCGTCGAAGCGGCGCAGCAGCAGCTTCGGAAAGGGCGGGGCCAGCGCCACAAACAGCTCGCGGGTGAAGCCGGCCATGACCTGGGCCGGCAGCTGGGGCACGGCAGTGCGGAGGATAACGCGCATTATTCAGAAGTGATGGAGGTTAGTTGTCAGCTGCTTGGAGTCAATTGTCAGTTGAGTCATAAATGGCTGATTATAACCAAATGCGACCAATCAACAACCCGATTACTACGGCTTTACATAAAAGGACGACTGTTCTTCCACTCAGTCACTCATTGCAGCCCGGTCACCCGGAATTCGACCCGGCGGTTGAGCTTGCGGGTAACTTCCTGCTCGTTGCTGGCCAGCGGCTGGGTGCCGCCGAAGCCAGTGCCGCTGATGCGGGTTTCGGCCACGCCGTGGCCGACGAGGTAGGCTTTCACGGCCGCCACGCGCTGCTCGCTGAGCACCACGTTTTTTTCGGGCGGGCCCACGTTGTCGGTGTGGCCGCGCAGCTCAATGGTCATGCGCGGGTTGGCCGTCAGTAACGTCACCAGCTGGTCGAGGGCCGGAAAAGAGGGCGCGAGCAGCACGGCCGCGCCTTGCTCAAACTGCACATTATCGAGCCTGAGCGTGGTGCCGACGGCCAACGGGCGGAGCAGAATGTCGCGCACGTAGGGGCCGGGCGCGGCCGTCCAAAGGCTGTCGGTGGCGAGGTAGCCGGCGAGCTGGACGTGGCAAGCGTAGGCGCGGCCGGCGGTGCCGGAATACGAGAAAGTGCCTTGGGGGGTGAGGCGGGCCACCTTTTCGGCTCCGGCTGGGCCGAGGCGCAGCCGGGCCTGCGGCAAGGGCTGGAGCGTAGCGGCGTTCAGCACGCGGCCGCGCCACTGGGTGGTGGTGGGCGGCGGTGGGGCGGGGGCCGGGTGGGGCACGATGCGAAACAGGTTGCACCCGGCCAGGTCGGTGTAGGTGCCCCGGCGCACCAGGCTGGCCCGGTGCCGGGCCAAATCGACCTTGTACACGGCCGTGGGGCCGGCCAAATAGAGGCGGCGCCGGCCGGCTTCGTCGTTTTGCATCAGCAGGTCGCTGTAGCCGCCGCGCCTGGGCAGGCCGTCGAGCGGCATCAGGTCGGGGTAGGGGCGCTGGGTGTTCAGGTCGATTTTCAGCAGGGCGCCGTCGGTGCTGTACACCGAGTAGAGGACGTGGGCATCGTCGAGGCAGAAATTGCCGTGGGTGCCCGCCCCCGGAAAGCCGATAGCCGGGTAAAACGGCGCTTTGCGCAGCGGGTCGGTGGCCCAGAGCACGGTCACGGTGCCGTCGTAGGGGCTCACCTTCACCAATTGGTCGGCATCGCTGGTGAGAAAATAAAGGTAGCCCTGGTCGTCGGTGGCCGCCGAAATCCAGCTGTTTTCGGGCCCTTGCGCGGGCAGCTGCCACGTGGTGTAGCGGCCCTGGCGCGTGGCCGGGTTGTAGCGGTACACGAATTCCGGCGTGTCGGTCGGCGCCTTGGTCACCGAATACAGGCAATTATCGAACCCCTTGGCCAGCGCATACGACTGAAACGGCAGCGCCCGCCGATGGACCACGGGCCGGGCGGTGAGGTCGTTGGTCGAAAACTCGTGAATCGTGCGGCAGTCGTCCAGCAGCTGGTCGTCGACGCGGCGGGTGGCGGCAATGCCGTACAGCTTGTCGTCGCACTGCTGGTCGGCATAGCGGCGGCTGGGCAACGCGTTGGCCGTGAAGGCGAACGAATCCACCAGCCGCTGCCCATCAAACAAAAAAGCCCCGTCCTGGCTGGTCTCAGCCCGGTACTCGGTGCGAAACTCGTAGCCGCCGCGCCACACCTGCCGCCCCAGCACGTGCGTGCGGCCCGGCCCGGCCGCCGAAGCCGCGTACGTGTAATCGTAGCGCACCTCGTCGTAGTCGCCGTAGTCGCGCTGGTCGATGCGCAGCACCTGGGCATTGCGCAGCCGCTGAACGCGGTGCCACACCGAATCCAAGCCGCCGTTGGTCGTGAGGCGAAGGTCCTTTTTGGCGTCGGGCAAAGTCGTCACCGCCAAGGTAGCCACCGCCGGAACCGGCCGCCCCGTGGCCGGCGCATAGAACGCGGCCTCGGCCCCGGCCACGGATTTGCGCAGCTGCCAGGTACGCGGGTAAGTGAGCTGGTAATGGGCGTGGGCATCGGTGTACACTGCTGAAAGTGGCGCCTGCTGGGCACGCAGCACCGCTGCATACATGGCCAGTACAAGCGTCAGAAATACCTTCATAAGCAGCGGGAACGTGGGCAATTCAGTTTTGGAGTAACAAAATAAGCCCGTTCCTGGCGAAGAAACGGGCTTATTTTTCGTGGGCAACTATGAAAGCTATTCCGGTGCCAGCGGCCGGCCAAAACCAGCCGCCCTGTTCTGCTACCCCAGCAGCTCCTCGATATCGGCCCGCGTGAGGTGCTTAATCACGGCCTCGTCGGTGGCAATCAGCTCGCTCACCAGCGCGAGCTTGCGGCGCTGCAAGGCCAGGATTTTCTCCTCCACCGTGCCCTGGGTGATGAACTTGTAGGTGAACACCGGCCGCAGCTGGCCGATGCGGTGGGCGCGGTCCACGGCCTGGGCCTCCACGGCGGGGTTCCACCACGGGTCGAGGATGAA
>CAXTCS010000333.1:0-4099 GCA_964242365.1 uncultured Hymenobacter sp. | reverse complement strand
CCGTGAACACGACTACTGCCAACGTGGGCCAGCAAAACTGGTACGACGCCAGCAAGTACTACCAGGCCGCCCCGCTCAACTACTACGCCCGCTTCTGGCACCTGCCGGGCATCAGCATCGATAATTTGTCGTACGGCTTTGCCTACGACGACGTGAACGACCAGTCGTCGACCCTGCACACGGCGCAGCCCACCAAAGTTGTGGCCACGTTTGGCGGCTTCGCGGGCGGCGCCGCCACGCCGCAGGCCGTGCCGGGCACCATTCAGGCCGAGAGCTTTACGAGCCAGTCGGGCACCTTCACCGAAACCACGGCCGACGCGGGCGGCGGCCTGAACGTGGACTACTTTGAAACCAACGACTACCTCGATTACTCGGTGAATGTGGCCACGGCCGGCAGCTACACCATAGGCTTCCGGGTGGCCAGCGCCAACGGCGGGGCCACCTTGCAGCTGCGCAACAGCGCCGGCGCGGTGCTGGGCAGCATCGGCGTGGGCAACACCGGCGGCTGGCAATCCTGGCAAACCATCAACGCCACCGTGACCCTGCCGGCTGGTGTGCAGACTCTGCGCCTGTTTGCCCAGGCCTCGACGGGCTGCAATGTGAACTACCTGACCTTTGCCACCGCCTCGGCCGCGTTCAGCCGCCAGCTCGAAGCCGAAAGCGCCAACGTGAACAACGGCATGGTGGTCGAAACCTGCACCGACGCGGGCGGCGGCCAGGACATGGGCTACGTCGACCCCGGCGATTACCTGGTCTGGAACGGCATCAGCTTTCCCAGCACCGGCACCTACCTCATCGAGTACCGCGTGGCCAGCGGCGGGGGTGGCGGCACTATTTCTTCGGATTTGAACGCGGGTTCCATTCAGCTCGGCAACACCACCATCCCCGGCACCGGCGGCTGGCAAACCTGGACCACCGTTTCCAAATCGGTGAGCATCAACGCCGGCACTTACAACTTCGGCGTGTTTGCCCAAACCGGCGGCTACAACCTCAACTGGGTGCGCATCAGCAAAACCGGCGCCCGCACGGCCCTGGCCACCCTCAGCACCAAAGACGACCCGAAATTGGCCCTCTACCCCAACCCCGCCACCGACCAGCTCCACCTGGCCTTCGCGCCTGAGCTGGCCGGCCGCGCCTACCGCCTCGTGAACACCGTGGGCCAGGCCGTGGGCGCGGGCCGGCTCGGCGGCGTGCTCGACGTGGCCAAACTACCGGCCGGCCTCTACCTGCTCGTGGTCACGACCCAGGACAAGCAAACCCTCAGCCGGCGCTTCGTCAAGGAATGACTTTCGGCCAGCCACTTGTGCTAAAAAAGGCTGCCTGGCGCCCAGGCAGCCTTTTTCGGGTCCGGCCCCGCTCGCGGCGGCAGGGTCTGCCGGGTTTTCAGCAGCGCTCCGGGGGCCGGTGCTGGCTATGGCAAGTGGTTGCTGGTTGCTAGTTTCTGGTTAATTACCAGTGGAAAACCGGCAACCAGCAACCAGCAGCGCCTGCTTCAGCAGCAACTGCGGAACAGCAGTTACATAATAAGCCCGGCAACTTCCCTATTTGGTAAGTATTACATACATTTGAGGTAATGCGCATCGTAACCAAAGGCACGCTGCGGGATTTTTGGCAGCAACATCCCACCGCGGCACTGCCCTTGCAGGTTTGGTACAAAGAAACCAAAGAAGCCAATTGGAAAAACGCCAACGACGTGAAAGCCCAGCACGGCAACGCCAGCACCGTGGGCAACAACCGCGTTGTTTTCAACATCAAAGGCAACGATTTTCGGCTAATCGTGGCCATCAGTTACGCTGCGGGCATCGTTTACATCCGTTTCATCGGCACCCATAAAGAATACGACCGCATCGACGCCACCACGATATGAACCCCATCAAGCCCATCCACACCGCCGCCGATTACCGCCAGGCCTTGGCCCGCATCGAGGCCATTTTTGAAGCCGCTCCCGGCTCGCCCGAGTTCGATGAGCTGGATATTCTCGGCACACTGGTCTGCGCCTACGAAGACCAGCACTATCCAATCCCCGACCCCGACCCCATTGAGTACATCAAATACAAGATGGCCGAGCGCGGCCTCCTCCAGCGCGACCTGGCGGTGTGGCTGGGCGGCGAAAGCCGGGTGAGTGAGATTCTGAATCGCAAGCGCAAGCTCACCGCCAAGATGATGAAAGCGCTGCACGACAACCTGGGCTTATCGGCCGAAATGCTGCTGGCCGCGGCGTAGGTCCCAACCCAACCCCATGAAACCTCACTACCCCATCCTCGACGGCCTGCGCGGCACGGCGGCCATCCTGGTGGTCGTCTTTCATTTATTTGAAGCCTACTTCCCCGTCTACGTCCAGCACCCCATTCACCACGGCTACCTGGCGGTCGATTTTTTCTTCCTGCTGTCGGGCTTCGTCGTGGGCTACGCCTACGACGACCGCTGGGACCGCATGAGCACCTGGGAGTTTTTTAAAATCCGGCTGGCGCGGCTGCACCCGCTCGTGGTGCTGGGCGTGGTGCTCGGGGCCGTGGGCTTCTGGCTCGACCCCTACACGCACGGCATGGCGCAGGTGGGCTGGCTGAAGCTGCTCGGCGTCACGCTCATCAGCCTCACCCTGCTGCCCGCCCCCGACGTGCGCGGCTGGGGCGAAACGCACCCGCTGGACGGCCCCTGCTGGTCGTTGCTGCAAGAATACATCGCCAACGTGCTCTACGCGCTTTTCGGCCGCAAGCTGAGCCTGACCGGCCTGGGGCTGCTGGTGGCGGCCTGCGCGGCCGGGCTCACCGCCGTCGCGGTGGCGCGCGGCGACGTGGCCACCGGCTGGGGCTACGACAGCTTCGGCATCGGCGTCACGCGCATGATGTTTCCCTTCTTCGCCGGGTTGCTGCTGTTCCGGTCGGGCAAGGTCGTGCGCCTGCCGTTTGCCTACCCGGTGTGCTCGCTGCTGCTGGTAGTGATGTTTTGCCTGCCCACGTTCCGCTACAACGGCCTCTACGATGCCGCCTGCATCATCCTGGTCTTTCCGGTGGTGGTCGCGGCCGGAGCCGGCGGGCATATGAGCGCGGGCTGGGCCAGGGTGTGCAAGTTTCTGGGCGCGCTGTCCTACCCGCTCTACATCCTCCACTACCCGTTCATTTACGCCTACACCGCCTGGGTAGCGGGCCAGAAGCCCGCGCCCGCGCAAGTAGTGCTGGTGGCCAGCGGCTTGTTTGTCCTGTTCATCGTGCTGGCCTACGCCGCGCTGAAGCTATACGACGAGCCGGTGCGCGCCTGGCTCAAAAAGAACATGCTGGCGAAACCCGCATTGCCCCAACCAAGCACGAGGTAGCTAAAAAAAGGCCTTTTTCGGGTCGTAAAGCTTGTGATTCTGAACGGGGTAGAGACGCAACATTTTGCGTCTCGTCGTTGAACGGCTAGCGTTGAACGACTCGCGTTGAACGACCGACACCGCGCCGTTCACATAAACAACTAAACAACATCAGCAACGACGAGACGCAAAATGTTGCGTCTCTACCCCGTTCACGCGAGGCCCACCGCAGGCCCAAATAAAACCGCCACTGCCACCCTTTTGCCGTTTGCGCTGTTATTGCGTTCTCAAATACTCATTGCCTCTTGTCCGATACCGCCCCCACATTCGCCCCCGCCGACCCTTACGTCCTCGAAAAAGAGCTGCGCCACGTTCAGTCCCTGATGAAGCTGGAGCAGCAGGAAGACCTCATCCAGTTCAAGCTCAAAAACGCCAAGGCCAGCATTGCCGAGCGCCAGCAGCGCGGCCTCACCTGGTACCCCGTCACCATCACCAAAGAAGACGTGGGCTTCGGCGGCAAGGTCGTGCTCGAGCTGGAACGGCCCGCCGGGCAGCAGGGCCTGCACTTGTTTCAGGTGGGCAAAAATGCCGCGCTGTTTGGCAACGTGCCCGGCCGCGCGGCCACCGACCGGCCCACGCTCAACGGCGTGATTACCAGCGTGCGGCGCAACAAGCTGCTGCTCGCCACCACCAAAGAAGACCTGCCCGATTGGGTGACCGAAGGCGGCAAGCTGGGCATCGACCTGACGTTCGACGAGGTCAGCTACCGCGAGATGGACTACGCCCTGGGCCGGGTGATGGGCGCCT
>CAXTCS010000332.1:0-4148 GCA_964242365.1 uncultured Hymenobacter sp. | reverse complement strand
CCGATGTCGCGGCCGTCCATCACCACGCCGCGCTTGCGGCCCATGCGCTGCTGCTGGGCCACCATGGCGTGGCGCACCATCGGGATGACCGACACCTCGCTCACGGATTTGGAAATAACCATTTGCCGGATGTCGTCTTCGCGGTTGGTCCCATTGAGGAACAGCTCGTTGCGGCCGGTGCGGCGGTGGCGGCGGAAGCTGATGCTGATGGCGTGCAGGGCCTGCTCGATGCGGGGCAAATCGTCGAAGGCAATCCGCTGTTCGAGCAAGTACAGCGTCACGCCGCGGTACATGGCGCCGGTGTCGACGTAGGCGTAATGCAGCAGCGCGGCCACGGCTTTGGCCGTGGTGCTTTTGCCGCAGGAAGAGTAACCATCAATGGCGATAACGAGTTGTTTCATAACGACGCGGGCGGCCATTGGCCCCGCAAGATTACGAAATCCAACCCTTACGAGCGGCGGGCGGCGTCTTCAACCGGGCCGGAACCGAGGCAAAAAAGGCCGCTACCGACGCGCTTTCTCCCTCATTCAGTTGGGCATCGACCAAATGAAAGGGGTTGAAAAAAAATCGGCCGGCCAGCCCAATGCCCGTGGTGCCGTCGCGCCCGGTGCCCCATTCGCCCCGGTACACCTGCACCAGGCACTGCCCCAAAAAGCAGCCCAGCGCCATAATCACGCCCGGCCGCTCGGCCGCGCCCAATTCTCCGCGCTGGGCCTGAATGAAGTTGGCCAAATGGGCCACGCCCTCGGCGTCGAAGGCGTTGAGCTTTAATTGCTGGCGCACCTGTTCGGCGGCGGCCAGAATAGCGTCGAGAGGAGTGGACGTCGTTTCGGACATAAATGTTAATCGGGGAAAACAGGGACGCTGGCCGAAGCAGCTGCCCGCTAAAAAATTATCGGCGCGGCCCGCCCAACCCTGGCCATCGGGGTCCGGAATTAGCCGGGTTTTCCGGTCCAACGCAAGCGCCTTAGCAGTCGTGCGTGGGGCACGGAATGCGGCCGCCGGGCGTGGTGTGGTGCTTGTACCAGCGGGTTTTTTTCTCCTGGGAAGTGCGGCGGGCGCAGCCCCCATCGGCCAGCAGCAGCGGCAGCACGAGCAGCAAAAGGGCAAGGTTCTTTTTCACCGGCAATGGTTTTTTGTCAAATATAAGGTTCTTTGCCGGCGGGTGGCTGGTTGTCGGTTGGTCGTTGCCTGTTGTCAGGCACGCCACAAGGCACAACCAAATCAGCAGCAATGCTTGGCAACACACGTTCGGCTGCCCTTTCCTGACAACTGACAACGACCAACCAACAACTACTCATGTCCGCTGATTTCTCGCTCGTCGCCAACGTGGTCGATGTTTTTGCCCACGCCATCCAACCGGCCACCATCCGGGTGGTGGCCGGGCGCATCGCCAGCATCACGCCCACCAGGGCGGCCGCGCCCGACGCCGCCCTGCCCTACGCCCTGCCCGGCTTCGTCGATGCCCACGTGCACGTGGAAAGCTCGCTGCTGGTGCCCACCGAATTTGCCCGCCTGGCCGTGACGCACGGCACCGTGGCCACCGTGAGCGACCCGCACGAAATCGGCAACGTGCTGGGCGTGGCCGGCGTCGGGTTCATGCTGGAAAACGCCGGCCATTCGCCGTTCAAGTTCTGTTTTGGCGCGCCGAGCTGCGTGCCGGCCACGCCGTTTGAGACGGCCGGGGCCGAAATCACGGCCGCCGACATTGCCCGACTCTTCGAAAACCCCAAAATCGGCTACCTGGCCGAGATGATGAACTGGCCCGGCGTGCTGCACCGCGACGCCGACGTGATGGCCAAAATTGCCCTGGCACGCGCCGCCGGCCGCCCCGTCGACGGCCACGCCCCCGGCCTGCGCGGCGACGACGCGGCCCACTACGCCAGCGCCGGCATCAGCACCGACCACGAGTGCTTCACGGCCGCCGAGGCCCGCGACAAGCTGGCCGTGGGCATGAAAATCCTCATCCGCGAAGGCTCGGCCGCCCGCAACTTCGACGCCCTCATCGAGCTGCTGCCCGAGCACTACGCCAACCTCATGTTCTGCTCCGACGACAAGCACCCCGACACGCTCGTGCTCGGCCACATCAACCAGCTGGTGCAGCGCGCCGTGGCCCTCGGCAACGACGTGTTTCACGTACTGCGCGTGGCCTGCGTAAACCCCGTGAAGCACTACCACCTGCCCGTGGGCCTGCTGAGCGAAGGCGACCCCGCCGACTTCATCGTGGTAAATGACCTCAAAGATTTCGAGGTGCGGCAAACCTACCTCAACGGCCAGCTGGTGGCCGAAAACGGCCGTTCGCGGCTGCCCGCCGCGCCCATCGCCGTGGTCAACAACTTCCACGCCCAGCCCGTTGTGGCCGCCGATTTTCAGCTGCCTGCGCCCGCGGCCCAGGCCACGCTGCGCGCCATCGAGTGCTTCGACGGCCAGCTCATCACGGCCCGCGTCGACTTGCCCGCCCGCGTCGAAAACGGCCTCGTCGTGCCCGACGTGGCCGGCGATGTCCTCAAGCTGGCCGTCGTCAACCGCTACCGGCCGCACGTGGCGCCGGCCCTGGCTTTCATCCGGGGTTTTGGGCTCAGGCACGGCGCGCTGGCCAGCAGCGTGGGCCACGACTCGCACAACATCACCGCCGTGGGCTGCGACGATGCCAGCCTGGCGCGGGCCGTGAACCTGGTTATCGCGGCCAAAGGCGGCCTGGCCGCCGTGGGCGCCGACGGGCAGGAACTCCTCGTGCCGCTGCCGGTCGCCGGCCTCATGTCGGACCAGGACGGCCCGGCGGTGGCCCGCGCCTACGCGGCCGTCGATGCCCTGGCCAAGCAGCTGGGCTCGCCGCTGGGCGCCCCGTTTATGACGCTTTCGTTCATGGCGCTGCTGGTCATTCCCAGCCTGAAGCTAAGCGACCAGGGCCTGTTCGACGGGCAGGAATTCGCCTTCGTGGACGCGGTTGCGTAAGGAAGGGCCCACGGTTTTTGGGGGCTGAAACAATTTTTGGGGCCAATCCAGCGTAACAGCACCGGGGTGCGGGGCCGTATCCTGCCGGCCCGAACTGTTTATCCCATGCCTTCGTCGTCTCCGCTTCAGTCGTTTCCCCAGCCTTTGCGCGGGTGGCAATCCTTGGCAATGCGCGGGGCAGTGTTGCTGCTGGTTAGCGCGTTGGCCGCGCCCGCCGCCGCGCAGAAATACCGCACCGCCGCCGGCCTGCGCAGCGACGGCACCAACTACGGCCTCACCGTGCAGCAGCTCATCGTCCCCAAAACCACCCTCGAAGGCCTGGCCATGCTGGCCCCGCGCGAGCGCAGCGCCACGCTGCTGGCCGAGCGCCACTTCGGCATCCTCGGCCCCAGCCTGAATTATTATTTCGGCGCCGGCGGGCACTACGGCCGCAACAAAGACGACGGCACTTTCTGGGGTTTCGACGGCATCGTCGGGGCCGAGTACAAAATCGCCTTTTTGCCCTTCGTCATTTCCTTCGATTTCAAGCCCACCATCGAACACGGCTCGGCCGACTGGAACCGGTTTCCCACGGCTTTTTCCGTGCGCTACATCTTCCTGAAAAAGAAAAAGACCGGAATTTTCCGGTCTTTGGAAAAGCTGTGAAGGCCTATAAAGCTGAAAACGAAAAGAGAAGAACGTCATGCAGAGCGCGGCGAAGCATCTTGCCCGCTTCGTTGAATCAGCATTGATTACTTGTGGCGGGCAAGATGCTTCGCTGCGCTCTGCATGACGTTCTTTTCGTTCTCTCCTTCCCTTAGGCTTATTGAAAGCGCTTTTCTATCAGTTTGAGCATCTTTTCTTCGGTCAGCGGCTTGGTCAGGTACTCCACGTTGGGGTACTTGGCCACGCGGGCCGTGTCGGCGCCGTGCATGGAAGTGGTGAGCACGGCCATCACCGTTTTGTCCTGCACGGGCTGCGGCAGCGCGTTGTAGAGCTCCAGAAACTCGAAGCCGGAGACGCCGGGCATTTTCAGGTCCACAAACACCAGGTCGGGCGCGGTGCGGGCGCCCTGGTCGGCGCCCCAGAGCTGCTCAAACGCCTCGTCGGCGCGCGAAAACGTGCTCACGTGGTCGGCCACCGCCAAGCGGCCCAACACCCGGTTGTTGAGGAAGCTGGTGGTTTCCTCGTCGTCAACGAGCACAATGTGGTTC
>CAXTCS010000331.1:0-4157 GCA_964242365.1 uncultured Hymenobacter sp. | reverse complement strand
GCTGCGTGTCCAGGTTTTGGTCGACGGTGGAGACGCGGGCGTAGCCAAAGGTTTTGTTCATGGGAGTCAAAAAGTCGGGTTAACAAAGATAAACGCTTGTTTATTTTTGGCCCGACTTTCTGGCCCTGCCTTTTCGACCACTTGTCCTTGGGGCTGGGCTCGGGGAAGCGTGGTTCGGAAAGCTATGCGGCTTTGTTCGGAGAAATTGCGAAACAAGCTCGGCTATTGACGCGCTGCTAATTATTTGCCTTGGTTAAAAGCTTGGTTCAAACGTCGAATTTGGACTTGCAGTCGGTTATTTTCAGTATTCAAGACGCGGGCGCAACTAATTGCGCATAATGCGGCTCAGAATTCATCGCTCGTAAAACAACAAGACAGAAACTTTCAGAACTCACTTCTTGACCCAGCAAAAAGCGCCTTTTAGGCCTTCATACTTGAGACAGGGGAGGGGTATCAATAAGGCGCACCTTGTTGAGCCACGAGGCGACGGATTACTATTCCCATTATTTACAAGCTGCAGTCCGTCGTTTACAAATTCAAGCCATTGGCGTCGCAGCGGCCGCGTGCTGCTGGCTGAGTCAAGCGCGGCGGGCCGTCGCACCAACCCACGGGCGAGGCTGGCCCTAGGTGGCCAGCTGAAGCATGATGTGCTGGTGCGGAGCGGTGTTGGCTATTTTATTTACTACCGTCTCTAATCAGCTGCCGGGATAACGGGCAGCAGCAAGTGCGAGTCGTACTCGCCACCGGTGTGGAGCGTGGCGTCGGCGTCCCATATTCGGTCGTCGCCCCACTGCGTGGTGATGCCGCAGCCGCTCTGGTTCTGGCTGCCGATTTCCAGCAGCAGCGAGTGGCCGGCGGCGACGAGCATGGCCGAGTCCCACAGCTCAATTTCGAGCGGATACGGCGTGCCGGGTGCCAGCTTCTGCACCTCGTCGTAGGCGTAGTAGGGCTTGGTGGGCGTGGTTTGCTCGGGGTCGAGCTTGCGGAGCGAGGCGCGCAGCCAGCCCTGGCTGACGGGGAAGTTCGGCGTGTTGGACCCGCGGTTTACAATTTCCTGCCCGTTGGCATCGAGGTGGCGCAGCGAGACGAACAGGTCGAGGTCGTCCAGCGTGGAGGATGCCCAGAGCCGCAGCTTCAGCGGCCCCATCAGCACGGTGTCGGCCGCGAAAGGCGGGGTCTCGAACAGCAGCCGCTTGGCGCTGGCCTCGCTTTTGGCAAACGGCTTGAGGAGGTACGGGTGCGCCCAGCTGGCCGATTCCCGGTCGTGGTCGCCCTGGTAGCCGGCCTGGGCCGGGGCGGGCAGCGGCTCGCGGCCGAGCTGGCGCGTGGACGCGTCCAGGAAGAAGGGCGTCCACTGGGTGCGACGGAGCGGGTAGGCGTCCTCGTAGCGCCAGGTAAACTCGCTACCGCCGGTGGGCAGGGCCACTTTCACGCGCGGCTCGCGCAACAGGCCCGTGTCGATGCCCCGCAGCCAGTAGTCGAAAAACTGCTTTTGCTGGGCGCGGCCCTCTTCCGAGTAGAACTCCCCCACGTGGCTGCCCAAATGCACGGTCAGCCACTTATTAGGCGAGGCGGCGAGTTGAAACGCCCGGAAGTTGCCCCGGGTGTGGATGCCCGCGCTAAACCAGTTGCTGGCCGACATAAACGGTACGGTTACCTTGCTCAAATCGGCGCTGCGCCGCTGCCAGGCTTCGTTGCGTAAAGGGTTTTGCCGGGTAAAGTCAGCGAAATCAACGCGGTTGACTTGCAGTTGCTCGGGCGAGTAAGCGTGGTCAGGGTTGTACTGATGGTCCACGACCCCATGCGCAAACCAGAAGTCCAGAAAGCCATTGGCGCGGATGCCACCGGGGTAGGCAAACTCGGCGTAGTAGTCCACGCTGCCCTCCCAGGGGATGAGGCAGGTGAGGTGGGGCGGTTGCTCGCTGGCCACGGCCCACTGGCTCATAGCCAGATACGACACGCCCAACAGGCCCACTTTCCCGTTGCTCCAAGCCTGCGTGCCCGCCCACTCGATGGCATCGTAAAAGTCGTGCTTGGTCGATTCTGAAAGCACATCCAGTCGGCCCGGCGAGTTGCCGATGCCGCGCTCGTCGATGCGCAGCACGGCGTAGCCCAGCGGCACCCAGAAGTCGGGGTCGGGCGCTTCCCAGCTTATCAGCGGGCCTTTGTCCTGCAAGTGCGCGTACTCGGGCAGGATGGTGGGGTTGGCGGGCGCAAACTGCGTGAAATGCAGGTCTTTGCCGTAGGGGCAGATCGAGGCGATGGTCGGAAACTGCCCCTCGCCTTCCGGTTGGTACAGGTTGGCGGCCAGGTACGAACCGTCGCGCATCGGAATATGCACCTCCTGCCACGTCATTGGGTAGTAGTGCACCGTGCGCTCGTTGATGAGGTCTGCTGCGGTCTTTTCCATGTTAATAAAAGGGTTAAGCGTGAATAATGGGGAGTGGTCGGGGAGTAGGGCGCACGTTGCTGCGCGAAAAAGTTGAGAGACAGCATCTGGCGGGAGGTCATGGCCCGTTTCGGCCGGCGAGGCACTTAGCTACTGCGGGTGCGTCAAATGGGCCAAATAACTCATTTTCAAATTCGAGTAATTTATTAACCATTTGGTTAATAAAGCGGCAAAAAATCAGGGGCGCAGGGCCTGAATTATGAAATCAGCCACTTCGGTGTGGCGCCGCACCAGTTCAGCTTCAAAGTCTGCGTCGCTCACCTCAAACGTGGCCTGGAGGATGGGCCGGCCTAGCAAGGGGAAAATCAGCAGCGATACCAAGTTCAGTATCAATTGCATCCCGCTGATGGGCCGGATGCGACCTGCTTGCACGGCATCCGCCACCTGTTGTTCGAACGGGGCCACGCGGGTACGCTGCTGCCCCAGCGTTGTCAGCAAAAAAAACTGCGGGTTGCGATGAACTTCGTTGATGAGAAACAAGGGCAACTCTCGATGCTGAAGTAGAAACGCGCCGTACTCGCCTGCGAGCCGGTGAATTTTATCGAACAAGTCGAGGTTAGCTTCCAGCACTACGAGAATACGCCGCAGCAGCAGCCCCATAGCCCGGCCGATGACCAATTCCGAAAGTTTGTCTTTGCTCTGGTAGTAGTAGTGCAGCAGAGCTTTGTTGATGCCGGCCCGGTCAGCAATTTCCTGCATCCGGGCCCCGGCCAGCCCCTTCTCGAAGAAGACCGCCTGGGCCGCTTGCAAAATGACTTCTTCGGTGGGCAGCTTAATGGTTTCCATGTGAATGCCAGGATTTAACCAGTTGGTTAAAATAGCTAACGCATCCGGTGCAATTATGGTTTACACTATTTTATTTTGGGGCTTAGGAAGCAAACCGAGGCTAGAGGGGCTGTTGACGAAGTTCCTTGAGCAAGACTTTGTAGAGGTCTTAATAGCGATGATTAAAGCGAAACGCGCACTCTTTCAAATGCAGCAGAAAGGGATGCTTCGGCACGCCGGCAAACTGGTGCAAGCGACTTTTGGCGAAGCTCCAAAACGATTCAATGCCGTTGATGTGGGCCGCACCCCGGACAAACTCGTCGCGCCCATGCTGCACCCGGTAGTGGCGGTCAAAGCCGACATCTACCAGCCCGTCATAACCGCGCCAGCCATCCGTGTTGACCAGCGCAGCGGGGTCAATTTTGCCGCGAATAATGGCCTGAAGCGTCTTTTTCGAGCAGTCCGGTACGATTTCCGTGTACACTTGGCCCCCGCGTTTGAACAGGCCGAAGACAATGGTTTTGCTGCCCGCCCCGCGGCCCCGTTTGCCGCGCACGCGGCGCGGACCGAAGTACGATTCGTCGAGTTCGAGCGCGCCGCCCAACTCGGCTGGCACCGGGCAGAGCTGGTGCAGACGATGGCGCAAGCGCAGGTACACGTCGTTGACCGCGCGCACGCTCAAGCCCGTCAGGCGGGCCGCATCCGAGGCCGTCAAATCCAGGGCAAACAGGCGCAGCAGGTAGCGAAATTTGACCTCCGAGAGTTGGCTGCATTTATAGTAACGGTTAGCGGGCTGCATAACAATAAGTTACGCCCCATTTTCTGACTTTTGCTTCCTAAGATCCTTATATAAATAGTAAAATACTAATAAATAAAATACCTGTAGTAAAAAATGTGCGGCCTGTCTCAGCATATGGTCGTTTCCCTTTGCAACGATTAGTTC
>CAXTCS010000330.1:0-4184 GCA_964242365.1 uncultured Hymenobacter sp. | reverse complement strand
CCCGGCTGGGTAAACCTCAGGGGTTGAAAGACCAAATAAGCTGGTACGCCGGCGCGGCTTTCGGGCGGCGCCGGCACCGGGCGGCTCGTCCGGCGCCAGCGGGTAGGTTGATGGAGCCTTTCCGCGAGGACTGGCCTAGATAAATGGTGGGGACGCGCTTTCGGGCGCGGACAGGACCCGGCTTACAGACCCATCACCAATCATTAAAACGGCCGCCCTGGCAACGGGGCGGCCGTTTTTTTTTGGCGCGGCGAGCTGGGAGTTGCGGGTTGGGCGCCCGGATACGGCGGCTTTTGGGGCATTTGGAAGTACCGCATTTAGGGGACGGTTTTGAATAGGTAGCGGGCAGTGGGGGAAATAATTTTGTGTACTGCTCCTGCCAGGATACGAGTGGTGCGGATTCGGTGCGTTTGCGCGGCGGGCACACGACCCGAAAAAGGGGCAAAAAACAGAGGCAAAGTATTGGCGGCAAACGATTGGAAAAGTTACGGGCCCGATGCATGGTCGAGTTCCATTTGAAAGGGGGTGGCCGCTGGCCAGCCCTTTTTTGTGGGCACCCGCCGGGCCGAGTGGCTTGGCACTTTGATTAACTGCTGTTCCGCAGTTGCTGCCGAAGCCGGCGCTTTGGTTTCTGGTTGCTGGTTGCTCGTTGCTGGTTTTCCACTGGTAATTAACCAGAAACCAGCAACTAGAAACCAGCAACCAGAAACCACTTACCCCAGCGGCGCGAAGGCCCTACGTAACAGCAGTGATTAATTTATGAGGCTATTTTTTACGTTATGCTTATTGCTGATTGGCAGCCTGGGCCGGCTGCGCGCCCAAACCGGGCAATGGAACCCGCCGGGGGCCGACCTTTCGTATCCGCGCACGCTGGTGAAGGCGGCAGACCTCGACGGGGTGCGGGCCTCGCTGGCGGCCCCCGACCGGCGGGCCATCTACCAAAGCCTGTGGGGTGATGTGCAGGGCGCGCCGCCCACCGATAACACGTCGACCAATGGCCGCCGGGCGCGGGCCACGTATGCCAAAAACATGGCCTTCGTGGTGCTGCTGGGCCGGCAGCCCGGCGAGCAGGGCCTGGCGGCGCTGCCCGATGGCCAGCGCACGGCCCTGGTGGCCAATACGCGCGGGCTGCTCGAAAGCATCAACACGGCGGTGGAGGTGTTTGCTACCGCGTCGGGCACCACGCCCTACACCGAGTGGCAGTGGCGCTCGAAGGAGCTGATTGACTACCTGATTGCCTACGACCTGCTGCGCGGGGCCGGCGAAACGGCCGCCTCGCTGGCGGCGGGCCAGGCCAAAATCCAGGCATTTGCGGGGCACCTCTACCAGCAGGCGACCACGCCGCTGGGGCAGTACAGCTTTTTCGGCTCCATCAAAAACAACCACACCCTGATGACGGCGGCGGCCCTGGGCCTGGCCGCCGTGGTGCTGAACGACGCGTCCAGCACCGACATTACCCAGCAGCCCGCGAGCTGGGCGGGGGCAGGCCTCTACCCCATCGACAACGTGCTGTGGCGCGATGCCCAGCGGCAGTCGGACTCGACCCAGGTGGCGGGCTACGCCGAGGGGCCGTACTACTTTAAGTACGCCATGCTCAACTGCTTGCCGTTTTTTCGGGCGATGGGGAATTTCCTGCCCGATGGGTCGCGGCCGTACACGTTTGGGGGCACGACGCGCGGCATCCGCAACCCTTATTTCGACCCGAAATACGCCCTGCTTTACGGGTGGATGACGGCTATACTGATGCCCGACGGGCGCTTTCCGGCGCTCGAAGATTCTTACATCGACATGGGCATGCCCGAGCTGGCCCTTACCGGCAACGGCGCGTACGCCAAGTCCATGTATTTCAGCAAGCTGTCGGGCACTGGCCTGGCCTCGGCGGTGGCGCAGCTGCGCGACGTCACGGTGGACATGCGGGCGGCGTGGCTGGCGGCGGCCGTGCTGCCCACGGCCCAAAACCAGCCGGCGCTCACGGTGCTGCCCGGCAGCGGCAACCTGGTGTTTCGCGCGGGCAACGACTCGCTGGCTAATTACTTGCACGTTTACGGCCGGGGCGGGCTGGCCCAGGCCAACGCCGGCGGCCACAGCCAGGGCGACGCCGGCAGCTTCATTGTGCACGCCCAGGGCCAGCTGCTGGTCCTCGACCCCGGCTACCTGAGCTACGCCCGTCGCGCCGAGGTGGGCCAGGCCACCAACCACAACCTGGTGCTGGTGGACGGGGCCGGCCCGGCCATCGGCACGCCCGGCGCGGGCAGCCCGGCGCAGTCGGCCGTTCGGAACGCTTTTCAGACCCCGCTGCTGGCTTATGGGGAGGTGACGACGGCTTACCAGGGGGCCGACATCACGCGCAAGGCGCTGTTTGTGCGCGGTACTTATTACCTCCTGGCCGATGCCGTGCGGGCAGCGGCGGCCCACGCCTACACCTGGCAGCTGCACGGCTACGGCTTGCAGGGCGGCACCGCGGCCACGGGCACTTTTGCCGACAGCCTGGCCACGCAGGCGGCCACCTGGCAGAAAAACGGGGTGAGCCTGCTGGCCCACGTCACGGCCACGGGCGGGGCGGCTACCTACGCCACGGCCACCAACGTGCACGAAACCACCTACAACACCGCCGAAAACCACACCACGCTGCTGGTGCGGCAGGCGGGCGCGGCCCAAACCCAGTTTCTGGCCGCGCTCTGCCCCTACACCACCCAGCGGCCCCGCGTGCGCACCACCAGCCAGGCCGCGACCGCCGCGCTGGCCACCACCGGCACCGGGTTTATCGACCTTGCCTTCGCGCAGGCCGACACGGTGATGAGCACCGATGCCAGCGGCCTGCTGCCCCAGGCCGTGAGCGCCGATGGCCGGCTGAACTTCTATTCGGCTACGGCCGATGGCGCTTTTGCTCAGCTCTTTGTGCAGGAGGGCACCGCGCTGAATGTGGGGGCCGGGGCAGTGCTGCAATCCTCGCGGCGGGCCACCGTCAGCTGGCAGCGGGCCAGCGCCACCCGCTACAACGGCTATGCGAGCCGCGCCACCACGCTCACGCTGGCCTTGGGGCAGGCGCCGGGCACCGTGAGCGGGCCGGGGGTGGCCAGCTTTAGCTACGATGCCGGCCAGCAGCAGCTGCACGTGGTGCTGGCGGCCGCTACCAGCTTCGCGGTGACGCCGATGGGCAGCCCCTTGCCGGTGGTGCTGACCGATTTTGCGGGCCAGCGCCAGGGGCCGGCCGTGCGCCTGAGCTGGCACACGGCTTCGGAACAGCAAAGCCTGGGCTTCGAGATTCAGCGCCAGACGGACCCGCACGGGGCGTTTAGCGCCATTGGCTTTGTGGCCAGTGCGGGCGAGGCCACCCGCCCGACGGGCTACACCTTCGGCGATGCGGCGGCCCCAAATACCGCCCTTTTTTACCGGCTGCGCCAGCTCGACCGGCGCGGCGTGGCCACCTACTCGCCGGTGGTGGCCATTGGGCCGGATGCGGCGGCCGAGCGGCCGGCGGTGCTTCTGCCGGTGTTTCCGCAGCCGGCCCGGCACTGGGTGCAGGTGGGTATTTCGGGTCCGGCCCAACCAGTTGTGCTTCGCCTGACCGATGGCCTGGGCCGGGTAGTGTATCAGCAGCCCGGCCGTCAGGCGGCGCAGATTGACGTTGGCGCGCTGGCGCCCGGGCTTTATTACCTGGTCGCCCTCGATGCGGCTGGCCGGCTGCTGCCCGGCCGCCAGAAAGTCGTCGTCGCGCCTTGAAGGGAGGCCGTTTGACCGAAAAGAACGTCATGCAGAGCGCAGCGAAGCATCTTGCGTGCCGAAGTAATCAATTGCTATCACACACAACGAAGCGGGCAAGATGCTTCGCTGCGCTCTGCATGACGTGCTTTTAGCTCTGCATGACGGCTCTTACAGCTATCTGGATAGTATCCGGGCAGCATGGCCTTTCCTTGGAATGCCAAACCCGCCGCCCGGTGAAACATTGGCCGTTGCGGGCGACATTCCGTTACTTTGATTTCTCATTGAACCCGCCCTTATGCCCCGCATCCTCATTATCGACGACGAAAAAGCCATCCGCAACACGCTGAAGGAGATTCTGGAATTTGAAAACTACAAGGTCGACCAGGCCGAGGACGGCCCGGCCGGCCTCGACATGCTCATCCAGCAGAAGTACGACGTGGTGCTCTGCGACATCAAAATGCCCAAGATGGACGGCCTCG
>CAXTCS010000329.1:0-4248 GCA_964242365.1 uncultured Hymenobacter sp. | reverse complement strand
ATTCTGGAGTCGAACGGCTCCAGCTCGATGGCTACGGTGTGCGCCGGCTCGCTGGCGCTGATGGACGCCGGCGTGAAGATTACGGCTGCTGTGGCCGGCATCGCCATGGGCCTCGTGCAGGACAAGGAAACCGGCGAATACGCCGTGCTTTCGGACATCCTAGGCGATGAGGACCACCTCGGCGACATGGACTTTAAGGTAACCGGCACGGAGAAAGGCATTTGCGCCTGCCAGATGGATATCAAAATCCAGGGCCTGAGCAATGAGATTTTGACCGCCGCACTGCACCAGGCCCGTGAGGGTCGCCTGCACATCCTGCGCGAGATGGCCAAGACCATTGCCGCGCCGGCTGCCGAGCTGAAGGCTCACACGCCGCGCTCACACAAAATGCTGATTGACAAGGAGTTTATTGGGGCCATCATCGGGCCAGGTGGCAAGGTAATCCAGCAGATTCAGAAGGATACCAACGCCACGGTTATCATCGAGGAGAAGGACGAGAAAGGCCACGTAAGCATCTACGCGTCCAACCAGACGGACATGCAAGGGGCTATCGACCGCATCCGGGCCATTGCGGCGCAGCCCGAAGTGGGCGAAACCTACAAAGGCAAGGTGCGCAGCATTCAGCCCTACGGCGCGTTTGTGGAAATCATGCCGGGCAAGGATGGTCTGCTACACATCTCGGAAGTAACCCACGAGCGCATTGCCTCGCTCGAAGGCGTGCTCGAAGTAGGCCAGGAAATCGACGTGAAACTGGTGGACATCGACAAGAAAACCGGTAAGTACCGGTTGTCGCGCAAGGTGTTGCTCGAAAAGCAGGCGTAGTTTTTGCGCAGGAAAAAAGCGGGTTGGTCAGCGGTTTGCGGACCGCCTGGCCAACCCGATTACCTGCACAGTAATACCACCCAAAAGAACTTTCGTGCGTATAGCACTGTTGTTTCTCATTGAGTCGGTGGCAAGCCTGTTCAACCTATTATCTTCCGAATAACTTCTTTAGAATTACCTAGTTAGCGCCGTTACCGATGAGACAGCTAAAAATCAGCAAGCAGATTACCAACCGCGAAAGCCAGTCGCTGGATAAATATCTCCAGGAGATTGGCAAAGTGGACCTGCTGACGCCCGACGAGGAGGTGACGCTGGCGCAACGCATCCGCGACGGAGACCAGAAAGCCCTGGAAAAACTAACCAAAGCCAACCTGCGCTTTGTGGTATCAGTGGCCAAACAATATCAGAACCAAGGTCTTAGTTTGGGTGACCTTATTAACGAAGGCAACCTTGGCCTTATCAAAGCAGCTAAGCGCTTTGATGAAACCCGCGGCTTCAAATTCATCTCCTACGCCGTTTGGTGGATTCGCCAGAGCATTTTGCAGGCCTTGGCCGAGCAGAGTCGCATCGTGCGCTTGCCCCTGAATCGGGTGGGCTCGCTGAACAAAATCAGTAAGTCATTCTCGGAGCTGGAGCAGAAGTTTGAGCGGGAGCCTTCGCCGGAGGAAATTGCCGAAGTACTGGAGTTGACTACTTCGGAAGTAGTTGATACCTTGAAGATTTCGGGTCGCCACGTATCGGTGGATGCCCCGTTTGTGCAAGGCGAGGAAAACCGCCTGCTCGACGTACTCGAAAACGAGGACGAAGAAACGCCCGACTCGGGTTTGATGAACGACTCGTTGCGCAAGGAAGTACAGCGCGCGCTCTCGACCCTGACCAAGCGCGAGGCCGATGTTATCACGCTCTACTTTGGGCTGAATGGCGAGGCCGCGCTGACGCTGGAGGAGATTGGCGAGAAGTTCAACCTGACCCGCGAGCGGGTACGCCAGATAAAGGAAAAAGCTATTCGCCGCCTGCGCCACACGTCGCGCTCGAAGGCGCTGAAGCCGTATCTGGGCTAATTTTACCTTAAGTTTGTTGACTGAAAACCCCGGCTGCAAGGTTGGGGTTTTTTGTAGGGTAAGCTTTCGCTGGCCCTACTGGAATTCATTGAAAATATAAACGGCAAGCTGAAGCTTACCCTACACATGGAACATATTCATTGCCTGATTATTGGGTCGGGTCCGGCTGGTTATACGGCCGCTATTTATGCGGCGCGGGCGGGTTTGCAGCCAGTAATGTACATGGGCTTGCAGCCCGGCGGGCAGCTCACCATTACCAATGACGTAGAGAATTTTCCGGGTTACCCCGACGGGGTGATGGGCCCGGAGATGATGGAAGACCTCAAAAAGCAGGCGGAGCGCTTTGGTACGGATATTCGCTATGGCATTGCCACGAAAGTGGATTTTTCGGGGCACCCGCACAAAATCACGATTGATGAGACGGTGGAGCTGACGGCCGACTCGGTCATTATTGCCACCGGCGCATCGGCCAAGTGGCTGGGGCTGCCTTCGGAGGCCCGCCTGAACGGCTCGGGGGTATCGGCCTGCGCTGTGTGCGACGGATTCTTCTACCGAGGCAAGGACGTGGCCATTGTGGGGGCCGGCGACACGGCGGCCGAGGAGGCTAATTACCTCGCCAACCTGTGCTCGAAGGTGTACATGCTGGTGCGCAAGGATGCCATGCGCGCCTCCAAGATTATGCAGAAGCGGGTGCTGGCCAATCCTAAGATTGAGGTGCTGTTTGATACGGCGACCGACGAGATTTTGGGCGAGCACGCCGTGGAGGCCGTGCGGGTGAAAAACCTGGTGACGCACGAAACCCGCGAGATTCCCGTTCACGGGTTTTTCGTGGCCATCGGGCACGAACCTAATTCCAAGATTTTTCAGGACTACCTGCACCACGATGAGCAGGGCTACCTCAAAACGCTGCCTGGCACTTCCAAAACCAACGTGGATGGCGTGTTTGCCTGCGGCGACGTGCAGGACTTTACCTACCGGCAAGCCGTGACGGCAGCGGGCACGGGCTGCATGGCTGCCCTTGATGCCGAGCGCTACCTGGCCGGCCTGCATGGCTAGGCGCCGCGCGGATGCAGCCAGCTAATTGGGCTCGGCGACTTTTTACCTACAACCTCCGCCGCAGTGGCCCGCGAACCGGGCCACTGCGGCTATTTTAGGCTTCAGTTGACTTTCCACAAGCTTTTTTATCGCTTGCCCGCACTGCTGCTGCTGTTGGCCTTGGGGCTGGGGGCGGCGACGCCCGCGCAGGCCCAGCGGCGCAAAAAGAAATCGGCGCCCAAGACCCATGCCCGTGCGGCGCGCAACCGGGACTTTTTCCGCCGTCGCACGCCTACTATGCGCTACGTGAGGCCGGATACGACCACCGTTATGGAAACGGAGGAGCTACCCGATGCTAAGTCGGATGCGGCCAAGTCGGTTTTTAACCTGGCCCGCAAGCTCAGCATCGTGAGCGAAGACACGACTTCACTTAATGAGGGTGGCCAGGAAATAGTGGAGATGTCGGACGAAGTGCTCATCGACTCATCGTGGGTGAAGGTGGCGGGCTACTATTCCATCTGGGACACGCACAACATTAACCCGTACCGGGTGGATGGCCGCCGCATCCGGGACACGCTCACGCTGCGCCTGACCGAGCCCGAGCGGCAGCGCTTTTCCAAGATGCCGCTCGTTAAAACGCCCGTGACCTCGGGCTTTACTTTTCGGTGGGGGCGGTGGCACTTCGGGGTGGACCTGGACCTGGAAACCGGCGATTCGGTGCGGGCGGCCTTCGACGGGGTTATCCGCATCAGCAAGTGGGATGGGGGTGGCTACGGTAACTATCTGCTTGTGCGCCACTACAATGGCCTCGAAACCCTCTATGGGCACTTGAGCAAGCCGCTGGTGCCGGTGGGTACCTTTGTGCGCGCTGGGCAGGTGATTGGACTGGGCGGCAGCACGGGCCGCAGCACCGGGTCGCACCTGCACTTTGAGGTGCGCTACGAAGGCAACCCTATCAATCCTACATATGTATATGACTTCCCGGATTATAGGTTGCGGGGCGACACGTTTACCATTACCTCGGCGCTCTTCAACTACTACAACCAAGCCGTGCGGCGGGGGCGCAGCCACCGGGGTGAGCCCTCGGCCGCGCGCCAGGTGGCGACCCATAAAATTCGCTCGGGCGATACGCTCTCCGAAATCGCCGACCGCTACGGCGTGCGCGTGAGTACATTGAAACGCCTAAATCCAAGCTTGCGCAGCAAGCTTCAACCCGGCAAAAAGCTACGCGTTAAATGACCCCACCGCAGATTCAAACGGATTAAACGGCTTCCGGACCGCAGATTCAAACGGATTTAACGGATTTCGCAGATACGCCGCTACGCGGCTG
>CAXTCS010000328.1:0-4272 GCA_964242365.1 uncultured Hymenobacter sp. | reverse complement strand
GCCGTCATGCCCATGCCAATCTGGGCGGGCAGGTTGGGCATGGCCCGAATGATTTTGGGCGTGCCCAGCGCGTCGCGCAGCGTGGCAATGCGCACCCCGGCCATGATGCTGAGCACCACTTGCGCGGGCTGCACCAGCCCGCGCAGCGTGGCAAACAAAGCCGGCGAATCCTGCGGCTTCACGGCCAGAATCAGCAAATCGACGCCGGGCACGCACTCGGCCGGCGTGCCCCACACGGTGCCCAGCTCGTGCGCCGCCAGGGCCGGCACCCGCTCGGGCGAGCGGGCCAGTAGCCGCAAATCGAGCCGCGAAGTGATGTGGGCGCGCACGAAGCTGCGGGCGTACGTCAGCCCCATGTTGCCGCCGCCGATGATGAGAATTTTCATGAATTAGTAAGATTAGGGCCAGATAAGCAGGACAAATGGCGCGAGCGAGATGCTTCGCTGCGCACTGCAAAACCATTCTTCGCAGCGGTTCTCAAATCCGAGTACGGCAGTTGAACGGGGTAGAGACGCAACATTTTGCGTCTCGTCGTTGAACGATGACGTTGAACGACCGGAACGGCGCCGTTATAACAACATCAGCAACGACGAGACGCAAAATGTTGCGTCTCTACACGCCGTACCCTGATGATGAAACTGGTATAAATAAGCCACGCAGTGTTCTTCAATCCCCGTTTCACACTTTCACCACCACGCCTTTTTTGTACATCCAACTCAAAATGCCGAGCCAGATGAGCACCAGCAGCACCGCGCCCACGGCGGACGCCGTGCGCGGGTCGGCAAAAAACGGCGCGATGCCCCATTCATAAAGCCACTCTTTGAGGCCCACGGTGTTGCCGGCCGGCCCCGCCAATTTAAACAAGCCAAACGTGCGCGAAAGCAGCGCCGACAAGCAGAACACCAGAATGGCGTTGACGCCGTAGACCAGGGCCGGGCGGGCCCAGGCCCGGTAGCCCTGCACGTCGCACACCCAGTAGAGGGCCGCCAGGCTGGCCATGGCCAGCCCGCCCACGTAGAGCACGTACGAGCTGGTCCATAGCGCTTTGTTGATGGGGAACCACGGGGCCCAAATAAGCCCTGCTACGATGACCCCGCCCGCCGCCACGAACAGCCACGCCACTTTGGTGGCCGAATCCTGGTCGCGCCGCCGCAGCCACTGGGCGGTGAGCCCGCCGAGCAGGCCGGTGCCCAGGGCGGGCAGCGTGCCGAGCAGGCCTTCGGGGTCCCAGGTGACGCTTTCTTTCCAGAGGTGGGCTTCGCCGAACACCAGGCGGTCGAGCCAGGCACCGAGGTTGGTGGCGGGCTCCAGGTTGGCGGGGCCGAAGCCGGGCACGGGCACCAGCTGCATCAGCACCGCGTAGCCGACCAGCACGGCGGCCAGCAGCCAGAGCTGGGTGCGCCAATTGGTTTTCAAAAAGATGATGCTGCACCCCAAAAACACGAGCGCGATGCGCTGCAACACGCCCATGATGCGCACCGCCGAAAAATCGAATTTCGGGTACAGCGACAGCAGCAGGCCCAACCCGAACAGCACCGCCGCGCGCCGCGCCACGCGCAGCAGCACCGCGCCTTGCGGGCCGCCCCGCTGCTTCACCCCGTCGAGCGCGTACACCAGGCTCACGCCCACGATGAACAGGAAAAAGGGGAAAATCAGGTCGGTGGGGGTGCAGCCGTTCCATGTGGAGTGCTCCAGCGGCGGGTAGATGTGGCCCCAGTCGCCGGGGTTATTCACCAAAATCATGGCCATCACGGTGAGGCCCCGGAACACATCGAGCGAAACGAGGCGGCCGGGCTGCGAGGCCTCGGCCAGGGGCTGGGCCCCGGTGGTGGCCACGGCGGCTTGGGTAGTGGTTTGCATGGAACGGAGGGAATGCAGCGCCCCGGCGGTTGCCGGCGGGGTGGCTAAGGTCGTTATTTAGAGCGGTTTTACCAGCAGGGTCCGGGGTAGAGACGCAACATTTTGCGTCTCGTCGTTCGCGCCGCTGGCCCGCGGTTGCTGATGTTGTTTAGTTGTTTGTTCGAACGGCGCGGGGCCGGTCGTGCAACGCGAGCCGTTCAACGACGAGACGCAAAATGTTGCGTCTCTACACCCGAACACGGCTCCTGAAACGGCTCTATGCCCACCAAACCCCATTTCTGCCGCTTGCCCCCAGGCCACTTCAGCCCGGAAACGACACCTTGCCCATGCCCACGGCCGGCACCCGCTGCCGGCCCGCCCCGATGGCCACCGGCTGGCCCGCCACGGCCTCGTTGGCCAGCACGGCAAACAAAATAGCCTCTTTGGCGTCGGGCGGCACGCCCAGCGCGGCGGTGGTGGCGAAGCGGGCGCCGGGCAGGTGGCGGGCCAGGGCGGCGAGCAGGGCCGGGTTGTGGGCGCCGCCCCCGCTCACGTACACGGCCGCGGGCGCCGGGCGCGCCGCAAACGCCGCCCGCACGGCCCGCGCCACGCCCACGGCGCTCAGCTCGGCCAGCGTGGCCAGGGTGTTTTCGAGGCCCAGCGCGGTGGTGGCGCTGCGCTGCTGCGCGGCGGCTAAATAGGCGGAGCCAAACAGCTCGGGGCCGGTGGTTTTGGGCAGGGGCGCGGCAAAAAACGGGTGGTCGAGCAGCGCCGCCAGCAGGCCTTCGTGCACGTGGCCGGCGGCGGCGAGGCGGCCGTCTTCGTCGTAGTGCTGGCCGGGGCGGTGGGCGCGCACGGTGGCGTCGAGCAGGGTGTTGCCCGGCCCGGTGTCGGTGCTGAAGGCGGCGCGGGCATCGGCGCCCGCGCGGGGCAGGAAGGTGAAGTTGGCAATGCCGCCCAGGTTAAGCAGCAGCCGCTCCTCGGCGGGGCTGCTGAGCAGCAGGAAGTCGCCGTAGGCCGCCAGCGGGGCGCCTTGGCCGCCGGCGGCCACGTGTTTCTGGCGGAAATCGCTGAGCGTGATGATGCCCGTGCCCACGGCCACGTGGTCGCCGTCGCCGAACTGGAGGGTGGCGTTCAGGGCGAAGTCGGGGCGCTGGTGCTGGTGCTGCGGGGCGTGGTAGATGGTTTGGCCGTGGCTGGCAATCAGGTCCACGTCGGCGGGGTTCACCTGCCACTCGCGCAGGCAAGCCAGCACGGCGGCGGCGTGCAGCCGGCCCAGCCAGGGGTTGAGCAGCGTGAGGTATTCGAGGCTCACCTGCTGGCGGGCAAACACGGTGCGGATGCGGGCCCGCGTGTCGTCGTCATACGGCACGGTGCGGAACCGCTCGAGCACCAGCCGCGTGCCGGCCCCGTGCCCGCTGAGCCGGCACAGCGCCACGTCGAGCCCATCGAGCGAGGTGCCCGACATGAGCCCGATGATGCGGCGGCTGGCCTGGCCGGCCAGCTGGCAGAGGCGGGCAATGGATGGGTTCATGGGTGGACGTTTGCTAATGGCGGGTCATAAATCATGTCGTTTTCAGCTGTGCAACCCCACCCCCGGCCCCTCCCCGGTGGGGAGGGGAGCCATACAACACACCTCAGTGGCCCGTTAGGCTCCCCTCCCCACCGGGGAGGGGCCGGGGGTGGGGTGTGGGGTCTCCCAAACTCACCCGCCGCCAAAGAGCCGCGCGAAGAAGCCGCGCCGCTTGGGTTTCTCCTTGAGCTTGACCTTCGAGAACGGGGCCGAGGCTTCGGGGCTTTCGCCGGAGCTGCCGGGCCGCAGGATGGGGCGCGGCACGGGCCGGTTGGCGGCCGGCTGCGCGGCCACGGCGGGCGGCGCGGTTCGGGGCACGCCGGTGGGGGCTGCGCCCACGGCCAATTCGGCGCCGGGCTGGCCGGTGGTGATGACGCGCATGGGCCGGCTCTCGTTGTGCAGGCGGTCGACGGCCGTCACGTAGTAGGCGTAGGCCTGGCCGGGCACGGCCGTGGTGTCGACGTAAGTGGCGGGGAAGCCGGGCGCGGGGCGTGGCAAGGCCAGAATACGGCGCGGGTCGTTGGGCGTGGAGGGCTCGTTGGGCTCGAAGCGGTAGAGGACGTAATAGGTGGCCACGTCGCCGTCGGCCGCCGCCGGGCCCGACTGCCAGCTGAGGGTGACGGAGTGGCTGAGGCGGCGCAGCGTGAGGTTGGCCACGGGCAGGGGCGGCACGGCGTCGAGCCAGGGCATGGCCGGCACCAGGGCGGGGTAGCGGAACAAGGTCCGGCGCAGCGAATCGGTGGTGTGGAGCGGGTTGGCCAGCAGCGATTTGGCCGAGAAGAACACGCTGCCGCTCACCTCGCCGTCGTAGCTGCGGTTGAGGCGCACCTGGCGGGGCAGCTCGCGCGGGTTGCGCCAGG
>CAXTCS010000327.1:2658-4298 GCA_964242365.1 uncultured Hymenobacter sp. | reverse complement strand
GGCCAGGCCCAGCTTGCCGCGCAGGTAGTCCTGCACTTCGTCGAAATAGCCAAGCTTGGTCACCAGGTGCAGGCGCAGGGCGTCGGGCGCGTTGTGCACCAGCATCGAGTCCGAAATCACCTTCAGCCGGGCCGGGGCGATGCCGCGGGTTTTGGCCACCTGCCCAATCATGTAGCCGTTGATGGAGTTCAGGAACGACACCGTCTGGTAGCGGGCCGAATCGGAGAAATTCTCCCGAAAAAACGGCTCCACGGCGCTTTTGAAGGAGCCCACCCGGAAAATATAGGGCTCGATGCCGGCCTTGTCGAAGAGCCGCTTGTAAAACATCACCTCCGTGCTCAGGCCGTTGAATTCGAGCGTGCCCTGCGGGTGCAGGTAAATTTCATCGGCCACCGACGAGAGGTAGAAGCTCTTTTCGGAACAAACCTCGTGGTAAGCCACCACGAACTTGCCCGACTTTTTGAAGTCCAGCAGCGCGTCGCGCACCTCCTCCAGCGAGGCCATGCCGCCCTGCACGAACTCCAGGTTCAGCAAAATGCCCTTGATGTCGTCGTCCGTCTTGGCCCGGCGGATGGCGTCTTTCAGGCTAACCAGGCCCGTCGAGGAGCTGCCCCCGCCGAAGCTGCCGAACTTGCCTTCGCGCCCGCGCTCGGTCAGCGGTTCATTCAGCTTGAGTTCGAGGACCGAGTTCGAGGCCGTTTCCTTGTGGTCGCCGGCGCTTTTGGCCGCGCCGATAATGCCGGCCAGCAGCAAAAAGCCCAGGAAGCTAAAGGCGAGCAGGCCCACGATGGTGGCCAGCACGTATTTGAAGAACTGACGCATGGTTTTCAGAATAATGCTTGAGGCCGTAAATGTAGGCCGGGGGCACCAAAACCCCTGCTGTTGCCGCTGGCCTTCGGCGGGTTGTATCGCGCCGGCCGCCGCGCCGTTACAGCCTGGCCGCTATTTCGGGCCGCCCCCCGGCAGAATACCACCGACGCCCGGCATAATCCCTTCAACCGACCATCGGCAGCCCCCAGACGACCATCGGCAGTCCCCAGACGACCGTCGGCAGTCCCCAGACGACCGTCGGTGGTGCCGGCGGCTGGGCCGGTGGTGGGCAGCGCGGCGTCGGCAGGCCCGGAGCCGGCCCCGGTGGCCTAATACCCGTATTTCTCGCCCCACCAGCCGCGCAGGCGCTCCTGAATCTTCTGCTCGCTGGCGTTCTGGCCGGGCGCGTAGAAGCGGGTGCCGCTGAGCGCGTCGGGCAGAAACTCCTGCTCCTCAAAATTACCCGCGCCGTTGTGCGAATAGGCGTATTCCTGGCCGTAGCCGAGCTGTTTCATGAGGCGCGTGGGGGCGTTGCGCAGCGGCACCGGCACGGGGTGCACGCCGTGGGCCTTCACCTCGGCCTGCGCCGCCCGAATGGCCGTGTAGGCGGCGTTGCTCTTCGGCGAAGTAGCCAGGTAGATAACGGTCTGGGCCAGAATCAGGTCCGACTCGGGCAGCCCGATGACGGTGCACGCCTGGAAGCAGCTCGTGGCCAGCATCAGGGCGTTGGGGTTGGCGTTGCCGATGTCTTCGGAGGCCAGAATCAGCATCCGGCGGGCAATAAATTTCACGTCCTCGCCGCCTTCCAGCATCACGGCCAGGTAATAGAG
>CAXTCS010000327.1:0-2648 GCA_964242365.1 uncultured Hymenobacter sp. | reverse complement strand
GTAATAGAGCGCGGCGTTGGGGTCCGAGCCGCGCATGCTTTTGATGAAGGCGGAAATCACGTCGTAGTGCATCTCGCCGCCCTTGTCGTAGCGGGCCAGCGGGCGCTGGGCCACCTCCTGCACCACGGCATCGGTGAGGTGGACGACGCCCTTTTTGTCGGGCGGCGTGCTTTGCACCACAATTTCGAGCAGGTTGAGCAGCTTGCGGGCGTCGCCGCCGCTCAGGGCCAGCAGGGCGTGGTCTTCGGTCAGCTTCACCTTTTTCTGGCTGAGCACCGCGTCTTCGGTCAGCGCCTTTTGCACCAGCCCGCGCAGGGTGTCGGCGCCCAATGGCTCCAGCACATACACCTGGCAGCGCGAGAGCAGCGCGGGGATGACCTCAAAAGAGGGGTTTTCGGTGGTGGCCCCAATCAGCGTCACGGTCCCGTTTTCCACCGCGCCCAGCAGCGCGTCCTGCTGCGCCTTGCTGAAGCGGTGAATTTCGTCGATGAACAGCACCGTGCCGCGCTGCCGCCTGGCCCGCTCAATTACGTCGCGCACGTCCTTCACCCCCGCGTTGATGGCCGAAAGGGCCGCAAAGGGCTGCTTCAGCTCGGCGGCCAGCAGGTGGGCCAGGGTGGTTTTGCCCACGCCGGGCGGCCCCCACAAAATGAGGCTGGGCAGCCGGCCCGAAGTCAGGTAGCGGCGCAGCACGCCGGTGTCGCCCACTAGGTGCTGCTGGCCGGCGTAGTCGGCCAGGCGGCGGGGGCGTTGGCGCTCGGCCAGGGGCGCATCGGCGCCGGCACCGGGCGGCGGGATGAAAGCGGCAGGTTCGTCGTCGGGAAAGAGGCTCATGTAGCGCAGGCGTTAGCTTGCGCCACCGGGCAACAAGCACCGCAAAGTTCGGGTTAATAGCCGACGCTTTCGGCCACCGGCCAAACGCGCCGGCCAAAGCGTACACTACTCTCTTTTATGCGCAATCAATTCCGCGTACACGCGGCCCTGTTCTTCGTCGCCCTCATCTACGCGGCCAACTATTCGCTGTCCAAAGACGTGATGCCGCGATACCTGGGGCCGTTTGGCATCGTCACGCTGCGCATCGTGGGCGCGGCGCTGTTCTTCGGCCTCGTCAAGCAGCTCGCCGCGCCGCGGGAGAAGTTCATTGGCCGGGCCGACAACCTGCGCGTCGTCGCCTGCGGCATCATCGGCATCGGGCTCAACCAGCTGCTGTTTTTCTCGGGCCTGAACCTGACCTCGCCCATCAGCGCCTCGCTGCTCCAAACCATCGCGCCCATCGTGGTGGTCATCGCCTCGGCCATTTTATTGAGCGAGAAAATCACGCTGCCGCGCGTGCTGGGCATTGCCGTGGGCGCGTTTGGGGCGGGCCTGCTCATCCTCAGCCGCAACGCGCAGGCGGCCGTCTACCCGCACGCCACGCGGGGCAACCTGTTCATCCTGGCCAACGCCACCGTTTTCGGCCTCTACCTGGTGTTGGTGCAGCCGCTGATGCGCAAGTACCACGCCTTCACGGTGCTGGCGCGGGTGTTTTTGGTGGGTGCGTTCATCGCCGTGCCCTTCGGCTGGCGCGAAGCCCTGGCGGCCGACTACGCCCATTTCCCGCTCCACATCTGGCTCGAAATCGGCTACATGGTCGTCTTCCTCACCATCCTGGCCTATTTGCTGAATAACTGGGCCCTAAAATACGCCTCCCCCGCCCTGCTGGGCGTCTACATCTACCTCCAGCCGGTGCTGGCCGTGCTCATCGCCGTGGGCCTGGGCCGCGACGCCCTCACCTGGGGCAAAGCCGGGCAGGCCGCGCTCATCTTCCTGGGCGTGTGGCTCGTGAGCCAGAAGCCGAAAACGACGAAAGAGGCGCCAGCCGTGGTGGCACTGGACTGAACGGAATCACCCGTTGCGCGTTATCTTTCCAATAGCCACCCATTTCACAGTACTCCTTTTTTATGGAAACGCTCCTCATTGATTTGAACCACGAACACGCCCGCCGCCTGCTGGAAGACCTGCAATTGTTGGGGGCCATCACCATCCGCCCCGCGCAGCCTGCAACAACTACCGGCCGCGGCCCTGCCACCTTTGACGCTGTTCGAGTATCAACAAAAGGCTTCAAATTCAACCGCGAAGAAGCAAATGAGCGGTAGAATTTTTCTGGACACCAATATTCTGGTTTATGCCTACTCCGAGGACGACTTGGTAAAACGTGGCCAAGCGCTGGCAATCAACTCGCAGCCTGACCGCTGGCTTTCCACGCAGGTATTGGTCGAGTTTGCCAATGTATTTCACCGTAAACTCCGTGTTCCTTGGCCCGATGTTCAAGTGGCACTGCTCGAAATCAGCACCGGATTTGATATTCATACCAACACAGCCGGCACTATTTTAAAAGCCAGTCACTACGCCGCCCGCTACGGCTTCTCCTGGTTCGACTCCCTTATCGTGGCCGCTGCCCTCGAATGCGGCTGCGAAACGCTGTATTCCGAAGATTTGCAGCACGGGCAATTAATTGACAATTCGTTGCGGGTAGTGAATCCGTTTCAGGCCACGAGTTAACAAGTAATCCTTGACAACTGGTTTTTTAGCCGCAGCCGTCGGGCAATGCCGAGCTGCACCAGCCGCTTGAGGTCGGCCAGCTGGCGGGCGCTTTCGCGCAGGCGCTT
>CAXTCS010000326.1:0-4315 GCA_964242365.1 uncultured Hymenobacter sp. | reverse complement strand
GCTTATTTCAACGACTCGCAGCGCCAGGCCACCCGCGACGCCGGCCGCCTGGCCGGCCTCGAAGTGCTGCGCATCGTGAACGAGCCCACGGCCGCCGCGCTGGCCTACGGCATTGGCCTCGACCCCGACGAGGAAAAAACCGTGGCCGTGTACGACCTCGGCGGCGGCACGTTCGACATCAGCATCCTGCGCATTCAGCAAGGCATATTTGAGGTCCTGAGCACCAACGGCGACACCTACCTCGGCGGCGACGACTTCGACCGCGTGGTGGCCGAGCACTGGCAAGCCGCGTTCCAGCTGCCCGCCGCGTTCCAGACCAACCCGCACCTGCGCCAGCAGCTGCGCCTGGCCGCCGAAATGGCCAAGAAATACCTCAGCCAGCACGACGATTTCACGACCCAGCTCACCGACGAGGCGGGCCAAAATACCGCCGTTACGCTCACCCGGGCCCAGTTCAACGACCTCATCCGGCCGCTGGTCGAGCGCACCATTGCCGCCTGCCGCCAAGCCGTTTCGGATGCCAACCTGGGAACGGGAAGCGGGGAGCGGGAAATGGGAGCATCGACTGACACCCCTGGTTTTTCAGCCCCTTTTTCGGGTCCTGCTCCCCGCTTCCCGCTCGACGCCGTGCTGCTGGTGGGCGGCTCGACCCGCGTGCCGCTGGTGGTGGAGGCCGTGTCGGAGTTCTTCGGCCAGCCGGCCAACAGCTCGCTTAATCCCGACGAAGTAGTGGCTTTGGGGGCCGCCATCCAGGCCGACATTCTGGCCGGCAACCGGCGCGACGTGCTGCTGCTCGATGTGACCCCGCTCACGCTGGGCATCGAAACGCTGGGCGGCCTGCTCGACCCCATCATCCCGCGCAATTCCAAGATTCCGACCAAGGCCGGCCGCCAGTACACCACCAGCGTGGACGGCCAGGTGAACCTGAAAATCGCCGTGTACCAGGGCGAGCGCGACCTGGTGAGCCAGAACCGCAAGCTGGGCGAGTTCGTGCTCAGCGGCATTCCGGCCATGCCGGCGGGCCTGCCCAAGGTCGATGTAAATTTCCTGCTCAATGCCGACGGCATTCTGCAAGTGGAGGCCATTGAGTTGCGCTCGAACACCCGGCAGCGGGTCGAAATCAAGCCCCAATACGGCCTGACCGACGAGCAGGTAGAGCAAATGCTGATGGACTCGCTGCTCAACGCCAAGGACGACGTGGCCGCCCGCCTGCTCATCGAGGCCCGCACCGCCGCCGAGCAGCTGCTCTACCAGGTCGGCAACTTCACCCGGAAAAACCGCGAGCACCTCACCGAGGCCGAGCTTGCCGCCACCGAAGCCCAGGCCGGGCAGCTGCGCGCCTCCCTGGCCGGTTCGGAGCGCGACCCCATCCTCAAAGCCATGGACGAGCTGGAGGAGCTGACCCGGCCCTACGCCGAGCGGGCAATGAACATTTCCATCAAACAAGCCATGACGGGCAAGAAAATCGGGTAAACGGGCCCAAGCCGCTAATGTCTGGAGGGCTGCCTCGTTGGCTTAGCGGCCTTGGCCGGGGCTGGGGCGCGGCGCAGGCCAAACCCCAAAACGGCCCGCGCCGCGGTGTCGCGAAACGTGACTTCCAGCAGCACCGAAGGCGGTTTCAGGCTCGAATCGGCGGCGAAGGCAAACGAATAAAACAGGCGCGACGCCCCGCCATCGCCCAGCCGAACCCCGAGCTTGTACAGCTCGATTTCCTGGCGCCGCCGCTGCCCGCTTTGCCAAAGCGGCCGGGCCGCCGCCTCGAAGCGCCCCAGGCCGATGGATTGGCGCACTTCCGGCGCCAGCCACCCGTAGGCCGCCACGTAGTCGGCCCGCAACACGGCCCGTAAAAACTGCCCGGCCACTTGCCCTTGGCTAAGCCTTGGCGGCTTTGGCAGCTGGAGCTGGCCAAATGGCTGCGCCCTGCCGGCGCCCACGGCAACCGCCAAGGCCAGCAGCAAACCCGGCAGCCTCAGTGCCGCCAGGCGTTTTTTGGCTCCCTGCCGCCGCGTAACCCAACGCCCGATTGATGCTCGCATGGTCAAAAATAAGCGGGGCGGCGTTTCCGGCAGGCTATTCGATGATTACGCGGCGCGTTACGCTCAGGCCGGGCCCGGCAAGGCGCAGGGTATAAACGCCAGTGGCCAGGTTTTGCGTGTCTACCAGCGCTTCGTTGGCGCGCCCGGCGCCCAAGGGCAGCGGCTGCGTGCGCACGCGCTGGCCCAGGGCATTGTACAGGCTCAGCTCGGCGGTGCACGTGGGGCCGGGGCCACTCAGCTGTACCCGCAGCTGCGCGCCGTTGGCTACGGGGTTGGGCGCCACGGCCACGGCATAACCGGCGGTTTGCTCGCGGCTGGCCAAAGGCTGCGTCACGGTTACGGGCAGCGACGCGAGGTTATTGCTCTCGTTCGTTTCGGCCACCGCATTCGCGGGGTCGGCCACAAACAGCACGTAATACGCGCCCGCGGCCACATTGCCGGGCACCGTGACTGCCAGCAACCGCGCGGCATCGAGGTTGATGCCCAGGGCGGCCCCCGGGCTGGTGCCCAACAGCCGGTCGCCGGCATCGAGCACCCGGTTGGTCGAGAGGTAGTACCCGACGGCCGAGCTGCTGGCCAGGCCCGCGCCCTGGTTGGCCACGGTTGCGCTCATCGACAAGCCCGCCCCGGCCGCCACCGCCGAGGGCGAAGCGCCAATCTGGGTGAGCAGCAAATCGGGCTGGGGCGCGGCAGTGCAGCTCACCGTGGCATCAAAACCCGGCGAGTTGAGGTAGGCATCGCTGTAAAACTCCACGGTGAGGGCGCCGGCGGCGTTGGTCGCGGTCACGGGCAGGGGCACCTGGTTGCCGGTGTAGCTGCCCAGCAGCGGGGCGTAAATGCTCGTGCCGTCGTAGACGCGCACGTAGTCGTAGCCGGTTTCGGTCGAAAACGAATTGAACACCAGCTGCACCAGCGCGCCGGGCGTGGCGGGCCGGATGGTGAGCGAGCCGCTGGCGTTATCGGCGTAGTTATTGAAGCCGCCGTTGTCGTAAATCGTGGTCGCGCACGTGGTGATGGTGGCCACGCCGCTGTGGGGCACGACAGCGCCGGCAAACGGCCCCGTCACGGTCAGCGGCTGAAACGCCACGTTGTTGGTTTCGTTGGTTTCGGTTACGTCGTTCTGCGGGTCGGCCACAAACAGCAGGTAGTAGTTGCCAGCGGCGGTTCCGGTGGGAATATCCAGCGGGGCCTGGTTCGGCGCGGTTTGGCTTGCCGGAAGGGTGGCACCGGCAATGGTGCTCAGCAATACGTCGCCGGCATCCAGCGTCTGGTTGGTCGACAAGTAGTAGCCCACCGTGCTGCCGGCGGCCATCGAATTACCCGAGTTCTGAATGTAGCAGTGTCCGGTAATCGCAAATCCGGGGGTGACGGTGCCCGCCGACAGGTTTGGCTGCTGAATCAGCAGGTCCACGCCCGGCGCCACCACCACCAGCGGCTGAAACGCCACGTTGTTGGTCTCGTTGGTTTCGGTCACCTCGTTCTGCGGGTCGGCCACGAACAGCACGAAATAGCTGCCCGGCGCCGTGCCCGTGGGTATCACGGCGTTGTCGAAGCGCGACGCGGACTGCCCCGCCGCCAGCGGGCCGCCCGTGTCGGCCTTCAGCAAGACGTCGCCGGCATCCAGCACGTTATTGGCGGATAAATAGTAGCCCACCTTGCTGCTGGCCGCCGTCGAGTTGCCCGTATTCTGGACATAGCAGCCGGTGCTGAAGGCATTGCCCGGCGCGGCCGGGCCCGCATTGCCAAAGGCCTGGACAATAGACAGGTCCACGCTCGGGGGCACCACTTGCAGGGCCGCGCTGGCCACGTTGTTGGTTTCATTGGTTTCGGGCAGCTGATTCAGGTAATCGGCCACGAACAGCACGTAATAGCTGCCCACCGGCGTGCCCACGGGCACCGTGATGCTGCCGTAGCGCAGCTCGTAGCCGCTGCCGTACACCGTGCCGCTGGTATTGCCCAGCAGCACGTCGCTGGCGTCGAGCACTTGGTTGGCCGAGAGGTAGTAGCCCACCGAAGCCGGGTTGGCCAGGGCATTGCCTTGATTGTAGAGGTAGCACGAGGCCGAAGTGGCGTTGCCCGGCGCTACCGACGCCGGGCTGAGGTAGGCGTTTTGCACCAAAAGGTCAAAGCTGGGCGCCTGCACGGCAAGCGGCAGGCTGCGCACGTTGTTGGCCTCGTTGGTTTCCGCCACGGCGTTTTGCGGGTCGGCCACAAACAGCACATAGTAATTTCCCGGCACCGTGCCGGCCGGAAGTCTCAGGTATTCATAATGGTACCCG
>CAXTCS010000325.1:0-4397 GCA_964242365.1 uncultured Hymenobacter sp. | reverse complement strand
CCGGCGGCGGCGGCGGCTGCTCACGGGCTGCGGGGCGGCGGCGGGCGTGGCGGCCATCTTCAACTCGCCCATCGCGGGGGTGTTGTTTGCGGTCGAAACCATTTTGCTGGAGCTGCCAGCGCAGTACTTCATTCCGCTGCTCATTTCGTCGGCCACGGCCACGGTGGTGTCCAAGGCGCTGTACGCGGGGCAGCCGTTCGTGCTCATCACCACCAGCTGGCCGGTCGATGCGGTGCCGTTTTACGTGTTGCTGGGCTTGTTTACGGCCTTTTTCTCGGTCTACATGATTCGAACCTACCATTGGTTCGACCATTTCTTTGAGCGGTGGCCGGGCCTGAACTGGCGCAAGGTGCTGATGGGCGGCGCCGGGCTCGGCGCCCTGATTTTCCTCTTCCCCACCCTCTACGGCGAGGGCTACAACACCGTGGAGCTGCTGCTGGGCGGCCACGCCGACCGCATCACCGACGGCAGCATTTTCTCGGTGTATCAGGACAATAACCCGTGGCTGCTGCTGGTGCTGGTGCTGTTCAGCATGATGCTGAAGGTGGTGGCGACCAGCATCACGGTGGGCGCGGGCGGCAACGGCGGCATGTTCGGCTCGTCGCTGTTTGCCGGGGCGCTGGCGGGGTTTTTCTTCGCCCGACTGATTAATTTGAGCGGCCTGGTGCACATTCCGGAGGTGCATTTTGTGGTGCTGGGCATGGCCGGCACGCTGGCGGGTGTTATCCACGCGCCGCTCACGGCCATCTTTCTCATTGCCGAAATCACGGGCGGCTACGCCCTGTTCGTGCCGCTGATGGTGGTCAGCAGCTCGTCGTACCTCATCACCAAGTACTTCGAGCCCTACTCTGTGTACACCCGCAAGCTCACCCTCAAAGGCGTGGACGTGTACGCCAACCGCGACCGGGGCCTGCTGGCCCAGCTCGACCCGCGCAAGCTGCTCGAAACCGATTTCATTGCCGTGCGCCCCACCACCACGCTCGGCGAGCTGGTGGAGATTTTCCGGCACACCTCGCGGAACCTGTTTCCGGTGGTGGCGGCCGGCGGGCGGCTGCTGGGCGTGGTCAGCCTCGATTCGGTGCGCGACGCCCTCTTCGACGACGCCCACTACGGCACCACCAGCGTGGGCGAGCTGATGAAGCCCGCCCCCGCCGTGGTCGGCCCCACCGACGACCTGGAGCACACCCTGGCCCTGCTCGACCGGCACGGCGCCTGGGCCTTGCCCGTGTGCGAAGAAGACGGCCGCTACCTCGGCTTCATCCTCAAATCGGCCATCCTGGCCCGCTACCGGCGCCAGCTCATTCAGGAAAGCGAAGCTTGACGCTTTGCTTAATGAAGAATGAAGAATGAAGAATGAAAATAGTGCCGTAGCGGCGGGCGATTTAAATTTGATGATTAATTCCTCATTCTTCATTCCTCATTCTTCATTAAGCCGCAGGCGTCATTCCTCATTCTTCATTCCTCATTAAGATTAAGCGTAGCGCCAATCGTTGTCATCGGCGGGGGGCCGGCGGGGCTGCTGGCGGCCCAGCGGCTGGCCGAAGCCGGCCAAAAAGTGCGCCTTTTTGAGGCCCAGGCCACCGTGGGGCGCAAGTTTCTGGTGGCCGGGCACGGCGGCTTCAACCTGAGCAATGCCGAAGAATTGAGCCGCTTCGCCGGCCGCTACGGCGCCGAAGCAGGCAGATTTGGGGAGCTTCTGGGGCATTTCTCGCCGGCTGACTTGCGGGCCTGGGCCGCCGATTTGGGCGTCGAAACCTTCGTGGGCACCAGTGGGCGCATCTTTCCGGTGGCCGCCCACAAGCCCGCCGATTTGCTGCGCGCCTGGCTGCACCGGCTGCGCGGGTTGGGGGTTGAAATTAATACCCGCCACCGATGGCTGGGCTTTGTGGGCGCCACGGGCGTGCGGCTGCGCAACGAAAGCGCCGGGCCGGAAAACGGCCATGAATTCACCGTTGAGCCTGCCGCCACCGTGCTGGCCCTGGGCGGCGCCAGCTGGGCCAAAACCGGCTCCGACGGCGCGTGGGTGCCGCTGCTTCAGGAAATCGGAGTGCCGGTTGCGCCCTTCGCCCCGGCCAATTGCGGCGCGCAAGTGGCGTGGTCGCCGTTCTTCCAACAAAAAACCGGCCGCGCGCCGCTCAAAAACATCGCCCTGCGCCTGAACCACGGCCCCGAGGTACGCGGCGAAATCATGCTAACCGAATACGGCGCCGAAGGCACGCCCGTATACGCCCTCACGCCCCAGGTACGGGCCGCGCTGGCCGCCGGCGGCCCGGCCGCCTTCTACCTGAACCTCAAGCCCGACCTGCCGCCCGCCGCACTGCTCAGCAAACTCAGGCAGCCCCGCGGCAAGGCCTCCTTTTCCGACTTTCTCAAAAAAACCCTCCACCTCGGCCCGCCCGTGCCCACGCTGCTGCGCGAAGCCCACCCCGACGTCGCGGCCCTCGGCCCGGAAGCTTTGGCGGCCCTCCTGGCGGCCGTGCCCCTGCCCATAACGGGCATGCGCCCCCTGGACGAAGCCATTTCGACGGCCGGCGGCATCGCTTTCGCCGCCGTCGATGAGCACCTGATGCTGCGCCAGCGGCCGGGCACCTTCGTGGCCGGCGAGATGCTGGATTGGGAAGCGCCCACGGGCGGCTACCTGCTGCAAGGCTGCTTCAGCACCGGGGCGTGGGTGGCGCGTCACATAATGAGGAATGAGGAATGAAGAATTGTCATTGCGAGCGCAGCGAAGCAATTCGTCCTGTAAAAGCGACTCGCCCTGAATCGTGACAAGCCCCGAACCTGTCCAGAAAGAAGCCTTTTTCCGGTCCCAGAAAAGGGCGTGTCACATCAGGAGGTTAGTCGCTGAGACCAGGACGGATTGCTTCGTCGTGCCTCCTCGCAATGACAAAATTCCTCATTCTTCATTAAGCCGCAGGCGTCATTCCTCCTTCTTCATTAAGCGCAGCGTCTTTTCTTCGGCTTCGCGGAGTATCTGGCGGGCTTCGCCGAGCAGGCGGCGGCCGGGGTTCAGCTCGTCGCGGGCGATGAGGGCGAACAGCAAAAAAAACGAGGCGATGGGCAGCACCCAGCCCAGCACAAACCACAGCCAGAACGACCGGCCCCGGCTGTGGGCGCAGTAGCCGGTGAGAATCGGGATGAACGAAATGGCCACCGCCATCACAAAAAGCATGTCGATGAAGAGCATAGGCTTGCGAGGTGGGCGGAGTGAAGGCCGGGCGACTACGGCCGGGGTTATCCCCGAAGGTACGGATTTGTGTGTACTGCATGAAGCGCCGGCGGCGGAAATTTGTTTCGCGCCACCACTATCCGGCGGTTTTTTCCGTAGTTCGGGGCGAAGTCGGGCCCGCAGCGGGTTCCGGCCGTTCTGACCTCGCCCATGTGGGAACACCAAAGCCTGTTTCGCGTCTCCGCTCAGCTCTTTGCCGAGGGGGTTTTCAACCTGCTCGACCGCAGCCTGCGGCCCGAAGTATTCCTGCTCGGGTTTGCTTCGGCCCGCGAAGCCGACGACCCCGAGGGCGTGGTGGTCGAGCCGACTTCCACCCGCTACACCCCTGCTGATTTTATGCAGGTGAAAACCGTGGCCGCGTTGCTCGAAGTCGGCGCCGGCCCCCAGGGCTCGGTCTACCACCTGCACCCCAACGACCACGACCGGTTCGAGAAACAGCACTGGTACGAGCTGATGTGCCGCGCCACCGAAACCACGCTCAACGGCCTCACCGCCGCCCGCCACGAAAACCGCCGCTCGTTCTGCTCAGTGCCCGTGAGCCTGCAAGGCTACCTCGTGACGGTGGTGCTGCAACTGTCGGCCGACTGCTACGGCGGCTACTACGCCCTGCCCAAGCCCGGCGGCGGCCGCCCCGACAACCTGCCCCACGCGGCCGTGATGGAGTTTCTGCACGACTGCTCCCGCGCCCTGCGCGAGGCCGACACCGCCGACAACGACCAGCCCGTGCTCGACCGCGACCACAACGAGCTGCTGCGCTCGGCCGGCCGCCGGCTGATGCTGCGCGTGGCCCCCGCCGGCACCCACGGCCTCTACGACGCCTGCAACGGCGTGGCCGCCCTGCGCCACGAGGGCGACGAAGGCATCGGCACCATGCTCGTCAGCCGCCGCCTGCACCCGGCCGTGATACCGGTGCTCACGCTCGAAACGCCCGTGCCCATGCGCGACCACCGCTCCATTCGCAAGCTGCTGGAGCTGAGCGAGGGCCACACCGCCCTGATTTCGGACGCTTCGCACGTCTTCGGCCTGGGCCAGCTCGTGCCCGACTCGGATTCGCAGTACGAGCCGTTGGTCACGGTGCATTTCACCAACCACTACAGCTGGGAAATGAGCCACGCCGGCCACGTGCTCATGCGCGTGGTGAGCAACACGCCGCGCCTGCCCCAGGGCC
>CAXTCS010000324.1:0-4423 GCA_964242365.1 uncultured Hymenobacter sp. | reverse complement strand
CCGCCGCCACCCCCTTCGCGGCGCGGGCCGCCTTCACGGGGGGCGCCGCCGAGACCACCGCTCCGGCCGCCGCCACCGTGGGCGCCGCGAGCGGGCCGGCCGCCGATTTTGCCACCGAGGCCGGCAAAGCGCTTGGGGTCAAATTCCGGGGCCGGGCCCAGGCCCAGCTCCTCGGTGATGGCGCGCTTTTCGAGCTCACGCTCGATGAGCTTCTCAATTTTCACCACCCGGTCCTGGTCCTGGTCCGACACGAAGGTGATGGCCGTGCCCTTGGTGGCGGCGCGCGCCGTGCGCCCGATGCGGTGCACGTAGTCCTCGGCCGCGCGCGGAATGTCGTAGTTCACCACATGGCTCAGCGAGTCGATGTCGATGCCGCGGCTGAGCACGTCGGTGGCCACCAGAATGGGAAATTGCTTGTTTTTGAAGGCCCGCATGATTTCCTCGCGCTCTTCCTGGGTGCGGTCGGAGCTGATGCCGCGGGCCTCGATGCCGAGCTTGTTCACGGCCTTCACGATGCCGCCCACGGCCGCTTTCTGGCTGGTAAAGAGCACCATGCTCTGCACGTCCTGGGTTTTGATGATGTGCTCCAGAACGTATATTTTCTGGCGGTCGAAGGCCATGTACAGCTGCTGGTCGATGCCGGCGGCGGGCTTCGACACGGCCAAGCGGATTTCCTCGGGGTTGCGCAGAATCTGCTGCGAGAAGTCGCGGATTTTGCTGGGCATGGTGGCCGAAAACAGCAGGGTCTGCCGGTCGGTGGGCAGCTGGCGCACGATGTTGAAAATATCGTCGCTGAAGCCCATGTCCATCATCTTATCGGCCTCGTCCAGCACCAGGTACTTGATTTGGTCGAACTTCACGTAGCCCATTTGCAGGTGGGCAATGAGCCGGCCGGGCGTGGCGATGATGATGTCGGCCCCCGACGTGAGGGCGCGCTTTTGCTGCTCCCAGTTCTCGGATTTGCCGCCGCCGTAAATGGCAATGCTGCTGGCCTCCACGTAGTAGCCGAAGCCCATCACCTGCTCGTCAATCTGGGTGGCCAGCTCGCGGGTCGGCACCAGAATGAGCGTGGTGGTGTGGCCGTGCTTGGCGTGCGAAATCTTGTCGAGCAGCGGCAGCAGGTAGGCAGCGGTTTTGCCGGTGCCGGTCTGGGCGCAGGCAATCAGGTCTTTGCCTTCGAGGATTTTGGGGATGGCCTGCTCCTGCACGGGCGTGGCCTGCTGGTAGTTCATGGCGTCCACGCCGGCCAGCAGGTCGTCGTGGAGGTTAAATTCGTGAAATGTCAAGGTTCAGCTAATAAAAGTTGCAAAGGGCCGACCTTGATGCTTTGGCCAGCAAACCGCTTGATTTGAGGTAAAGATACGGCGGGCAGGGCGGAGGTTGTAGTTGGAGATTTCCGAGCGCCCGCCTGAAAAAGAACGTCATGCCGAGCGCAGCCGAGGCATCTCGCTCGGGGTAGTAACTCAATTGTTGCAGCGTTATTGATTAGTTGTTGCACGCGAGATGCCTCGGCTGCGCTCGGCATGACGTTCAAGTGGCGCTCGGCATGACGTTCAAGTGGCGCTCGGCATGACGTTCTTTAAAGTTTCCCAATAACTCTACTCATGCCTCCAATCGACCGATTCTCGGCCCAGGCCGCCGACTACGCCCGCTACCGCATCGACTACCCCGCCGATTTGTACGACTGGCTGCTACCCCAGGTGCCCGGCCGCGAGCGGGCCTGGGACTGCGCTGCCGGCAACGGCCAGGTGGCCGCCGTGCTGGCCGATTATTTCATCCGGGTGAATGCTACTGACCTCAGCGCCAGCCAGCTGGCCCAGGCCGCACCACGTCCCAACATCACCTACCAGACGGCGCCCGCCGAGCACACGCCGTTTCCCGGCCAGCGCTTCGACCTCATCACGGTGGCCCAGGCGGTGCATTGGTTCGAGCCCGCGGCCTACCACGCCGAAGTGCGCCGCGTGGCCCGGCCGGGCGCGGTGCTGGCCGAGTGGGGCTACGGCCTGGTGCAAATCAGCCCGGAAATCGACCCGCTCGTTCGGCATTTCTACCGCGCCACGATGGGGCCGTATTGGGACGCCAACCGCTGGCACATCGACGACGAGTACGCGCGCATTCCCTTCCCGTTTGCCGGGGTGCGGCGGGCGCGCTTCGCGGCGCGGCGGCAGTGGTCGGCCGAGTGGTTTTTGCAGTATTTGCGCACCTGGTCGAGCGTGCAGAAATACCGGCAGGAGCGGGGCGACGACGCAGTGGCGCTGCTTGCGGCAGCAGTAACGCAGCTTTGGGGCGCGGGCGAGCGCGAGGTGACGTTCCCGGTCTTTGCGCGGGCCGGGCGGATAGAATAATCGCGGCCAAACCGCGTTGACGAGCGCAGCAAACTGGCTTTTTATGACGATACTGATTACACGGTTGCGGGCGGTGTTGCTGTTTTATCGCAGCGTGGCGCCGTTCATGTTGGGCGTTTCGGGGCTGATAATCGGGGCCGTGCTGCTGCCCGCCCTGCACGAAGGCCGGGCCAGCGGCCTGCTGCCGATGCTGCTGCTTATCAAGCTGACTACAGGGCCAGTGGTGTGGTATTTGTCCGAGCGAATGCGGCCCAACCAGTACTGGTTTTATTTTAATCTGGGCGTGTCGCGCGGGTTCTTGTGGGGCGGCACGGTTGTGCTCGATGGCCTCCTGTTGCTGGGGTCGGCACTGCTGCTGAACGCCGTGTACGCCTGAAGATGCGGACCGACTTCCCTGCCACCGGCCCGCACGTGTTGGAAGCCGACGGCATTCGGCTGGCGTTTGGCACCCGCGCCTTGCTGGCCGATGTGTACCTGCGGGTGCAAACCGGCCAGATAGTGGGCTTGCTGGGCCGCAACGGCAGCGGCAAATCCGTTTTGTTGCAGACCGTATTCGGGGCCCGCGCCGTGCCCGACGCTTCGGTGCGCGTAAACGGCTGCCGCGTAGTGCCGGCTTTTCGGGTGCCGGGGCTGGTCAACTACTTGCCGCAAACGCCGCTGTTGCCGGCTCACCTGTCCATCCGCCAGGCGGCCGGCCTGCTGCGCATCGACCCGGAAGCGGCCACGGCCAGCTTTCCGGAGCTGCGCGGGCAGCTCAACCGCCGCCCCGATGAGCTGTCGGGCGGAACGGCGCGCTTGCTGCAAGCGCTGCTCCTGCTCCACGCCGACACGGCGTTCTCGCTGTTCGACGAGCCCTTTTCCGGCATCATGCCCGTGCACGTCGAGACGCTGGCGAGCGAGATGCACCGGGCGAAGCAGCGCAAGGGCCTGCTGCTCACCGACCACCGCTACGCCGAGGTGCTGCCGCTGTGCGACGTTATTTATTTGCTGCGCCAGGGCCGCTTGCTCAAGCTGGGGAGCGACCCGAAAACCGAGCTGTTGGATTACGGGTATTTGGCTTCCTGAACGGCGCGGCCCGTACTTTGAGCCCGTTGCAGCCTGTGAAAACGCCAGGTTGCCGCATGACCAGTATCAGTATGCCCGACCAACCACCCTTTGCCCACCTCCGCGTGCTGGAACTGGCCTCCGTGCTGGCCGGCCCGCAAGTCGGCCAGTTTTTCGCCGAGCTGGGCGCCGAAGTCCTCAAGATTGAAAGCCTCGCCGGCGACGTTACCCGCACCTGGAAAACGGCCGCCGAAACCGGCGCTTCCCCCGCGGCGGGCGACACGTCGGTTTCGGCTTATTTCGCGGCTTCCAACTGGGGCAAAAAGTCGTTGGTGCTGGACCTGACCGCCGCCGCCGGCCGCGCCGCGTTGCACCGCCTGGCCGCCTCCGCCGACATTATTCTGGCCAGCTACAAGCCCGGCGACGCCGAGAAGCTGGGCGCCGACTACGCCACTTTGTCCGCCAATAACCCGCGCCTGATTTACGGCCACCTCACCGGCTACGGCCCCGACAACGCCCGCGCTGGCTACGACGCCGTGCTGCAAGCCGAAACGGGTTTCATGTACCTCAACGCCAGCGGCCCCGGCCAGCCGCCCCAGAAAATGCCGGTGGCGATGGTCGACCTGCTGGCCGCGCATCAGCTAAAAGAAGGCCTGCTTACGGCCCTGTTTCAGCGCGAGAAAACCGGGCGCGGGGCCCTGGTGCACGTCAGCCTGCTGGACAGTGCCCTGGCCGCGCTGGCCAACCAGGCGGCCACCTACCTCGTGACCGGGCACGACCCGCAGCCGCTTGGCTCGGGGCACCCCAGCATTGTGCCCTACGGCACCGTGTACCGCGCCGCCCACGGCCGCCCGCTGGTGCTGGCCGTGGGCTCCGATGGCCAGTTCCGGCACCTGTGCGCCGCCCTCGGCCGGGCCGGCTGGGCCGTCGAGGCCCGCTTCGCAACCAACGCCGCCCGGGTGGCGCACCGCGCCGCGCTGGAGGCGCTGCTGAGCGAGCGCATCGCCGCGGTGGATGGCGACGAGCTGCTGGCC
>CAXTCS010000323.1:0-4477 GCA_964242365.1 uncultured Hymenobacter sp. | reverse complement strand
TCGGCCCTCATCCACGCCGCCACCATGGTCACGGCCGGCATCTACATGGTGCTGCGGGCCAACGTGCTGTTCACCCTGGCGCCCGACACGCTCGAAATCGTGGCCATCGTGGGCGCGGCCACGGCCTTGTTTGCCGCCACCATCGGCCTGGCCCAGAACGACATCAAGAAGGTGCTGGCGTATTCCACCGTCTCGCAGCTGGGCTACATGTTCCTGGCCCTGGGGGTGATGGGGTATTCCTCGGCCCTGTTTCACGTCCTCACCCACGCGTTTTTCAAGGCGCTGATGTTCCTCGGGGCCGGCTCGGTTATCCACGCCATGAGCAACGAGCAGGACCTGCGCCGCATGGGCGGCCTGCGCAAGGCGCTGCCCGTCACGTTCATCACCTTCCTCATCGGCTGCCTGGCCATTTCGGGCATCCCGCCGTTCTCGGGCTTCTTCTCCAAAGATGAAATTCTGGCGCACGCCTACGAGCACAACAAAGTGCTGTGGGCCATGGGCTTGCTCACGGCTTTCCTCACGGCGTTCTACATGTTCCGGCTGCTGTTTCTGGCCTTCTTCGGCGAGTTCCGCGGCACCGAGAAGCAGAAGCAGCACCTGCACGAGTCGCCGGCGTCGATGACGTTCCCGCTCATCATTCTGGCCATTCTGGCGGCCGTGGGCGGCTTTATGGGCGCGCCCATGTTCACCGGTGGCCACCACTACCTGGCCGAGTACCTGGCCCCGATTTTCACCTACTCGCAGCGCCTGCTGCCCGCGGCCTTCGCGGCCGAGCTCGATAAAAGCGCCGAGCTAATGCTCATGGGCTTGTCGGTAGGCGCCGGCTTGCTGGGCATCGTTCTCGCCTATGTTTTCTACGTGGTACGCGCCGAGCGCCCGGCCGAGGACGAGGCCCAGCGCTCGGCTCCGGAAAGCCTGGTTTACCACAAGTATTACATCGACGAGCTGTACAATACCCTGTTCACACGGCCCGTCATGGCCCTGTCGTCGGGCCTCTACAAATTCGTGGAAAACGGGGTTATTAACCCCGTCGTCGGCGTTTTTGGCCGCGTGGTGAACGGGGGCGGGCAGCTGCTCCGCTACGTGCAAACCGGCGCCGTCGAAACCTACCTGATTCTGATGGTCATCGGCATCGTGCTGATTTTGGGCCTGAATTTCGCCCGTTTTTAGGAACTGTTTTATTTTTGAGACACAAAAAAGCCGCCCCAATCAGGTGGCTTTTTTGTGTTTATTCGGTTATCACCGCATTGCCAGGGCTGCCCGCCTTTACCCGGCCAGGAGCCAAAATAGCATTCTGGCTCCTGGCCGGGTAATTCCGGGCACCGTGCCACGCGGTTCATCAAGTTCGTTATCCGTGATGACGAGGTGACCGTCAACGGCCTGGAAGCGCCGCAGCGGGGCGGCATCCCCGGAGCGTAGCCCGTTGCAAGTCGGGCCGCCGATGCAATTGTTGCTGGCTGGCTGCCACGGCCGAAAGCACCGACCCAGGCCCGCCCAGCCGCGCGGATTGTGAGAGCAGTGTAACTATTTTGTGACAATAAGTGATAATTGCCTAGCACTTTGACCAAGACTGCTACGACCGGATGGCGCAGATATAGCAACTTTTTTAGGTGAAATGGGTATAGCAGCACATCCGCCACAGGCCCGAAACCCGGCTGTGGACGACTACCTCTATTCCCCCTCACCTAAAAAATTATGGACTTAAAACCCCAACTCCTCCGTGGGATTGCACTGGGAGCGGCTCTGCTTGGCATAGCGGCGCCCCACTCGCAAGCCCAAACCGCCGACCGGAAAACCGCCATTGGCGCCAATGTGAGCCTGGAGCAATACCGCGGCAACATGGGCAGCGACTTTTGGGACCTCAGCGCGCCCAAAGAATTTCGGGTCGGCGGCGGCGGGCACATCACCCGCTACCTCTCGCCGACGTTCGACTTGAGCTTGCTGGGCAACTACGAGAAGTACCGGCACTCGGGCAACCGGCCGGGCGACCAATTCGAGCTGAGCAACGGCATGGTCGACCTGGGCCTGAAGCTCAAGCTGAACAACGGCAAAATCCTCAAGGAAGACGCCTTCATTCAGCCCTACCTGATGGGCGGCGGCGGCATGTACCTGGCCAACAGCGACGGCACCCTGGCCGGCGGCCGGCACTTCTTCAATCAAATTCGTCGGCCCGAAGTATTCGGGGCCGCTGGCCTGCGTTTCCGCCTGTCGGAAGCCGTGTTCCTGGACTTGCAAACGAGCCAGCACTACCCGTTCACCGAGCGCACGGATAACCTCGGCGGCCCGGACGATAAGCTGTACGACCGGTTTCTGGTGCACTCGCTGGGCCTGACCGTGGCCCTGGGCAAAACGAAGGACGCCGACGGCGATGGTGTATCGGACAAGAAGGATAAGTGCCCCGGCACGCCCGCTGGCGTGGCCGTGGACCCCAACGGCTGCCCGCTGGATAAAGACGGCGACGGCATCCCCGACTACCAGGATAAGTGCCCCGACGTGAAGGGTGTGGCCGCCCTGCAAGGCTGCCCCGACCGCGACGGCGACGGCGTGACCGATGCCGAAGACGCTTGCCCCGACACCCCCGGCAAAGTGGAGCTGAAAGGCTGCCCCGATGCCGACAACGACGGCGTAATCGACCAGAACGACAAGTGCCCCGGCACCCCGGCTGGCGTGAAAGTAGACGCCAACGGCTGCCCGCTTGACCGCGACGGCGACGGTGTGCCCGACTACCAGGACCGCTGCCCCGACCGCGCCGGCCCCGCCTCGAACAAAGGCTGCCCCGAGGTGAAAGCCGAAACCAAAAAGCGCCTGCAAGAGGCCACGAAGTACATCAACTTCCAGTTCAACAAGGCCGTGCTGCTGCCCAGCTCGTTCCCCACGCTGAAGGACCTCGCCGCCATCATGGCCGAGTACCCCGACTACACGCTGGCTATTTCGGGCCACACCGATAGCAAAGGCGCCGACAACTACAACCTGCGTCTCTCGGACGACCGCGCTGCTTCGGCCCGCACCTACATGCTGAGCCAAGCCGTGCCCGCCGACCGCATCGTGTCGCACGGCTACGGCGAAACCAAGCCGATTGCCGACAACGCCACGGCCAAAGGCCAGGCCCTGAACCGTCGCGTCGAGTTCGACCTCTACCTCACCGGCGACCCCAACGCGTCGGAAGTGAAGTACGGCCCGGCCCCCACCATCGCCCCCGAGCCGGTGAAAGCCGCTCCGGCGAAAAAAGGCCCCGCCAAAAAGACTTCGGCCCGCAAGGCACCGATGAAAAAGGCCCCGGCCAAGCGCAAGTAAGCCGCCCGCGCGGCAAGCGCTAAGCAAGCAAAAAGGCCCGCTCAATGAGAGCGGGCCTTTTTTTGTGGGCTTTCGCTTTAGAATTGGGATGAAAAATCAGTCAGCTAGTTATCATCCTGGAATCGCTTGTCATGCTCATCTGGCGTCCACTTTTGAAGCATCCGCTCACCGTTGAACGACTCGTTTAAGCAGGGGAATAACGGGCGCTAACGCCTAACAAATCAGAGCCGATTTCGGGTCGTTATGTGTGTCGTCTGGCGCCCCTCTCTTTTGGAGAGGGGTTGGGGGTGAGGTTCCGCTTCTACAAAATCGAATACGTGACTGCCAGATAATACAGCCCGCCTACGCTGGGGCCGCCGAGGTACGACACGTAATAATCGTTGAGCACGTTGCTGGCCCCGAGCTTGATGCGCAGGTTGGGCGCGGGCACGGTGTAGCTCAGTTGGGCATCGAGGGTGTGGTAGGCGGCCACGTTGCCGTTCACCAGAAAGGTTTGGGAATAGTAGCCTTGCTGCCAGCGGTAGTTCAGGCCGAAGCCCACGTTTTTGAAGGCCTTTTCGTTGCCCAGGCTCAGGTTGTAGGCCCAGCGCGGGGTGTTGAAGCCGTCTTCGAGGCCATCGCCCGATTCGGTGCGGTCGAGGCGGGTGTAGGTGGTGTTGGCGCCGGCCAGGTAGCCGCCGGGCAGCTCGTAGCGCAGGCCCAGCGAGCCGCCGTAGTTGTACACCTGGCTCTGGGAATTGGTCCAGAGGCGGTAGCGGGCCTGGGTGGCGCGCACGTTGAGCGCGGTGGCCACGATGTTGAGGTCGGCGCCCGTCGTGATGGGCGCGCCGGTGGCCGTGGTGGGCACGTAGGCTTCGACCTGAGCAATGAAGTCGCGGTAGGAGTTGTAGTAGAAATCAATGTCGGCCAGCAGCCGCCCGCCGGGCAGCACCGCCGCCTTGTAGCCCAGCTCGAACGAACGGATGTACTCGGGCTTGATGTACGTGTAAGGGTTTTTCACGAGGAGGCCCTGGTTTTGGGCCACGGCCTGCTGGGTTTTCTGGGCCGGCGTGAGGCCCGGCGTGGCGTTGGCGTTGGCCGTTTTCGTGACGGCCGCCGTGAACGCGTCGATGCTGCCGCGCAGGTAGCTGTTCTCAAACACGCCGTCCGACATCACCCGCAGCCCGCCGATGCGCTTCACCTG
>CAXTCS010000322.1:0-4528 GCA_964242365.1 uncultured Hymenobacter sp. | reverse complement strand
TGCCGTTTTACGAAACCGGGCAGGTGAAAAAGAAGCCCCTGGGCGAGGCCGACATCCAGGAGACGGTGGACATTTTGCAGGCAATCCGGCCGCACCAGATTTTTGCGGCCGGCGACCTGCGCGACCCGCACGGCACGCACCGCGTGTGCCTCGACGCCATTTTTGCCGCCCTGGCCCGCCTCAGGGGCCGCGAGGCGTGGGTGGCCGACTGCTACCTGTGGCTGTACCGCGGCGCGTGGCAGGAATGGGACGTCGAGGAAATCGAAATGGCCGTGCCCATCAGCCCCGAAGAGCTGCTGCGCAAGCGCAAAGCCATTTTCAAGCACCAGTCCCAGAAAGACAGCGCCGTGTTTCCGGGCAACGACAAGCGCGAGTTCTGGCAGCGTTCCGAAGACCGCAACCACGCCACCGCCGCGCTCTACGACCGGCTGGGCCTGGCCGAGTACGAGGCCATCGAGGCGTTTGTGCGGTACCGGTTTTGAGGCCGTTGGCCCCAATGTATTTTGCCCGGAAAGGCCGGGTGCCGTTTCAGTTTTTAGGGAATTAAAAAGGAAGAATTAAAAATTAAAAGACTTACCATCAGATTTTTAATTCTTCCTTTTTAACTCCTCTAAATACGGTACACTGAATAGCAAGCTGTCGTATGAAAACCAGGCGTTTCCTGCGCATCGTGGCGCTGGCCGTGCTGCTGGCGCCGGGGGCGGCGCGGGCCCAGTTTCGGGTGGTGGGCTACCTGCCGGCGTGGCGCGGCGAGGCCGATAGCGCCCAGCTTGCCCGGCTCACCCACGTGAACTACGCCTTTTTGGAGCCCACCGCCACGGGCGGCTTGCTGCCCCTCGAAAACCCGGCCAAGCTGCGGCGCCTGGTGGCCGCGGCCCACGCGGCCGGGGTGCGGGTGCTGGTTTCGGTGGGCGGCTGGCACAACGGCGACCACCGCGCCTTCGACGCCATCGGGGCCGACGCGGGCCGCACCCGCGCCTTTGCCGCCAACCTGGTTCGCTTCGTTGCCGATTATCGGCTCGATGGGGTGGACGTGGACTGGGAGCACCCCGACACCTGCACGGCCCCGGGCTACGCCGCCCTGATGCAGCAACTGGCCACCCGGCTGCACGGCCAGGGCCAGCTGCTGACGGCCGCCGTGGCCGGGGGCACCTGGGCGGGGCCGGGCGTCCCGCGCAGCGTGTTCGACTGCGTCGACTTCCTGAACATCATGGCGTACGACGGCGCCCCGCCGGCACACGCCACCTACGCGGCCGCCGCCGAAACGCTCGCCTACTGGAAAAACCGCGGCCTGCCGGCAAGCAAAGCCGTGCTGGGAGTGCCCTTCTACGGCCGGCCCAGCGAAGAAGGATTTGCCGCGCTGCTGGCCCGGGGCGCCGACCCCCGCGCCGACCTATTCGACGGCGTGGGCTACAACGGCCTGGCCACCATCCGAAGCAAAACCAGCCTGGCGCTCGACCAGGCCGGCGGCGTCATGATTTGGGAGCTGACGCAGGACGCGGCCGGCGCCAACTCGCTGCTCGCGGCCATTGGCGAGGTGGTGGCGCGGCGCCAGCGGTTGGGCAAATAACTGCGGTTCCGCAGGGCTTTCAAGGGGTTTCTCGTTGCTGGTTTCTGGTTGCTCGTTGCTCGTTGCTCGTTGCTCGTTGCTCGTTGCTGGTTGCTGGTTGCTGGTTGCTGGTTGCTCGTTGCTCGTTGCTCGTTGTTGGCTTTCCGCTGGTAATTAACCAGCAACAATAAACTGGAAACCAGCAACGAGCAACTAGAAACCAGAAACCAGCAACCAGAAACTAAACCGCCGGCTTCCGCAGCAACGGCGGAACAGCAGTAAATAATTATATCGCGCGCTGCCCGGCGGGTGCGCGCCGGGGCCGGGCCAACTGCCTGGAAAGAATCATTCTGCGTGTGCGCGCACTCTCCCAAAAAATATTTGCGTGTGCGCACACATTTTTTTTCTTCCAGAGGTTGCTTTGTTTGTAATATGTAGTTAAGTTTGAATATATAATAGTTAATTTCTGTTCGAAAAATCTTATTCGGCCAGCGGCGAAGGCTGGGTAAGTGCGCTGGCGACAAGCCCGCCAGCCGGGCGGGGCGGCTGGCGGGGCCTGGCCCGAAAGTGCGGGCGCGGCAGCCAGGCCGGGCCGGCGGAGCGGCTGAGGCGTCAGCTACTCGGTTTCCGTTGTTAGTCAACTTATAAAATACTGACTGACAATGTGTAATGGGCAATGAACAGCCCGGTTACTTGCGAGCGGCTCCTGCGCCTCTCAACGACTTTAGCTCAACGATTTTGTCTTGCCATGCCCACGTCTAAGCTGCATGCCCGCGGTTGCGCCCGACCGGAAAAAGGCCCTTGTTTGGGAGGGCCGCGTGCGCTGGCCTGGCTCTTGCCCCGGCCAGGGTAGGCCGGAAATCCCGGCGGGTTTTGCCGGGGGAGTGGTCTGGTCTTGTCCTTTAATCACCAATTTACCAACTGGTTATGCAAAAAATTACTTGGCTTGTTTTTTTGCTGCTGCTGAGCCTGCATGGCTGGGCGCAGGTGCAAACAAAGGCGGTGACGGGCCGGGTCGGCGCCGCGAAGGGGGGCGCGCTGCCGGGCGTGAGCATCATTGTGCGGGGCACGCAGCAGGGCACCAGCACCGACGCGGAAGGCGGCTACTCGATTGCGGTGCCCGACACGGCGGTGCTGGTTTTTTCGTCCATCGGCTTCAATTCGCAAACGATTCGGGTGCGGGGCCAGGCGGTTATCAACGTGACGCTGGGGGAGAACACGGAGTCGCTCGACGAGGTGGTGGTGACGGCCCTGAACGTGTCGCGGGAGCGGAAAACCCTGGGCTACTCGGTGACGGAAGTGCGGGGCGAGTCGCTGACCCAGGCGCGCGAAACCAACGTGGCCAACTCGCTGGTGGGCAAAGTGGCCGGCCTGAACGTGAACTCGACCTCGGGCGGCCCCGGCGCGTCGAGCAACGTCATCATCCGGGGCGTGTCGAGCCTGAACCAGACCAACCAGCCGCTGTACGTCGTGAACGGGGTGCCGGTGGAAAGCCAGCCCAGCACCGCCAACACGGGCGGGCAGTACGACAACTCGCCCGATTTGGGCGACGCCATCTCCAACATCAACCCCGACGACATCGAGACCATTTCGGTGCTGAAAGGCGCCGCGGCCTCGGCCCTGTACGGCTACCGGGGCAAGGCCGGCGTGATTCTGATTACCACCAAAAGCGCCAAGGGCAACGACGGCGTGGAGCTCAACAGCAACTACGTGGCCGAGAAAATCTACAACCTCACCGACTGGCAGTACGAGTACGGCCAGGGCGCCAACAACATCAAGCCCACCACGAAGGTGGGGGCGGCGCAGGTGGGCAATTCGAGCTGGGGCGGCCGGCTCGACGGCTCGAACGTGGTGCAGTTCGACGGCACCGCGCGGCCCTACGCGGCGCAGAAAGACAACCTGCAACACTTCTACCGCACGGGCGGCAGCTGGACGAATACGCTCGCGCTCAGCAAGAGCTTTACCGGCGGCGCGGTGCGCCTGTCGGCCAGCGACCTGAGCAACAAGGCGGTGGTGCCGAATTCGGGGCTCGACCGCCAGACCTTTAACCTGGCCGGCACCTTCGACCCCTACAAGCGCCTGACCCTCGACGCGCGGGTGAACTACATTCTGGAGCAGGCCCACAACCGGCCCATTCTGGCCGACGGGGCCGGCAACGCCAACTTCAACGTGGCCTTTTTGCCCACCAGCCTCGACGTGCGCAACCTGCGCGGCGCGGACGGCATGGGCACCCAGGCCGACGGCAACGAGCTGACCTTCAACACGGGCAACCCCTACAACACCAACCCCTACTTCGCGGCCTACAAGTTCGTCAACGACACCAAGCGCGAGCGGCTGCTGTCTACGGTTTCGGCCCGCTACACCCTCGACAACGGCTTGTTCGTCCAAGGGCGGGTGGGGCGCGACGCCTACTCCGACCGCATCACCAACGTGACGCCCTCGGGCACGGCCTACCGCCTGCTGGGCAGCATCACGGAGATAAACTCCCAGTTCACGGACCTCAACGTCGACGGACTGGCGGGCAAAACCTTTAAGGTGGGGCCGGACTTCGCCTTCACGCCCAACGTGGGGGGCAGCTACCGCCGCACCAAGCAGGAAGGCTTCCGCAACAGCGGCGACAACTTCGCCGTGTTCGGCATCAACACCCTGGGCAACACGGCCAGCCGGACGGTGGCGCCCATCTTCAGCGACCTGGAGGTGCAGTCCGTGTACGGCTCGCTGGACTTGTCCTTCAAGGAGTTTTTGTTCGCGACGGCCACGCTGCGGCGCGACTGGTTTTCCTCGCTGGCCACGCCGGGGCGCGACAACGACCTGGGCATCACGTACCCGGGCGTGAGCGGTTCGTTTGTGTTTTCCGAGCTGTGGAAGCCGGAAATTCTCTCCTTCGGCAAGGTGCGGGCGGGCTATTCGAAGGTGGGGCAGGCCACCGACCCCTACCGGACCCAGCTCAAGTATTCCCTGTCTTCGACGCCGCTGGTG
>CAXTCS010000321.1:0-4528 GCA_964242365.1 uncultured Hymenobacter sp. | reverse complement strand
GGCGAGGCCGTAGGCGGCGGTTTTGCCCGAGCCGGTGGGGGCCTGGCCGGCCACGTCCTGGCCTTCGAGGGCGGGGGCGAGCACGAGCTGCTGCACGGCGGTGGGCTCGGTGAAATTCAGCTCGGCCACGCCGGCCAGCAGGGCAGGAGAGAGCCCGAAATCGGCGAATTTTAAGTCGGCTTTGGCGGGGGCGAAAGCGGCGGGCGTGGCGCCGGCAGCGGGAGAATCAGGAGTTTGCACCGGGCAAAGGTAACGCTTGCCGGGCGCGGAGCCCGCCCCGTCGGCCCGGTCGCGTCGCGCTCAACGGCTGCCCGGCGGCGGGCAGGGCCTCGCCCCAGGCCCTATATTCTGGCTTCTTCCTCCGTCACATTCACCAGCCGGTAGCGCACGCCCGATTTTTTGGGCCGGATGTCGAGCCCGACGCGGTGCGCGTACGCCTTGGTGAAGGCCGCCCCAAAATAGAATATCATGGCGCAGTAAAACACGAACAGCAGCACCAGCACCAGGCTGGAGGCCGGGCCGTAGACCGGGCCCAAATCGCGCGCCACCAGCAGCCGGCTCAGCACCCCCTCGCCCAGGCTGATGAGCAGCGCCGTGAGCGCCGCGCCGCGCGTAACGGCCCGCCAGGGCACTCTGGCCAGGCTCAGGGTGCGAAACGTGATGCCGAACCAGGCCGCCAGAATCAGCCAGCCCACCAGCGCGTTGAGGCCCCGCACGGCGAAGTAGGCAAAGGTGGCGTCGAAGTCGTGGATGCTTTCGGCAAACAGCCCCAGGGCCGCGTCGCTGCCGAAGGCCAGCAGCGAGAGCAGCGCCGTGGCCAGCAAAATGCCGCCCGAGCGCAGCCGCTCGGCCAGGGCCTGCGCGAGCTGGCCGGTGCCGCGCTTCGGCCTGATTTGCCAGAGCTGGTTGAGCGAGTGCTGGATGATGGTGAACAACGTGGTGGCCACAAACACCAGAAACGCGAAGCCCGCCCACGTCACCAACCGGCTGCGCCTGGGGTCGGCCACGTTCATCACAATCTGCGACACCAGCCCTGCCGCCGAGGCGCCCACCAGGTTGCTGATTTTGCCCAGCAGCAGCTGCCGCACCATCGACGTGGTGTAGAGCGAGCTAAGTAGCTGAATGAGAATGATGAGAATGGGCGGCAGCGCGAACGACGTGAAAAACGCCGTGGCCGCGCCCAGCCGCAGCGGGTCGTTGGCGCCCAGCTCGCGGCCGGCGCGGTGCAACAGAATGGCCAGCTCGCGCCACCAGGGGCCGGGCAGCTCGGCCGGAGAACCTAGCTTTGTCATAATACCCGAAGGGCAACATTTTGCGGCGCAGCCGTAAGAGTCAGGGGCGCCCTTAGCGAAGGTACGGGCCACCGTACGGCCCGGCCCACGGCCTCCTTACTTTTATTCATGCCGCTTTCCGAATTTCAGCCGCTGCCCCCGGCCGTGCTGCCCGCCGCGCCGCGCCACTCCTGGCTGCGCCGCCGGGTGCTCGACCCCCTGCTCGATTTGCTCAAAGCCGGCTTATCGCCCGGAAAGCTGGCCCTTACCGTGGCCCTGGGCATCGCCTTCGGCCTGGTGCCCACGTTGGGCGTCACCACGGTGATAAGCGCGGCCACGGCGCTCCGCCTGCGCCTCAACGTGGCCGCCATGCAGCTGGCCGCCCACCTGATGAGCTTTTTCCAGCTGGCCCTGCTCATCCCGATGCTGCGGGCGGGCGCCATCCTGATGGGCCAGCGCGCGCAGGTGGCCCATCTCACCATCAAAAGTTTGCGCCAGCTCATCGACCACGACGGCTGGGGCGCGGCGGGCCGCCTGCTGTGGCGGGCCGAGCTCGGCGCACTCTTAATTTGGGCCGTGGCGTCCGTGCCATTGGTCACGGCACTCTACTTTGTGTTGCGGGCGGTATTTCGGCGCGTGCTGGCCCGGCAGGCGCTGCCGCCGGACGAAGCAGCGGCAACCCCGCGCTAAAAAGCCAGCAGCGCCACCGCTTGTTCGCGCAGCAGCTGGCGCGAAAGGTCGTTGTTCAGCCCGTCTCCGGCGTTCAAATCCTGGTTGATGAACGGCAGGCGCACGCGCTGGGGCAGCACGGCCGTGCCCAGGTACATGAGCACGTCGGTGAGGTGGGTCATGGCCAGCAGGCCGCCCTGGCCGCCGCTGCTCAGCCCCACCAGGGCGGCTTTCTTGTCGTGCAGCACGCCGGGATAGGCCAGGCCATCGATAAAGGCCTTCAGCGCACCGGGGAACGACGCATTATATTCCGGGGTGATGATTACCAGCTTGTTGCCGGTTTCAAGCATGGCGGCCAGGCGGTTGAATTCCGCGTTGCGGCCGATGTTTTCGTATAGCGCCGTGCTCATAAAATCGGCCGGCAGCTCGGCCAGGTCCAGGATTTGGCTTTCGGCCCCCAGCCCGGCGAGCACGGTGCGGTAGTAGTTGGCAATGCGGCGGGCGCGGGAGTTGGGCCGGTTGGTGCCGGCAAGTAGCGTTATCAAAGGGCAGGGAATAAAGAGGTAAGACTCTACTGCTAACCCGCCAGCCCCGCCGTAGGTTATGAACCACCGATTGCCGGTGCAGGGTGGCGCCCATTGCCTGAAATATGGGCGTTGCTTTTGGGCTAAATTTTAACCACAGCCTGCGCCCCTGCCTCCATTATGCTGTTTTTCGTCCTGCTGCTGTTGTCACTGGCCTACCCGCCAATTCCCTGATAGTGGCTGCCTGCAGCTTGGGCACCAGCGTGCCCAAAGCGGCGAAGGGACTGGAAACCAACTACGCATCGGTGACGGGCTACCTGCAAAACCTGGCCCGGCAATGGGAATCACCGGCGCGCCGCTCGCTCCGGCTCGCGCCGCACCGCCAGCACGGCCACTCCCACCAGGCACAGCGCAAACCAGGCCCAGGGCAGGCGCAGGTCCAGCACCGAGAGGGCCCCAAATACCAGCGTGGTCGCCACGCTGGCCAGCGATTGAAACGCCTGGTTCAGCCCAAATATCTCGCCCCGGTCGGCCTCGGTGGTGTGGCGGGCCAGGCGGCCTTCCAGCAAGCCCTGAATGAGGGAAAGCGTGCAGCAATCGAGCAGGACCAGGGCATAAAACGCTGCTTTCGAGGTGCCGGTGAGCCCGTAGCCCAGCAGCACCGGGGCGCCCAGGGCCGCCAGCCACACCACGGCGCGCCGCTGGTTGAGGCGGTCGGCGAGGTAGGTGAAAAACCCGTAGTTCAGCACGATGCTCAGCCCGCCAAAGAAGATGAACAGGTACGAAATGCCGCGCGCGTCGAGGTGCAGCGGCCCCAGGCTCACAAAGGGCACGAAATAAAAATAGTAGCCCGTGCTGAGCGTGAGGGCCACCTGCGTGAGCACAATGCGCCGGATGCCGGGGTTGCTGGCGTTTTTGGCGCGCAGCCGGGCCCAGAGCGTGAGCGGGTTGACGCTCAATGCCAGCTCGGCGCGCAGCTCGGCCCCGCGCACGCCGTTGCGCTGGCGGTGGGTTTCGGGCAGCCAGTAGCTCAGCAGCACGTTGAACGCGGCCAGGGCCACGGCCAGCCGCACCACGCAAGTAGCCTGCTGGCCGGGCGGCACGCGCAGCGCCGTGAGCAGCAAGCCGGCCGCCAGCGGCCCCAGCACGAAGCCCAGCGAGATGATGGCGCCCTCAATGCCCTGGTTGCGGAACAGCCGCTCGGGCGGCGAAACATCGGTGATGGCCGAGCGCGCCGTGGCGTACATGCCGTTGGTAAGGCCGTCGGACACCCGATTGACGAAGTACAAACCCGCCCGCACCGGCAGCAGCAACCCCGTGGCCAGCAGCGTGCCCAGCGCCGACAGAATGAAAATGGGCCGCCGCCCGTAGCCGTCGCTCAGCCGCCCCAGCAGCGGGGCCGAAAACAGCTGCACCCCCAAAAAAACGCCCGTGCCCACCGACAGCCACAGCTGCGGCTGGCGCAGCCCCCGCACAAATTCCGGCATCACCGGGCCGATGGCCGCGCCCACCACCACATCCACCAAAATGATGGCGTAGAGCAACGTCAGGCGGCGGTCGGGGGGAAGTAGCATTGAAAAAATGAAGCGCGCCTCGAATGGTCGCCACAAAAAAGGGCACAACGACCAAGCCGCTGCGCCCTTTTACTCAAAAAGAAATGGTACTACGCCAGGTTGTTCGAAGTCGCCTTGGCCGCCAAAAACTCGCGGTTCAGAATGGCAATGTTTTCCAGCGAAATGCCCACCGGGCACTCGGCCGCGCACGAGCCGATGTTGGTGCAGGCCCCAAAACCCTCCTTGTCCATCTGGGCCACCATGTTTTCAACGCGGGTTTTGCGCTCGACGTGGCCTTGCGGCAGCAAGGCCAGCTGCGATACTTTGGCCGAAACAAACAGCATGGCCGAAGCATTTTTGCACGCCGCCACGCAGGCGCCGCAGCCAATGCAGGTGGCCGCCTCAAAGGCCCGGTCCGAAATGTCTTTGGGAATCGGAATCTCGTTGCCGTCGGGCGCCCCGCCGGTGTTCACGCTCACGTAGCCCCCGGCCTGGATGATGCGGTCGAACG
>CAXTCS010000320.1:0-4536 GCA_964242365.1 uncultured Hymenobacter sp. | reverse complement strand
GCGTGCAGAGGCGCATCCTTGCGTCTCTGCACGCGGGGGCCTCCTGCGGGTTGTTCTAAACCGCATTATTTCCAGCCTCCTCGGTCCTTTATCCGGCGTAAGTGCTTTTCTTTAGCAAAAAAGAAACACTATATGCTGAAACGCTACGCTTTTCTCCTGGCCGCCGGCCTGCTGGCGGGGCCCGGGGCCCCCGCCCAAACCGCCCCGCCAACCGAACCCAAGCCGCTGCTGGGCTTCGAGCCCGCCGCGGCCGCCGCCGAGTACCAGCTCGAAACCCGGTTCGACGCCCAGCTGAAGGCCGACAACCTGCGGCAGTGGATGAAGCGCCTTTCGGCCCACCCGCACCACGTGGGCTCGCCCTACGACAAAGACAACGCGGATTTTATGGCCGGCCTGTTCCGGTCCTGGGGCTATGATACGCGCATCGACGTGTCGTATGTGCTGTTTCCGACGCCCAAGCTGCGGGTATTGGAGCTGGTGGCGCCCACCCGATTCACGGCCGGCCTCACCGAAAAGCCCGTGGCCGAAGACGCCACTTCGGGCCAGACCAGCGAGCAGCTGCCGACCTACAACTGCTTCTCGCGCGACGGCGACGTGACGGCCGAGCTCGTGTTTGTGAACTACGGCGTGCCCCGCGACTACGAGGAGCTGGAGCGCCGCGGCATCGACGTGAAGGGCAAAATCGTCATCGCCAAATACGGCGGCTCGTGGCGCGGCATCAAGCCCAAAGTAGCGGCCGAAAAGGGCGCCATTGGCTGCCTCATCTATTCCGACCCCAAAGACGACGGCTACGCCCAGGGCGACGTGTACCCCAAAGGCCCGTTCAAGCCCGAAACCGGCGCCCAGCGCGGCTCGGTGCTCGACATGCCCACCTACCCCGGCGACCCGCTCACGCCCGGCTACGGCTCGACCAAAACCGCCAAGCGCCTCGACTACCGCAAGGCCCCCACGCTCACCCAGATTCCGGTGCTGCCCATTTCCTACGGCGATGCCCTGCCCTTGCTCACGGCCCTGGCCGGGCCGATGGCGCCCGAGGCCTGGCGCGGGGCGCTGCCCATCCCCTACCACCTCGGGCCGGGGCCGGCCCGGGTGCATTTGCAGGTGGCCTTCAACTGGAAAACCGAGCCGGTGTACAACGTCATCGCCACGCTCAAAGGCCGCGAGCTGCCCGACGAATGGGTGATGCGCGGCAACCACCACGACGCCTGGGTGAACGGCGCCAGCGACCCGCTCAGCGGCCTGGTGGCGATGCTCGAAGAAGCCCGCGCCACCGGCGAGCTGGCCAAAACCGGCTGGCGCCCCCGGCGCACGCTCCTGTTTTGCGCCTGGGACGGCGAGGAGCCCGGCCTGCTGGGCTCGACGGAATGGGCCGAAACCAACGCCGCGCAGCTTCAGCAGCACGTGGTGGCCTACCTCAACACCGACAACAGCGACCGGGGCTTCCTGCACGCGGCGGGCTCCCACACCCTCGAAAAGTTTTTCAACGAGGTGGGGCGCGACGTAATTGACCCCGAAAAAAACATGTCCATCAGCGACCGGCGGCGCGCCTTCGACCTGACAGGCGGCAGCCCCGACGCGCAAAAAGACGCCCGCGACCGCCCCGATTTTCACCTCGCGGCGCTGGGCGCGGGCTCCGATTATTCGCCCTACATCCAGCATTTGGGCATTCCGGCGCTGAACGTGGGCTTTGGCGGCGAGGGCGCCGGCGGCGAGTACCACTCCATCTACGATTCGTTCGACGACTACACGCGCTTCAAGGACCCGACGTTTGCCTACGGCGTGGCGCTGGCCCAGACCATGGGCCGCTGCGCCCTGCGCCTGGCCAACGCCGACGTGCTGCCCTTCGAGTTCCAGAATTTCTCGGCCACCGTGGCCCGGTACGGCACCGAAGTGAAGCAGCTGGCCGACAACCTGCGCACCGAAACCGAAAAGCAAGCCCTGCTCCTGGCCGAGAAGCGCTACGAAGCCGTGGCCGACCCCACCCAAACCCTGCTCGCGCCCAAGCCCAAAGCCGCCGTGCCCTACCTCAATTTCGCCCCGCTCGACAACGCCCTCGTCAAGCTCGAACAAAGCGCCCAAGCCTACGCCCACGCCCGCAAAACCAGCCCCACCCTGCCCGCCGCCCGTCAAAAAGAGCTCGACCAACTCCTATATCAAGCTGAGCAGCAGCTCCTCAGCGCCGAGGGCCTCCCCCGCCGCCCCTGGTACCGCCACCAGATTTACGCCCCCGGCTTCTACACCGGCTACGGCGTGAAAACCCTGCCCGGCATCCGCGAAGCCATCGAGGAGCGGAAGTGGCCCGAAGCCGACGAGCAGATTAAGCGCACGGCCGCCGCAATTGAGCGGTTTTCGGGCCAGGTAAGCCGGGCGGCGGCCGTGGCCGGCCCCGGCCCGGCCCAGTAGCCTGCCGCCGGGGGTAGAGACGCAACATTTTGCGTCTCTACATCCCGGCGGCACACTGATTATAAAATCCACTTGACAAATAAAGCCCAATGAATCAATTCACTACCCTGCGCCTGGCGGCGGCCCTGCTGCTCGCCGCGCCGCTGCTCACGGCTTGCAACCAGCCCAAACCCGCGGCGGCCGAAGCCGCGTCGGCCACGCCCGGCCCCCAGGCAGGCTATTTCCAGCCCACCGAAACCGGCGTGCAGGACGGCGGCGTGCGCATGATTCCGATTACGACGCCCAAGGGCAAGTTCAACGTCTGGACCAAGCGCTTCGGCAACAACCCCAAAATCAAAGTGCTGCTGCTCAACGGCGGGCCGGGCGCTACGCACGAGTATTTCGAGTGCATGGAAAACTTTTTGCCCCAGGAAGGCATCGAGTTTATCTACTACGACCAGCTCGGCTGCGGCAACTCCGACAACCCCAAAGACACGGCCCTGTGGAGCCTGCCGCGCTACGTGGAAGAAGTCGAGCAAGTGCGCAAAGCCCTGAACCTGAATAACAAAAACTTCTACCTGCTGGGCCACTCCTGGGGCGGCATCCTGGCCGCCGAATACGCCTTCAAATACCAGCAAAACCTGAAAGGCCTCATCATTTCGAACATGATGATGAGCTGCCCCGCCTACGGCAAATACGCCAACGAGGTGCTGGCCAAGCAGATGAAGCCCGCCGTGCTGGCCGAAGTGCGGCAGATTGAAGCCAAAAAAGACTTCACGAACCCGCGCTACATGGCCCTGCTCATGCCCAACTTCTACGCCGAGCACATTTGCCGCCTCCCGCTGGCCCAGTGGCCCGAGCCCGTCACCCGCTCGTTTGCCAAAATGAACCAGTCGCTCTACGTTACCATGCAGGGCCCCAGCGAGTTTGGCGTGGCCGGCAAGCTCCTCCATTGGGACCGCACCAAGGACCTGCCCCAGCTCACCGTGCCCGTGCTTTCCATCGGCGGCAAATACGACACCATGGACCCCGCCCACATGGCCTGGATTGCCACCCAAGTCAAAAACGGCAACGCCCTCATCTGCCCCAACGGCAGCCACCTGAGCCTCTACGACGACCAGCAAACCTACTTCACCGGCCTGTTGAAATTCCTGAAATCAGTGGACGAAGGCACACTCAAGCCCGGCGCCACGCTCTAGCGCCGGCCGCCACGTCAAAACGGCACCGTCACCTCCATCGGCAGCGGGGCGCGCCGGCCGTTGGCCACGCCGGGCTGCCAGGCCGGTCCTTCGCACACGATGCGCAGGGCTTCGGCGTCGTAGTCGGCGCGCAAGCCGTGGATTACCTTCAGGCTGCTCACCTTCCCGTCGGCCCCCACCACGAATTTTACCCGCACGGTCCCGCTCAGGTGTGCGGCGTTGGATTCAGGTTCGAAGCCAGCGGCTTCGCGGCGGATATGGTCGCGCAGGGCCGCCGAGCCGCCCACCGGCGCGGGGTTGATGGCCAGCGTGGCGGGCATGGGCTTATCGGCTACGTGCGCCGTAGCCGCATTATCGGCGGCTAAAACGACTTTGTCTTTTGCGAACCGGCTGGCCACCGCCATCTTAGCCTTGCGGCCGTCGGCCACCGAGTCGGCCAGGACTTCTTGTTGAGCCGGCGCCTCGGCACGTCTCGCGGCCCCAACGGCGGCCATGCTGGCGCCGGCCGGCGCCGGGGCCGGAATAGCGGAATCCCTGGCTTCTTCCGCTGCGGCAGCTACGGCGCTGCTATTAGCCGCCGATTCCATCTCCGCGTCGGCCACGACGGTGCGGGCGACGGCAGCATTAGCGGCCCGGCCTTTGGCCCGGCGGGCCCGCCGCGAGGCGGTTTGGCCCGGCGCCTGCGGCGGCGCAACCGCCGCGTAATCGGCGGTTTCGGCCGGTTTTTTCGCTTGTTCAGGCGCGGCAGCTGCGGCAACATCCGGAGCGTTGGGCGGCATGGTCGGTTGTGGTTGAGGCGCTGGTGCCGTGGCGGGGGCAGCGGGCGGGGCCGTTTCGAGGCGGGCAGTCGCGCCGGTGGTCGTTGTGGCGTGGTGCTCCCAGCCCCAGATGCCGGCGCTCACCACGCCCACCAGGGCCGCCGACCTCTACGCGCTCAGCAAGCTCAGCAACGAGG
>CAXTCS010000319.1:0-4537 GCA_964242365.1 uncultured Hymenobacter sp. | reverse complement strand
CGCCAGAAAAATAATCAGCAGGTAATCGAGGGCGCCGTGCGCCTGGGAAGAGAGGGTTTTCATGAGGAGTTGGGTTTGCGTAATCGAGCCAGGATGAGCAAGACGGAGCATGGCCGGAATAGGGGTTTGGGCCAATTAAGGTGCGTTGGGCGGGCCCGGCGCCGCCTTTAGCTTGCTGAGCAGCAGGGCCGCGATGCCCTCGCTGGTGGGAAGGCCCTGCTGGTGCCACAGCTCCAGGCCGTGCTGGGTGAGCACAAAGGCCGGCAGGCCCCGGCCGTCGAAGCTGCGCACCACGGCCGGGTGGGTAGCCTCGTCGATGCGCAAGACCTGGATGGCAGTGCCCAGCTCTTGCTGCAAGTGGTGGAGGGCGGCCAGCGTAGCCGCCCGGCCCGGCCCGTTTTTCAGGTCCTCCGTGGGCAGCATGACCAAGAGCACGGCCGGGACTGCCGGTGGGGAGGGCACAGGAGGCGAGGCAGTCACGGTTGCTAGGCAGTAAAGAGGGTGATGGCGTCCGCAGCACAGTTGAAAGTCAACCTGCTGAAAGGTGCCCGTGGAGGACACTTGCGTGGTTCAAAAGTAGCGGGCCTCATTTCCTGCAAGCATGACGATGACCGGCCAAAAACCTGATTTTATGCAGGTTTTAGGTGGCGTAGTCTCGCCTACTCTCGCCTTCTATGCAGGGCCGAAGGGGGCCGGCAAATAGGGATAGGCCGGTTGGCAGGCTACTGCTTCCCAGCTGGGACGCGGCCGAGCGTAGTAGAACTCGGCCGGTTAAAAAGATGCATCTGCACCAGAATGGGTGGGGACTGGGGACAGTGAGTGAATGCGCCCCCATAACGCCCAACTCGCGCTCGAGGGAACACGCTATTACCTGATATAAATCAAGATTTCCAGGCCTCTTCATCATGCTAGCCGCACAGCGGGGGCCGGTAAGTTTGCCCTGCTTCTCAGCAAAATATGAGAGCCTGGCCAGCTTAACCGCAACGCTACCGCACCAACCTGACGGGTAGTGTCACGGGCCTGGCATTTTAACCGGCGCCTCTTCACCTTTTCCTTTTCAATCCGATGATTGCGGACGTTTCTTCTAAATCACTGGCCGAGTTGCTGTCCCTAAAGGGCCGCCCGGCCGTTATCACCGGCGCGGCCTCGGGCATCGGCTTCGCCACGGCTCGCCGCTTTGCCGAAGCCGGGGCCAACGTGGTGGTGGCCGACCGCAACGAGGCCGCCGGGCAGCACGCCGTGGAGCAGCTCAAAGCCGCTTTCGGGGGCGAGCCCGGCTTCGTGCGGCTCGACGGGAGCGACCCGCCGTCCATCGTAGCGGCGGCCAACTATGCCGGGCAGCGCTACGGGGGCTTGCACGTGCGGGCCAACATCGCCGGCATCTACCCGGTGCAAACCACGCTCGACGTGACGCCCGAGCAGTGGGACCAGGTGCTGAACATCAACCCGAAGGGCCCTTTTTTCGCCCGCCGCCTGATGGGCCGGGCCACCGGGGGCGTAGTTCTGAAACGCACTCGACCACGGCTTACCAGACCGCGCCCGGCGTAGCCACCTACATCGCCTCCAAGGGCGGCATCGCGGCCCTGACCCAGGCCCTGGCCAACGAGTTCGGCCCGCACAACGTGCGGGTGCTGGCCGTCTCGCCGACGATGACCGAAACCGAAGGTATGGACCAGCAGAAGCCGGCCCTGGACCGCGCCTTCGGGGGCACCGACTCGCACGCGGCCTACGCCGCCAAGCTGCCCCTGCGCCGCCTGGGCCAGCCCGACGACATTGCCCGGACGTTTTTGCTGCTGGCCAGCAACTTGTGCATCTTCCTGACCGGCAGCACGGTGCCGGTGGACGGCGACCTGACCTTCTAGCGCCATTGCCTGCCGGTGCCCGGCCCGCCGCGGTACGCCTGGCTCCTTCCTGTTTTCACGCTTTAACGCTCAATCATCATGGCTGTTACGTTGATTAACCCGTTTGTTGTGCCCGCCGACAAGGAGGCCGAGTTCCTGCGCGCCTGGAACGAAACGACCCGCGTCTTTTCCGGCACCCCCGGCTACATCGAAACCCACCTGCACAAAAACACGGGGGTGGGCGACAACACGTTTTTGTACGTCAACATCTGCCTCTGGGAAAGCGCGGAGGCCTGGAACGCGACCCACGGCGGCTACCAGCCGGGGGAAGAGCACATTGAGGGCGTCGAGCACCACCCCGGCATTTTCCAGGAGGTCATCGCGGCCAAAAGCATGAGCCAAGTGGACTGGCGCCTGCCCTTCTAGGCCCGCGCCGCCGCGCTTTCATCATTTAGCCATTAGCCTACTGCCATGCCGACCATGCCCCTTGGCCTCACCCGCCGCTCCACCCGCCTTTCCGAGCAGCGCTGGCTGCTCGACGCCGTCGTCAACCTGCTGGGCCCGGAGTGGGACCAGTTCCGCTTCGGGGCGTGGTCCAGCGCCTGCGGCATCGATTCGCAGTACGAATTCGTGCTCCTGCGCCAGGTGATTAAGAGTTACAATGACCTGACGCGCGAAGTGATGAAGGCCGCCCGCCGCCGCGAGCTGCGCGCCGAGGCCGACCTCAAGCAGGGCCACGAGTGGTCGGCGCGCGAGAACTTCTTCACCGCCCAGGTGCTCTACGGCGGGGCCCAGTGGTCGATTGAAGCCAACACCCCGCTCAACGTGGCGCTCAACAAAAAGAAAATCGACTGCTACGCCCGGTTCATCAAGCTCGCCGGCCGGCACGTCGAACAGCTCGACATACCGTTTCAGGACCGGGCGGTGCCGGCCATTTTCACGCTGCCCCCCCAGTACCAGCCCGGCGAGCAGCTGCCGTGCGTGGTCCTCATCTCGGGCATGGACGGCTGGAAAGAGCTGTCGGTGGCGATGGACGCGGACAAGTTCTTGCTGCGCGGCTTCGCCGTGCTGGCCATCGACGGGCCGGGCCAGGGCGAGTCGCTGCTGCGCGAAATCTGGTTCGACCCGGCCACCTACGGCCAACTGGGGCCGGCGGCCTACGACTTCGCCGCCGCCCGCCCCCAGGTCGACCCGGCCCGCATCGTGGTGCACGGGCTCAGCTTCGGCTCGTACTGGACCTCGGCGCTGGTGGCCCAGGAGACGCGCTTTCTGGCCTGCGGCGTGGCCATGACCTGCTTCGAGCCCGACGGATTCTCCATTTTCGAAACGGCCAGCCCGACCTTCCAGCTGCGGTTCATGTACATGACCAACGCGCCCGACGAGGCCGCCCTCGACCGGATTCGGCAGCAGCTGGAGCCGGCCCACAAGCTGGCCCCGCGCATCCGGTGCCCTTTTCTGGTGGCCGTGGGCGAAGACGACCAGCTGACGGACCTGGGCGACACCTTCGCCTTTGTGAATAGCCTGGCGGGCCCCAAGTCCCTGGTCGTGTACGAAGGCGAGGACCACGACATGCACGGCAGCCGCGCCGGCCAGCTGGGCCCGCCGGTCTTCGCGCTGGTGGCCGACTGGCTGATGGACCGCGTGCGCGGCCTGCCGGCCGCATCGACCTACAGCGAAGTGGACGCCACCGGCGCGGTGCACGCCGAGCCCTGGGGCGACGGCCCGCGCCAGTACACCTACGGCCTGCCGGAAAACACCCGGAAGCTGGTCTTTGGCTGAGGGGCTCCTTCCGATAGGCTCGCCCCCGTTCCCTGCTTCACCCATTTCCCTTTATTTCTCAAACCTCCTCATTTTCTTCATTCTCATGGAAGCCCCCGCAATAGACCTCATCAACGAGCGCACGGTGCATTACTACCCGCTGACCTGGCGGGAGGTGCGCGTTCCGATGCGCGACGGCTCGTACCTGGCCGCCAACCTCTACCAACCGGCGGGCGAGGGCCAGTTCCCGACCATCGCCTCGCTGTGCCCCTACGCCAAAGATTTGCATTTCACGGAGTTTGCGCCCGCTAACCCGACCATCAAGCCCGAGTACGCGCACTTACAGGACCGGGGCCCGCTGATAAGCTGGGAGGCGGCGGACCCCGACTTTTGGGTGCCGCTGGGCTACGCCGTGCTGCGCATTGATGAGCGCGGCATCGGCCGCTCGCCGGGCCGGCTGGATGTGTTGTCCGAGTCGACGAAGCACGACTACTACGACGCCATCGAGTGGGCAGGCGTGCAGCCCTGGAGCACCGGCAAGGTGGGCCTGCTGGGCGTCTCGTACCTGGCCATGAGCCAGTGGGCGGTGGCCAGCGAGCAGCCGCCCCACCTCACCTGCCTTATTCCCTGGGAGGGCAGCGTGGACTACTACGCCGAGTTTGCCTACCCCGGCGGCATCCGTGCCAACGGCTTTCTAGATTTCTGGTTCGCGCACGGGGTGCTGGACCACCAGTACAACCCCGACCATGCCTACTCGCCCGCGCAGCTGCAAGCCAACCACGTTGATTTTGCCGACTTTGCCCGGCAAAACCCCCTGCGCAACGAAGCCTGGCAGCGCCGCAGCGCCGATTTGAGCAAAGTGACCGTGCCGTTTTTATCGGCCAGCAACTGGTTTAGCGCGGGCATTCACACGCGGGGCAACTTCCGGGCGTTTCAGC
>CAXTCS010000318.1:0-4554 GCA_964242365.1 uncultured Hymenobacter sp. | reverse complement strand
TACCTGGCCCGCATGGCTAAAATCGGCATGACGCTCGAAATTGAGCTGGGCGTGACCGGCGGCGAGGAAGACGGCGTGGACAACTCCGACGTGGACAGCTCCAAGCTCTACACCCAGCCCGAGGAAGTGGCCTACGCCTACGAGCAGCTCAGTGAAATCAGCCCGCGCTTTACCATTGCGGCGGCGTTTGGCAACGTGCACGGCGTGTACAAGCCGGGCAATGTGAAGCTGCAGCCCAAGATTTTGCACAACTCGCAGGAGCACCTGCGCCAGAAGCACAACATTGCGGAGGCGCTGCCCATCGACTTTGTGTTTCACGGCGGCTCGGGTTCGAGCCAGGCGGAAATCCGCGAGGCCATTAGCTACGGGGCCATCAAGATGAACATCGACACCGACTTGCAGTGGGCCTTCTGGGAAGGTATTCAGCAGTACTACGTGAAGAACGAAGGCTTCCTGCAGGGCCAGATTGGCAACCCCAACGGCCCCGACTCGCCCAACAAGAAGTACTACGACCCCCGCGTGTGGCTGCGCGAAGGGGAGAAGACCTTCGTGGCCCGCCTCAAGCAGGCCTTTGAGGACCTGAACGCCGTGAACCGCCGGCCCTAGCCGGGTAGCTAGTAGCGCCGACACAAGCCGGCTGGCTGCCCTGGGGCGGCCAGTCGGCTTTGATTTTGAGGCAGTTAGGTAAATAATAGCCAAGGAGCAAACCCCGGACCCGCTCGGGGCCGTATAGCGGCCAAACAATTCTCTCACCCCTCCTGCCCCATGAAGAAGAACCTCCTCCCCCTCGCTACGCTGGCCCTGGCCTTGTTTGCTACCACTGCGGCCGTAGCCCAGACTACGCCCGACACCGGCGACAAAACCAAGACGACCACCGACGGCATGACCGTGAAAACTAAAATGGCCGACGATGGCAAGATGAAGGTGAAAGGCAAGGATGAAGCCGGTAACCGCATGAAAGCCACCACCAAGCCCCGCAAAGGCGACATGGACACTGGCAAAATGCGCAAAGGCAAAATGGGTAAAGGCGTGATGGTAGGCGGCGCCATGATGGTGCCCGACAAAGACATTGTGGACAACGCCGTGAACTCAAGTGACCACACCACGCTGGTAGCCGCTGTGAAGGCCGCCGACCTCGTGGGCACACTAAAAGGCGCGGGTCCCTTCACGGTATTTGCCCCTACCAACGCGGCCTTCGATAAGCTGCCCGCCGGCACGGTAACCACCCTCACGCAGCCCGAAAACAAAGCTACGCTCACCAAAATTCTGACCTATCACGTAGTACCCGGCCGCCTTACCGCCGACGACTTGAAGGACGGCCAAACACTGACCACGGTAGAGGGTGAAACCCTGACCGTGACGAAAAGCGGTGGCTTGGTAATGCTGAAAGACGCCAAAGGCGGCACCAGCACCGTTACCATCCCCAACATCATCGACTCAAACGGCGTGACGCACGTTATCGACACTGTACTGATGCCCGCTAACTAAAGCTTTCTCAGCTTTGCGTAAAAGAAGCGGTTTAGAGCAAAAAAAGAACGTCATGCTTCGGCAAGCTCAGCATGACGTTCTTTTTTTGCTCTAAACCGCATTTAAGTTTTAATAAGAGAAGCCCCGTCGGAACATCCGACGGGGCTTCTCTTATTTTACTCAACCTATTGGCTTACACCCACTTGTTATCGAGGGTAGCGCCGTTTACGTCAATTTTATTGGCAGAGATAACCAGGTTCAGCACCATCGAAGCCTGGGTTTCGGCGCCACGGGCATCAAAGCTTTCGGTGTAGCCTACGCAATAAGCTTCTTTAAAGGCAATTTCTTTCATCTTCGAATCCTGGTCACCGCGCTTGAACACGATTTTACCATCAGCCCGCTTGTAAGGGTCAAGCATCCAGCTGATTAGCTTCACGCTATCCGTGGAGACGATGGTTACCTTAATGGTGCCGCCCTGCACTACCGAGGAAGGACGCCCTTTGTCATCAGTTGTTTGATTGAAGGAGTAGTTGCAACCTACTACCTCACACTCTTCGCTGCCAGCAGCGTCGAAAACAGCACTAAAAGAAGCCATGTTGAAAAAGGGGATTGTGAAAAAAATGAGCAAAAATCTCTAACTCATTTTACGGAGCCTATTGATATTAGTTAGGTTAGTTTCGCTATAATTTAAAAAAATAATACTCCGACTTGTTGAATACACCTACTTGGTAGTCAGTTAGAAGTAGGGGTACTTATTGCTGAGCATATTCGGCGCTCCAGTCGCGGCCGGGGTTGTCGGGGTCGTCGCCTTTGGTGCCGTCGAGCGACACCAGGAAGGTTTTGGCCGGGAAATACGGCACCATGTGAATGTCGAGCAGGATGCGGTCCTTCTGGTCGGGGTCGCGCTCAAACTTTTTGATGGAGAACTTCTCAATCAGCTTGCCCGGCCCGGCGATGCCGTCCAGAAACCGCACAATCTGATTCTGGATGTCCATGCGCATGTTGTGGTCCCAGTTCTCAAAGGCGCGGCGATTGAGGAAGTCTACCAGCACCTTGGTCACGTAGTCGAACACACGTACCACCGAGTAGGTCTGCAAGCCGATGTTGTCGCCATTAAAAAGGGTTTTGGCCGAGAAAGCCATCACGCGGCCGTACTCGCTTACCATGGGCACGAGGCCGATTTTCTCGAAGTTGGAAATCTCGCTTTTGCGCAGCGGAAATTTCACGCCATCTACTTCGTTGAGGGTACCGTGTTTGCGGCCGGCCGTGACTTGCGAGGCCAGCGTGGAGTAGATGCGGCCGGCCAGCGCCGAGGAGGGCGGCACAAACAGGTCTTCTTCTTCGCCGATTTCTTCAATCTTACCCCGGCCCACCAGCCAGTTGGCCGCCATAATGACGTTGGACTTGTGCGCTTCGGCCCCCGTGAGGTTGGCTTCCTCGAATAGCTCAATTACGTCCTCCGGCGTGTCGTAGTGCTCAAAGTCAGTAACCAGCATCACCTTGTTTTTGTGGGCAATTTTGGCCCACTTGTCCACCACTTTATTGGAGCCCAGGTAGCCGGGCACCACGAGCAGCGAGTAGTTGTCACGCAGGTCGAGGCGGTCGTAGTTTTGCTCCAGCTCGTCGGCTACAGCATCGATAAAAGTCGTATTATCAAGGTCTTGCAGCTGGTCTTTATCCGCATTCAGAAGGGAGATATTCTTGACCTCATCCTGGTCGGTGTTGCGAAAAAACAACGCTACCGAGCGGTAAGCCTGCTCCAGCTCGCCGGTGGCCTCCACGGCTGTTTTCAGATTGGCCGTGAGTTGCTCCTGGGTAGCTTCGACGCGCGCTTCGGCTTTTTCCACGGCCCCGGCCACCGAGTCGGCATCACTAAGCAGTGCGTGCCACAAAGCCAGGCGCTTTTTGAGCTGCTGCCGGTCACTTTTCTTGTTGTCTTCCGATAGAAATATCTTTTTGCGGGCCTTTTTCTCAGGGTTCAGGTTGGAAGCGCCATCGATGGTAGTTTCCAACAAGTCGAAACCGCCTACTTTGAGCAGGGCCTGGGTGCTTTGTTCGAGAGAAGGCGCGGCCTCGCGGGAGCGGTAGCCAGCGGCGGCGGCATCTGGTTGTTCGGTAGCCATAAAATTAGCGATGAGGCAATACGGGGGAAATTGAGCCGGCGCGCGGGGCCTACTCCAGCTCGTCCATCATGGCCTGAATGGCCGTTAGAAAAGCGGCCTTGGTTTCGGGGTTTTCCAGGGCCGATTTCAAAATCTTATTTGATTTGAGCTGGCGCAGCAGCTTTTGCAGGTCGTCGGTTTCGGCCGATAAGCTTTGCAAAAAGTTGCTCTGGTTAATGATACCTTTCTTGCCAAAGTCGCCGAGTGAGGCAAAATGCAGCTTTTCGGGCACGGTAACGCCCTGCGCATCCTCAAACTGCACGGCCACTTCGGGCTTGAAATGGGCGAAAACGGCCTCGGGGGTTTTAAGGCCCGTTACCACCTGCGGCCGCAGCGGCGTGTTGGTGGTGAGCTTCTGTACCAGCAGCGTCCGGTTGAGCGGGATGGATGAGATGGCTTCCGAGGCGTTGTCGAGCTTACGCTCCTGACCGCCAATTCCGTAGTTGTACATAGAAGGGAGAGAAGGTGACGCAACCGGGCGCCCAATGGGCGCCGCAGCCAATGGCCAAACATAGGCATGCTACTGGCTTTGTGCAGGCTTAACGGCAGGATAAATCTAAAGGTTAGGCGAATAGCGGAGTTTATTTGCCGGCGCGGCTCGCGGGAGCATACAATTGCTGTTATAAAGCAGTAGGCCAACCCTGGCCCCCGCTTCGCACGTAGCCTGTGCACTACCTTGCCTCTTTCACTTCTTGACCCGCTTTGCCAGTGGCTTACTCCGACAACCTGAAACGCAGCCTGCACATTGCGCAGGCCGTAGCCCACGAATACCGCCAGGAGCACTACGCCGCTCCGCACCTACTTACGGCCTTGCTGCACAATGAGATAGGCCTGGCCTCGTGGCTGGTGGCCGTGCTCGACAAGGACATCCACTACCTGCGCGAGTGGGCCGAGGTGCGCCTCGAAGACGAGCCCAAGGCGGCCC
>CAXTCS010000317.1:0-4581 GCA_964242365.1 uncultured Hymenobacter sp. | reverse complement strand
CGCACCCCGGCCGACTTTGCCCGCCAGCTCTCGGTGCACGTCAACCACCTCAACCGGGCCGTGCGTGCGCACACCGGCAAGCCCACCTCGGTGCACATTGCCGAGCGCATTATTGGCGAGGCCAAGGCCCTGCTCCAGCACACGAGCTGGAGCAGGGCCGACATTGCCTACAGCCTCGGCTTTGCATACCCGACGTACTTCAACAACTTCTTCAAGAAGCAGACCGGTACTTCCCCGTCAGCGCTGCGGGCCGTGCTAAGCCAGGCGCACGCGGCCCTGAAGCCACCGATAAGGTGAGATGGTTTGAATTGCTTACACTTTCGTTTGAATCTCGTTAGGGGCCCGCTAGGGGCTGTCATGCACTTGTGCCGAAATTAGGGGCATGGCAGCCGAGCGAACCTACCCCAGCGATGTAAATGAAGAAGAATGGGCCTTTGTAGCGCCTTACCTAGCGCTGATGAGCGAGGACGCTCCGCAGCGCAAGTACCCGTTGCGGACGCTATTCCATGCGCTGCGCTACCTGGCTCACACGGGCTGCCCGTGGCGTTACCTGCTGCACGACCTGCCGCCCTGGCAGGCCGTACAGCAGCAATGGAGCCGGTGGCGAGATGCGCGGGTATTCGAGTCTATCGTCCATGATGTAAACGAGTTGCAGCGGGTATTGCTGGGCCGGCAGGCCACCCCTACGGCCGTAGTACTCGATGGGCGCACCCTGCAGAGTACCCCCGAGAGTGGTCACCGGGCGGGCTACGACGGGGCTAAAAAGCGCAAGGGTAGCAAAGCCCACCTTGCCGTCGATACGCTGGGCCAGTTGCTAAGCGTGGTCATCACGCCAGCCAACGAACAGGAGCGAGCACAGGTAGGCGAGTGGTGTCGGCAGGTGCAGGAAGTGACCGGTCAAACGGTGCAGGTGGGCTTCGGGGACCAGGGGTATACAGGGGAAGAAGCAGCGTATGCAGCGGCCGTGCACGACATTGACCTCCAAGTCGTTAAAAAGCCCGAAGGTCAGACTGGCTTTGTGTTTCTGCCCCGCCGCTGGGTCGTCGAGCGCAGTTTCGCTTGGCTCAGTCGCTTCCGGCGGCTGGGCCGCGATTACGAGCGACTGAGTAGCAGCTTACAGCAGTTACACTTTGTAGTCTTTACCTGCATTATGTTGGCTAGACACACCATAAGTGCATGACAGGCTCTAGCGATTATGGCCCCAGCGGGGTCACCCACCGCGCTTGGAGCCCACCGCATAAGCCATGCTTGCAACCCAGGCGAACGGCTAACAGCAAGCAGCAAGGGGGCATTATTCGGAATCTTTAGCTCAACAACAAGGCTTCCTGGCTACAGCTTGAACAGCGCCTTCACCCCCTCGCGCAGCGTGGCTGGTTTGCGCCCGAGCAGTTGTTCCAAATCCGGACTGACCTGGTCTTCCTGCCCGTTTTTGATATCGGTCATAAACCCAATCACGCGCCCCACCACAACGTCGGGCAGCCCCCGCCCTTTGAGGCGCTGCTCGAAGGCGGAGGCCTCGGCCGGGGTGTAGGCCACCGCTTTCCCGGAAAGCTCTGATAGGGCCGCCGCTACGTCGGCGAAGGAATACGACTCGCTACCCGTGAGCTGATACACCGGCTTAACGGCCCCCTCGGTGGCAAAGACATTGGCAATAGCTTCGCCCATTTCGCGGCGCAGGGCGAAGGGCACCCGACCCTGCCCGGCCGGCAGGTACAAGCCCGTTTCCCACACCGCGGGGCCCGCGAATTGCGGAATGGTGTCCATGTACAACACGTTGCGAAACAGCGAGTAAGCCAGCCCGCTTGCTTTGATGGCGTCCTCGGTTTGGAAGTGACCTTCCATCAGCTTGTTAGCCATTGTGCGGCGGTCCTTGAGCGTGCGGCTGGTGTAGGCAATAAAGCCAACGCCCGCTTTTTGGGCGGCGTCTACCACGTTTTGGTGCTGCTGCAAGCGTCGGTCCTCGTCGGTGCCGGCAATTAGCAGCACCTTGTCAACCCCGCGCATGGCTCGGTTGAGCGCAGGCATGTCGTCGTAGCTGCCAATGCGGACGTCCACGCCTTTGTCTTTGAGCCCCGCGGCCTTGGCTTCGTCGCGGACCAGGGCGGCCACCTGGGAAGCCGGCAGCTTTTGCAGCAAGAAATCAATGGTGGCGGAGCCGAGGTGGCCCGTGGCGCCGGTTATCAGAATCATGGGAAGAAATTTTGTGAGAGTAACTACGTCCTCCGGTACCGATGGGGCCGGCCCGCGTTGCCCGTTGGGCACCGGAAGAGCCTGGCAAAATTCCTTGCCTGGGCTTGGCCGGGCAATGGCCGAAGGGTGGCAATCCGTGGCCAAAGGGTGGCACCCGCGCTTAGCCGGCTTGCCGGTAAGCCGTAGGCGAGAGCCCGGTGCTGTTTTTGAAAAATCGACTAAAGGCAAACTGGTCGGCAAAGTGTAAGCTTGCCGCCACCTGCTGGACGGGCAGGGCGGGGTTTTGCAGCAAGGCCTTGGCTTCCAGGGACACGGCTTCGGCTATCCAGTTGCTGGCGGTCCGGCCGGTGACGTCTTTTACTAGCTCGTTGAGGTGCCGAGGCGTGATGCACAGCCGGGCCGCGTAGAACCGGACGCTGCGGGCCGAGGCGCAATGGATTTGCACGAGCTGCCGAAAGGCCACGGCCAACTGCTGGCCGCGGGTGTGGCCCGGCAGTAGCGCCGCGCCGGGCTGCTCGCACAGGGGCCTTAGCTCGTAGAGTAAGCTGTTGATGATGTTTTTGAGGATATTCTCTCGCTCTGCGTGCGGGCTGTGGTATTTCTGTCGAAGAAACCGAAAAGAGGCCGCCACGTTTTCCGCTTCCGCTGCCGGAAGCTGGAAAACATAGGTGCTGGGATGCACCAAAAAACGCAGGCGGCCCGTGGCCGCGTTGTTAGTCGTGATGAAGTCCTTGGTAAAGAAAATGGACAGCGTTTCGTAATCGTCGCTCACCGCCAGCCATTCTTTCAGCACATCCGGGGTGGCCAGGACCAGGCAGCCGGGCGTGACGGGGAGCGGGTCCAGGTTCGCTTTGAACTCGGCCCTTCCCCGCAAACAGAGGCTGATTTTGTAATAGTCGCCCCGGTAGGGATGGTCCAAGGGAATCTTTGGGCGCCCGGCCGCGTAATCGGGAAAGTAGACCTGGGCGGCGGCCGGGTGCTGGCCGGAAAAAGCTTGGAGCTGATGGGTCGGGATAAGGTCGCTCATCGGTAAGGGTACAGGAGTGGATGGCCTTGACGGCGTGTAAGTAAATAAACAGGAAAACGCGCCGCTGCGGAGGGCTTTCGCTGAGCAACCACCGCATCAAAAAGCGCCTTCAACTTGTTCCTCGGCCGATTTACGTTAACATAGTTTTTTCATCTCAAGGCCAAGCCAGACGCCCGGCGCACAGCGTCAGATTCGAGACGGCGCTACCAGTGGGCGCGGCGCAGCTTCTCGGGGGCCAGCACCCGAATGCTGCGGGGCGACAGCTCAATCAGCCCGTCCTGGTTGAACTCGCGCAGGGTCCGAATGACGGACTCGGGGGCCGTGCCCACCACGGCGGCCAGGTCCTCGCGCGAGAGGTAAATGCCCGTTGCGGGGGCCCCGCCGGCCTGCGCGTGCAGCAGCAGCAGGGCGTCGGCCACGCGCCGCCGGATGGAGCTGTAGGCCATGCCCAGCAGCTGCTGCTCCCGCTCGCCGAGGCGGCCCACCAGCAGCCGCACAAAGTGCTGGCCCACGGCCGGGTCGCGCAGCAGCACCTCAAAATCTTCCTTGGAAAGGTAGACCAGCTCCGACGCCTCCACGGCCACGGCCGAGTCCTGGTGCAGGGTTGCTTGCAGCAGCAGGGGGTAGCCAAAAAACTCGCCGGGGCCGTAGAGGCCGGTAATCAACTCCTTGCCGCCGGCCGTGGTTTTCACGGTTTTCACCCGGCCCGCCTTCAGCAGATACACCCGCGTGGGCGCGTCGCCCTCCAGGTAGATGTCCTGCTTTTTGCGGAAGTGGTGGACCTTGCGGTCCACTGCCAGGCCCTCCAGCTTGCCCGCGGCGCGGGCGTCGTCCAGGAACTCGTGCAGGCCCTCGCCGCGCAGGTCGTAGTCGGCTTTGAAGTGCTGAACGCGGGCGAGCCGTCCGCTGATGGCGCCCAGCAGCTCGGCTTCGGTAAAGGGCTTGGTCAGGTAGTCGTCGGCCCCGAGGTCCATGCCCTGGCGCTGGTCGGCCCGGTCGGTTTTGGCGGTCAGGAACAGGAACGGCACCCCGGCCAGGCGCGGGGTCTGGCGAAAGCGGGCCAGCACGCCGTAGCCGTCGAGGCCGGGCATCATGATGTCGCACAGCACCGCATCGGGCGGGCTCGCCAGGGCCAGTTCCAGGCCCGACTCCCCGGTTTCGGCCGTGCGCACGGCGTAGCCGGCCAGCTGGAGCATTTCCGCCGTGTTGACGCGCAAGGGCTCGTGGTCCTCAATCAGCAGAATCGTTTTCATAGGGAATGGCCAGGGTGAAGGTGGTGCCCACGTGCAGCTTGCTTTCCACCCGGATGGTGCCGCCCATCAGCTCCAGGTACCGGGCAATGATGTAGAGCCCCAGCCCGGTGC
>CAXTCS010000316.1:0-4610 GCA_964242365.1 uncultured Hymenobacter sp. | reverse complement strand
GGTCCGGCGCGCCTGGGTAGCGTGGCGGGCTTTGGGAGCCGGGGTGGCGGCGGGCGCCGCCACCGGTGCGGCGGCCTTGGCTAGCGGGCGGCGCACCAGGCGGCGTACGGGCTCGGGCTCGGGTTCGGGCTCCGGCTCGGGGGCGTAGTCGAAGAGCTGGAAGGTTTCGAGGCCGTCCTGCAAGTCGTCGGCAATGTCGGAGAGGCGTTGCGAGGAAGCCGTCAGCTCCTGCATGGAGGACGAGAGCTGGCGGGCCGTGCCGGCCACCTGCTGGGTGCCGGTGGCGGTTTGCTCGGCAATGGCTACCACTTCTTCCACGTACTTCACCACGTCGCCAATCGAGGTTTGCTGCAAGGCCGTGGCCGTGAGAATGTCGCGTGAGGTGCGCAGCGTTTCGCCGCTGCTGGTGGCAATGTTCTTAAAGGCCGCGCTGGCCTCGAAGGTGGCGTTTTTGCCCTTGAGCACCCGGCTTTCCATGGCGCTAATGGCCGCGGCGGCGCTGGTGGTGTCCTTCTTCACGTCTTCCACGAGCGTGGCAATCTCGTTGGCCGACTTGCGCGAGCCCTCGGCCAGCTTGCGGATTTCCTCAGCTACCACGGCAAAGCCGCGGCCGGCCTCGCCGGCGCGGGCCGCTTCGATGGCGGCGTTGAGGGCCAGCAGGTTAGTCTGCGAGGCAATGTCGGTAATTACGCCCAGCGACTTGCTGATTTCCTGCGAGCGCGTCGAGAGAACTTCAATGGTGCGCGAGGTTTGGGTGGCCGCGCCAGAGATTTCCTCCATGTTTTTCACCACTTCAGCCACCGTTTTCAGGCCTTGCTGCGAGGTTTGCTCACCCATGATGGCCGACTTGTTCACCACGTCGGCCTTGTTGGCCGTTTCCTTGGTAGCGGTCATGATTTCCTCAATCAGCTTAAAGGCCTGGTCGGTCTTAAGGGCCTGGTTCTGCGCGCCTTCGGCCATTTGCTGCATGGCCAGGGCCACGTCAACCGTTACCCGGCTCATTTCCTGGCCTTTATCCACCATTTCTTCCGAAGAAGTGCCCACCACCTGGGCCGAGTCGTTGATTTCGCCGAGCAACGCGTTCAGGGTTTCCACGGCTTGGTTAAGCGAGCTGGACATGGCCAGAATATCGCCGGTGGTTTGTATTTCCACCATCTGGGTGAGGTCACCTTCCGAGATGGCGCGCACCACGCGGCTCACTTCGAGCACCGGCAGGGCGATGCTCTCAATCAGGGCGTTGAGGGTATCCACCAGCTCTTTCCACGAGCCCGACACGCCGCCTACCGTGGCGCGCTCGGTGAGCTTGCCTTCGGCCCCGGCCACCCGCGCCACCCGGCTTACTTCGGAGGCCAGGCGGTTGAGGTCGTCCACCATCCGGTTGATGGTTTGGGCCAGGTCGGCTACTTCGCCGGCGGCTTCCAGCATCAGCTTCTGGGTAAGGTCACCTTGCGAAACAGCCGTTACGATTTTTACAATGCCCCGCACCTGAATGGTAAGGTTGGAGGCCATGGTGTTCACGTTGTCGGTCAGGTCTTTCCACACGCCGCTCACGTTGGGCACGTTGGCCTGGCCGCCGAGCTGGCCCTCGGTGCCCACTTCCACGGCCACGCGGGTTACCTCGCCGGCGAAGATGTTGAGCGAATCCACCATCTGGTTGATGTTGTCCTTGAGGTCGAGCAGCTCGCCGCGCACATCGACCGACACCTTCTGGCTGAGGTCGCCGCGGGCCACGGCGGTGGTCACGTTGGCAATGTCGCGCACCTGGCTGGTGAGCGAAGCCGCCATGGTGTTCACGTTGTCGGTCAGGTCTTTCCAGGTGCCTTTCACGCCGGGCACGTTGGCCTGGCCGCCGAGCTTACCGTCGGTGCCCACTTCGCGGGCCACGCGGGTTACTTCATCGCCAAACACGTTCAGCGAGTCCACCATCTGGTTGAGGTTTTCCTTGAGCTGCAACAGCTCGCCGCGCACGTTCACGGTTATTTTCTGGCTCAGGTCGCCGCGCGATACGGCGGTGGCCACATTGGCAATATCCCGCACCTGCGAGGTCAGGTTGCTAGCCATCGTGTTCACGTTGTCGGTCAGGTCTTTCCAGGTGCCCGATACGCGGGGCACGTTGGCCTGGCCGCCCAGGATGCCCTCGGTACCCACCTCCCGCGCCACGCGGGTTACCTCGCCGGCGAAAATATTGAGCGAGTCCACCATCTGATTCAGAATGTTTTTCAGGTCGAGAATCTCGCCCTGCACATCCACCGTCATCTTCTGGCTGAGGTCGCCGCGGGCCACGGCGGTAGCCACGTTGGCAATGTCGCGCACCTGGCTGGTGAGCGAGGCGGCCATCGTGTTCACGTTGTCGGTCAGGTCTTTCCACACGCCGCCCACGCGGGGCACCACGGCCTGGCCGCCCAATTTGCCTTCGGTGCCCACTTCGCGGGCCACCCGCGTTACTTCGTCGCCGAAGATGTTGAGCGAGTCCACCATCTGGTTGAGAATATTCTTCAGCTCCAGAATCTCGCCCTTCACATTCACCGTCATTTTCTGGCTCAGGTCGCCGCGGGCCACGGCGGTGGCTACGTTGGCGATGTCGCGCACCTGGCTGGTCAGGTTGGCGGCCATGTTGTTTACGTTGTCGGTCAGGTCTTTCCAGGTGCCGCTCACGCCCGGCACGCTGGCCTGGCCGCCGAGCTTGCCCTCGGTGCCCACATCCAGGGCCACGCGGGTTACCTCGCCGGCAAACAGGTTGAGCGAGTCCACCATCTGGTTGAGGTTCTGCTTGAGCTGGAGCAGCTCGCCCTTCACGTCCACCGTCATCTTCTGGCTCAGGTCGCCGCGGGCTACGGCGGTGGTCACGTTGGCAATGTCGCGCACCTGGCTGGTGAGCGAGGCCGCCATCGTGTTCACATTATCCGTGAGTTCCTTCCACACGCCGCCCACGTTAGGCACCACGGCCTGGCCGCCCAGCCGGCCCTCGGTGCCTACCTCCTGCGCCACGCGGCTTACTTCGCCGGCAAATACGTTGAGGTTGTCGATGGTGCGGTTGATGGTTTCGGCCATCACCTTGAAGTCGCCCGACACCGGAATCTGAAAGCTCTCATCCAGGTTGCCCCGGCTGATATTTTTCAGCACCTTGCCTACTTCCAGCACCGGCACGGCAATGCTATCCACCAAGCCGTTGATATTGTTGAGCATGTCGCGCCAGAAGCCCGCCGCGCCGTCGGCCGAGGCGCGGGCTTTCAGGTTGCCTTCCACCCCGGCTACCTTCGAAATGCGCGATACTTCGCCGCCCACACCGCCAATCATCTCCACCATCGAGTTGTAGGCCTCGGCGATTTCGGAGAAGATGTCGTCGTTTTGCTTGGTCAGGCGCACGCTCACGTCACCTTTCTTAAAGGCATCGAGGGCAAAAAGCACTCGGTTGAGCTGCTCGTTCACGTAGTCGGTATCAGTCAGGCCGGCGTTGCGGCTGGTACCGCGCTTGCGGGTCTGGTTGTCGTCGGTAAACATCCCCGAATCGTCGGTGGTCAGCACCGCGCCGTTGGAGGCCGGGGCCGGGGCCGTGGTTTTCTTGGCGGAAGCCATGCGGAAAAAAGCAGTGAGGGTGGGGCGAGCTAAAGCCCGCGGGTGGAGACCAACAAAAGTAGGTGCGCGGGGCAATCCAACAATGCTGGCCACTTCGAAGGTAGCTTGCAGGCCCGAGTTGGCGCCGGGTTAGCTTAAGCCGTGCATCTTTGTCCCCGTTTTTAACTTTTCGGGGCAGGCCGGCGTTCACTTCATCCCACGCCAGCCCCATCCCCGCCTCCAGTCGTTCCGCATGGTCAAGAATCTAGTTATTGTCGAGTCGCCCGCCAAGGCCAAAACCATTGAAGGCTACCTCGGCCCGGACTTTGTGGTGCGCTCCAGCTACGGGCACGTGCGCGACCTGCCCAAGGACAACAACGCCGTGGACGTGGCCAACGGCTTCAAGCCCACCTACGTGGTCGATGCCGACAAGCGGGAGCTGATTTCGCAGCTCAAAAAGCTCTCGAAGGAAGCCGAAACCGTGTGGCTGGCCAGTGACGATGACCGCGAGGGCGAGGCCATTTCGTGGCACTTGGCCGAAACGCTGAACCTCAAGGCCGACAAGACGCGGCGCATCGTGTTTCGCGAGATTACCAAGCCCGCCATTCTGGCCGCGATTCAAAACCCGCGCGAGATTAACCTCAACCTGGTGAACGCCCAGCAGGCCCGCCGCGTGCTCGACCGCTTGGTGGGCTTTGAGCTGAGCCCCGTGCTGTGGCGCAAGGTGAAAGCCGGCTTGAGCGCGGGCCGGGTGCAGAGCGTAGCCGTGCGCCTGGTGGTGGACCGCGAGCGCGAAATCAACAAGCACACCGCCGCCAGCGCCTACCGCGTGGTGGCCCGCTTCGACGCCGGCCAGGGCACCACGCTGGAGGCTGAGCTGCCAACCCGCTACAAAACCCGCGAGGAAGCCGAGGCGTTTCTCACGCGCTGCATCGGGGCGACATACAGTATTAATAGCCTCGACAAAAAACCCGGCAAGCGCACCCCCGCCGCGCCGTTTACCACGAGCACCTTGCAGCAGGAAGCCTCGCGCAAGCTGGGCTTCTCGGTGGCCC
>CAXTCS010000315.1:0-4626 GCA_964242365.1 uncultured Hymenobacter sp. | reverse complement strand
TCAACAAGAAGGTGAAAGACTGGACCGACGAGGAGTCGGGGGCCATCCGCGCCATCATTGCTGCTGAGCACAAGACGGAAGGCGTGCTGCGCTCGGAAGTGACAACCAACATCAAGCGTTTGATGGACATTGGTTGCTACCGGGGCTTGCGTCACCGCAAAGGCCTGCCGGTTCGTGGTCAGCGCACCAAGAACAACTCGCGTACCCGCAAGGGCAAGCGCAAAACGGTGGCCGGTAAGAAGAAGGCAACGAAATAATTTAACCCGGGAATCAGTTCCTGCGGAATAATTATGAATTATGAACTATGAATTATGAGTTGGCAGAACATCAACTCATAATTCATAATTCATAATTCATAATTGCCCGGAGGGCCTAACACCTCCCGCATTTTTTGCGATAACCAAATGGCACAAAAAAGAAAAGACAAAGCCAAGAAGCGCGTTGTCGTGGTGGAGCAGGTGGGTCAGGTACACATTCGTGCCTCGTTCAACAACATCATCATCTCCATTACCAACAACAACGGTCAAGTTATTTCGTGGGCTTCGGCCGGCAAAATGGGCTTCCGTGGTTCGAAGAAAAATACGCCCTACGCCGCCCAAATGGCGATGAGCGACTGCGGTAAAGTAGCCCACGACCTGGGCATGCGCAAAGCCGAAGTCTTCGTGAAAGGCCCCGGCTCGGGCCGTGAGTCGGCCATCCGCGCCCTCGGCAACGTGGGCATTGAGGTGACCACCATCCGCGACGTAACGCCGCTGCCGCACAACGGCTGCCGCCCTCCCAAGCGTCGTCGCGTTTAGTTTTCCACTTCAGAAATTAGATTACAATGGCACGTTATACCGGCCCTACCTCAAAAATTGCCCGTCGCTTCAACGAGCCGATTTTCGGCCCCGACAAAGCGCTCAATAAGAAAGCCTATCCTCCGGGCCAGCACGGCCGCGGCCGTCGCAAGAAGCAGTCGGAGTATGCTGTCCAGCTGATGGAGAAGCAGAAGGTGAAGTACATGTACGGCATGTTGGAGAAGCAATTCGAAAACCTGTTCCACAAAGCGGCTGCGTTGCCCGGCATCACCGGCGACAACCTGCTCGCCTTGCTGGAAGCCCGTCTGGACAACGCCGTGTACCGTTTGGGCATCGCCTCGACGCGCCGCGCTGCCCGCCAGCTGGTTGGCCACAAGCACATCACGGTGAACGGCGAAGTCGTGAACATTCCTTCGTACCACCTCCGGGCTGGCGACGTGGTGGGCGTGCGCGAGAAGTCGAAGTCGCTCGAAGCCATTGCTACCAGCCTGTCGGTTCGCAACTCGCGCCAGTTTTCCTGGTTGGAGTGGGACGGCAAGGAGATGGCTGGCAAGTTCATCAATGCCCCCGCCCGCGAGCTGATTCCGGAGAAAATCACGGAGCAGCTCATCGTCGAACTGTATTCGAAGTAAATAGCGCTACTGGTAGCGGCCCGGCAGCTTGCCGGGCCGCACTTGTGCTTGCTTGTGAGTAGCGCACGCTTTTGCTTGCGCTTATTGAGGTTAAGCAGTCAGCGTTTGAGATTTCATTTATTCGGCGCAGGCTAAAGCATGCGCTACAACTTTTTTAACGCCCAACATATGTCAATCTTAGCTTTTCAGATGCCGGAGAAAGTGGTGATGGAGAAATCCGACGACTTCACCGGGACGTTTGAATTTAAGCCGCTCGAGAAGGGCTACGGCGTCACCATCGGCAATGCGCTGCGTCGTATTCTGTTGTCGTCGCTGGAGGGTTTCGCCATCACGTCGGTTCGAACGAACAGCGTGCTGCACGAGTTTTCGACCATTGAAGGGGTGATTGAGGACATGTCCGAGATTATCCTGAACCTGAAAATGGTCCGCTTCAAGAAGACGAGCGATGCCATTGCCGACAAGATTACGGTGCGTGTGAAAGGTCAGGAAACCTTTTCGGGCAGCGACATCGGCAAATTTGCCAGCGGGTTTGAGGTGCTGAACCCTGACCACGTCATCGCGCACATCGACCCGAGCAAAGAACTGGAGTTTGAGTTGACGATTGCCCGTGGCCGTGGCTACGTGCCCGCCGATGAGAACAAGCCTAATGACCAGGTTTTTGGTCAGATTGCCATCGATGCTATCTACACGCCCATTAAGAACGTGAAGTACAGCATCGAGAACACCCGCGTGGAGCAAAAGACCGACTACGAGAAGCTCATCATTGAGATTCAGACCGACGGCTCGATTCATCCGGAGGAGGCGCTGAAAGGTGCCGCCAACATCCTCATTCAACACTTTATGCTGTTCTCCGACAACACGATGACCCTCGAAGGTCCGCGGGTGACGGAAGACGAGCCGATTGATGAGGAAACCATGCAGATGCGCAAGATGCTCAAGACTCCGCTGGAGGACATGGAGCTCAGCGTGCGCGCCAAGAACTGCCTCAAGGCCGCCGACATCAAAACGATGGGCGAGCTGGTGACCTTGGAGATTGCCGACATGATGAAGTTCCGCAACTTCGGCAAGAAGAGCCTCACCGAGTTGGAAAACCTGGTTGAGGAGCGCGGCCTGGAGTTCGGCATGGACCTCGGCAAGTACCGCCTCGACGAAGACTAAAATAGTGTTTCTGGTTGCTCGTTTCTGGTTTCGACCAGCGCAGTAACCGGAAACCAGAACTTTTTTATGGGGTGCTTGCCCTACCCGAAACAAGCAACCAGCAATCCAAAAACTTTTATCACCAGTGCGCCCCAGGGGCAGCGGTTCTAATGAGGCTTCGGCCCGCCGTGGTCGCCGCCCGCAAGCGCACGCTTTTTCAAACGTCCAATGAGACACGGAAGAAAGATTAACCACTTGGGCCGGACTACCGCCCACCGCCATGCCATGTTGTCGAACATGTCGTCGTCGCTCATCCTCTATAAGCGCATTACCACGACGGTAGCCAAGGCGAAAGCCCTGCGCAAGTACCTTGAGCCGCTGCTGACCAAGTCGAAAGAAGACACGACGCACTCGCGCCGCATGGTGTTTGCCGCGTTGCAGGATAAGGAGTCCATCAAGGAATTGTTCGGGACGATTGCGGGCAAAATTGCGACCCGCCCCGGTGGCTACACCCGCATTTTGAAGCTGAGCGATACCCGCCTGGGCGACAACGCCGAGATGTGCATCATCGAGCTGGTTGATTTCAACGAGACGCTGCTGGAAGCCAAATCGGCTGCCAGCGAGAAGGCTACGACTACGCGTCGTTCGCGCAGCCGCCGCAAGCCGGGTGCCGCCACGGGCGACGCCGCCACTTCGGCCACCGAAGTAACGGGCGAAGCTGTTGCCCCTGCCGCTACGGTGGCGATTTCGGCCCCGGCCGATACCGCTACGGAAACGGTGAAGGATGGCGAGAGCCGTGAAGAAGCCAAGGCTGATGAAGCTGGTGCTTAATTAGCGTTAGCTGCGAGTTTTTGAAAGGGGACGTGCCGGAAGGTGCGTCCCTTTTTGCCTTTTGTGGTGAGGGGTGGGTGCTGGTTATTCTTATGCAAGCCGCTTCGGGAAGCTCAGCATGACGTTCTTTTAATGTTGGAATTGTGCTTATCCCGGCTGATTCCCGTAGGTTTGTAACTCACTCAACTGTTTTAAAAACGACCTGCTATGAGCTTCATTTCGCAAATTCACGCCCGCCAGATTTTTGATTCCCGTGGTAATCCGACCGTGGAGGTTGACGTAACGCTTGATTCGGGCGTGGTAGGCCGGGCGGCCGTGCCCTCGGGCGCGAGCACCGGCAAGCACGAAGCCGTGGAGCTGCGGGACGACGACGCCAGCCAGTACATGGGCAAGGGCGTGCTGAAAGCGGTGGAGAACGTCAACTCGCGCATTGCGGAAGAACTGGTCGGCTTTTCGGTGTACGAACAAGCGTTGCTCGATAAAATCATGATTGAGCTGGATGGCACGCCCAACAAGGCCAATTTGGGGGCCAACGCCATTCTGGGGGTGAGCCTGGCGGCGGCGCGGGCGGCGGCGCAGGATGCCGGAATGCCGCTGTACCGCTACGTGGGCGGGGTGGGCGCTTCGACGCTGCCGGTGCCGATGATGAACATTCTGAACGGCGGCTCGCACGCCGACAACTCGATTGACTTCCAGGAATTCATGATTATGCCGGTGGGGGCGCCGACGTTTTCGGAGGCGTTGCGCTGGGGCACGGAGATTTTTCACCACCTGAAAAACGTGCTCAAAAAGCAAGGCTTCAGCACCAACGTGGGCGACGAGGGCGGCTTCGCGCCAAACATCAAGTCCAACGAAGAAGCCATTCAGCTGGTGTTGCAGGCCATTGAAACGGCGGGCTACCGGCCGGGCGAGGACGTGTTCATCGCCATGGACGCGGCCGTGTCGGAGTTTTACGAGGACGGCGTGTACCATTTCAAGAAGAGCACCGGCGACAAGCTGACTTCGGCGCAAATGGTGGATTACTGGGCCGATTGGGTGAAAAAGTACCCTATTATCAGCCTGGAAGACGGCATGGACGAGGACGACTGGGCCGGCTGGAAAAGCCTGACCGAGCGCGTGGGCCAGCAAACCCAGCTGGTGGGCGACGACTTGTTCGTGACCAACGTGGACCGGTTGCAGCGCGGCATCGACGAGAAAATTGCCAACGCCATCCTCATCAAGGTAAACCA
>CAXTCS010000314.1:0-4634 GCA_964242365.1 uncultured Hymenobacter sp. | reverse complement strand
TGCTTGAACAAGTCGCGCACGCGGGCCGCGCCCACGCCCACAAACATTTCGACAAAGTCGGAGCCCGAAAGCGAGAAGAACGGCACGTCGGCCTCGCCGGCTACGGCTTTGGCCAGCAGCGTTTTGCCGGTGCCGGGAGGGCCCACCAACAGCGCCCCTTTCGGAATCTTGCCGCCGAGGACGGTGAACTTGCTCGGGTTTTTGAGGAACTCGACAATCTCCTGCACTTCCTCTTTGGCTTCTTCGAGGCCGGCCACGTCCTTGAAGGTGATTTTCACCTTGTCGCCGCCCTCAAACAAAGCCGCGCGGCTTTTGCCGATGCTGAAAATCTGGCCGCCGGGGCCGCCGGCGCTGCCCATGCGCCGCATCAGGAACCAAAAGCCGACAATCATCAGAATGATGAAGCCGTAGGTACCCACGTAGTCGCCAGGGCTTTGGCGCGAATCGATGTTGAGCGGCAGGCGTTGGGCGGCGGGCAGGTTTTTCTGCAAAGCGTCCAGGTTTTCCTGAAACAGCTTGGCGTCCACGACCGGGAAGTAAAACTGTGCGCCGGTGCCGGTAGCCCCAAAAGGCGTGCGCCGCGTCAGCTCCTGCTTGTATTCGGGCTTGGCCAGGGCTTCGGACTTGAGCGTGACTTCCACCGTCTTTTCGTTGATGATGGTAATCTCGCGCACGTCGCCGGCCGCCAGGATGGACTCGAAGCGCTGCTGGTTGATTTTGGCGGGCGAATTTTGGTTGTTCACCCACATCACCCCGAACAAGAACACCAGCAGGCCGGCCAGCACCCACAGCTGCACGCCCGGCCGCGGGGTGGGCGAGGGCACCAGGGGCTTCTTCTTTTTATTGTTATTGGGAGTTTTATCCGACATGAAAATAGCTAGTTAAAATCAGGTATAACTACGGGCTGAACACCGGGCTGAAAACAAATGTTCGGCACGGTGCAAGACGCGTGAGCGACGGATTTATTTTATCGGAAGGTCAGCGTCGCTTGTCATGCTCTCATCTAGCGTCCGCGGAGCGAAGCATCTTATCACGCAATAACAAGTCGTACAAACGTGATAAGATGCTTCCTGCGTCAGCATGACAGGCGACGCTTGGCACGATGGGCCCGAAAAAGGCCCTTTTTACGCCGGCTCGGCTTCGATGTAGCTGATGTCGGCGTCGCCCCACAGCTCTTCGAGCGCGTAGAACTTGCGCCGGTCGCGCAAAAATACGTGCACGACCACGTCCACGTAATCAAGCAGCACCCACTCGCGGTTGGTGCGGCCTTCGGTTTGCCAGGGGCTTTCGCCGGTTACTTTTTCAATCTCCTCTTCTACCGAGCGGGCCACGGCTTCGAGCTGGGTGTCGGAATTGGCCGAGCAGATGATAAAATAATCCGCTACGGCGTTTTTTAGCTCTTTCAAATTCAGCACCACGATGTCGGCTGCCTTCTTATCCTGCATGCCGCGAACGACCAAATCTGCCAATGTGTCTGAATCCTGCCGGACCAACGTGCTTTTCATATTGTCTTGTTAGGTGTGAGCTTTACAGCCGAAAGTCTACGAAGTTAACGATACGCGAAAGAAGGCCGTGGTTGTCACCCCTCAAACCTTGTTCACGGGCCAGCAATTGCTGTGGCTGCCGGCCTGCGCCTCCACCAATTCGGAGGCCCAAACCCTGATTGTCCAAAACCGGGCCAGCGACGGCTGCACGGTGATTACGGACTTTCAGACCGCCGGCCGGGGCCAGCGCGGCAACCAGTGGGAAGGCGCCGCCGCCGAAAACCTGATGCTTTCGGTGGTGTGGCAGCCCACGTTTCTGGCCGCGGCCCAGCAGTTTCGCCTCAGCCAGGCCGTGGCGCTGGGCGTGCACGACTGGGCCGCCGCCCTGCTCGGGCCCGATGCCAAACTGAAGCTGAAATGGCCCAACGACTTGTACTACGGCGACCAAAAACTGGGGGGCATATTGATTGAAAACACCCTGAGCGGCGCAAAGATTCAATATAGCATCATCGGTATTGGCCTGAATATCAACCAACAGGTTTTTGCCGTGCCCACGGCCACGTCCATCGGCCAGGTTACGGGCCGGGCCTACGCCCGCGAAGCGCTGGCGGCCCGCCTGCTCGAAAGCCTGGAGCGGCGCTACCTGCAGCTGCGGGCCGGGCAGGTGGGGCACCTGCGGCAGGCGTATTTGCAGGCGCTCTACCGCTACCAGGAACCCCATGTATTTATCGTCGACGGCCGGCGGGTGAGCGGCCAGATTGTCGGGGTGGAAGACGACGGCCGGCTGGCCGTGGCCATCGGCAGCGAGCTGCGGCGGTTTGGCTTGCAGGAAATCCGGCACGCCTAGCAACCAATGAGGCCTTTTCGGGCCCTACTGACTGTAGACGCAAGCGGCGTGGTGCCACGAATGGCCCGCAGGGCTTCGTGGCACCACTAGTAGTTGAAAGGCTGGTAGCAGAACGGCCCGGTTTCCACCGTTCACGCGAGTAGTGGTGCCACGACCAAAAAGTCGTGGCACCACGCCGTTTTAACCCGCTTCGAAAAAAAGCAAGCAATCAGGCAACCGCAACGCCGGGCCCGCCGAGTTGCTCTTGTACCAACCAACCGCTTTGGGTGGTTTCGGCAGCCCGGCAAACCGAAACTATTCGCCTGCTGTTGGCCGGGGCAACCCGGCATGGTGCTTGTCTTTCACGGAGATTCTGTCTCCAATTTTTTCAACCTTTCTCTGCTTTGGTCATGAAATTCTTTACTCGCTTCGTTGTTTTACTCGCTGGGCTATGGTTGCCTATGCTGGCTGGTGCCGCTACCATTACGGTGCAGGTAGGTGACAATTTCTACAAAGGGCCTGATGGCACTTCCACCATCCGGATGACGGCCAGCGACATCCTGGTGTTTCAATTCACGGGTCAAAGCAGTCATCCAACGGCTTCAGACAGCTCACCTGCGGCTTGGGCTCTTTTCCAAATGAATGCGGGACATCCTAAGCAAACTTTTGACGCAAATGCTTTTCCAATTGGCAGTTATCCGTTTCATTGCGAGTTCCACGGCTCCCCCGGCAATGGTATGCACGGTACGCTCATTGTTACAGGCACCGTTACCGCCACCCTCGACCCGCGCCTGACGGGCCTGGCCCTGAGCATTTTTCCGAATCCCAGCCGCGGCCAGGTAACGGTGCAGCTCAACCAGAAACCCGGCGCCGACTACAAGCTGCGCCTGAGCAACATCATCGGCCAGGAAGTACGCGCCATCGCCCTCAAGCCCGAACTGACCCCCGAAGGCCTGCCGGTCGACCTGAGCGACCTGCACGCGGGCATGTATTTTTACAGCCTGCTGGTCGACGGCAAAGTAATCAGCACGAAACGCCTCGTTTTGCAGAACTGAGCATTTCTTACGTAGTCGCCTGACAAAAAGCAGCCTTGGGCTGCTTTTTGTGTTTCTAGCCCGAATCGGTTTTGGTTTGAACCAGTGCAACGGTGCATTGCCTACTTTTGCCTTTTCACTGATTTGCCAGCTTCTATTTCCAGCTTCGCCTTTCGTTTGGGTCGCGGCTGGGCCCGTGCGCCTCATTCGATTCTATGCGTTCCTTTAAAAGCCTGAATAACCTCGTTGGCTGGCTCGTGTTTGCCATTGCCGCCGCCACCTACCTGCTCACCCTCGAGCCCACGGCCTCGTTCTGGGACTGCGGCGAGTTCATCGCCTGCTCCTACAAACTGCTGGTGCCGCACCCGCCCGGCGCGCCCACGTTTCTGCTGCTGGGCCGGTTGTTCTCGCTGTTCTCGTTCGGCGACGCGACCAAAGTGGCGGTGCTCATCAACGCCTTGTCGGGCCTGAGCAGCGCGTTCACGGTCCTGTTTTTGTTCTGGATTATCACCCGCATGGCCCGCAAGCTGGTGCTGCGCGGCGATGCCCGCAACGGCGTGCAAGCCGCCGAAACCATCGAGCCCACCGGCTACCAAACCTTCCTCATTCTGAGCGCGGGCGCGGTGGGCGCGCTGGCCTTCGCGTTTTCCGACTCGTTCTGGTTCAACGCCGTGGAGGGCGAAGTGTACGCCATGTCGGCCCTCTGCACGGCCGCCGTGGTCTGGATAATGCTGAAGTGGGAAGCCCACGCCAGCGAGCCCGACTCGGACAAGTGGCTCATCCTCATCGCCTACGTCATCGGCCTGAGCATCGGGGTCCACTTGCTGAACTTGCTCACGCTGCCCGCCCTGGGCTTCATCTACTACTACCGCCGCACCGCCACCCCGACCCTGAAAGGCGGCCTCATCGTGCTGGTGGTGAGCATGGTTATCGTGGGCTCCATCCTGGTGGGCATCATTCCGGGCCTGCCCACGCTGGCGGGCGGGTTCGAGGTGTTCTTCGTCAACGCCGTCGGCCTGCCCTTCAACTCGGGCCTGATTATCTTCCTGGTGGTGTTTATCGGGCTGATTTACCTGGGTTTTCGGCTCTCGTTTCAGCGCCGCAGCCAGTTGCTCAACACGGCCATGCTGAGCTTCGTGTTCATCCTGATTGGGTATTCGAGCTACCTCATCGTGCCCATTCGCAGCTCCTTCAAGCCCACCATCAACGAAAACGACCCCGAGGATGTGCTCTCGTTCGTGAGCTACCTCAAGCGCGAGCAGTACGGCTCGCGGCCCCTGCTCTACGGCC
>CAXTCS010000313.1:0-4653 GCA_964242365.1 uncultured Hymenobacter sp. | reverse complement strand
CGCCATGGGCCCGCCAAAAACCAACAACTGAAACTTCACCCGCTGAAATGCTGAAAAAATACGTTTGGCTGCTCGTGCTGTTGGGCAGCCTGGGCAGCGCCTGCGCGCAGACGCTGCGCCCGCCGGCCTACCCGCTGCTCACCCACAACCCGTACTTCAGCGTGTGGGCGTTTCAGGACACGCTGACCGCCGCGCCCACCCGCCACTGGACCGGCCAGCCGCAAGCCCTGGAAGGCGTGGTGCGGGTGGACGGCCGGGCGTATCAGTTCCTGGGCCAGGGCGCGCCGGAGTACCGGGCCGTCTTCCCGACGGCCGAGGAAAAGTCATATGCAGCCCGCTATGCATTTGCGGCCCCGGCGGCGGGCTGGGAGAAAGCTGTTTTTGTCGCCGCGGCCGGCTGGAAAACCGGCCCGGCCCCGTTTACCAACGACGGCCCGGCCGCGCCCGGCACGGTCTGGACCGGGCGCGAGGTGTGGGCGCGGCGCACCGTGAGCCTCGCCGGGCCCCTGCCCACGGGCAAGCTCGTGCTCCTGCTTTGGCACGACGACGACGCGGAAGTGTACCTGAACGGCGTGTCGCTGGGCAAGCAGGCGGGGGCCAACGGCCAATACGACCGCTTCGACGTGCCCGCCGCGGCCCGTGCCGCCCTGCGCCGGGGCGACAACGTGCTGGCCATGCACTGCGCCAACCCCCAGGGCGGGGCCCACCTCGACGCCGGCCTCTACGAAGAAATCCGCGCGCCGCGCCTGCTTTCGGCCCGGCAGACGGCCGTGGCCGTGACGGCTACCCAAACGACCTACACCTTTGCCGCCGGCCCCGTGCAGCTGACGGTCAGCTTCTTGTCGCCGCTGCTGCTCGACGAGCTGGAAATCGCCGCCCGGCCCGTGAGCTACGCCACTTTCGCCGCCACGGCCACCGACGGCCGCAGCCACCCCACCCAGGTGCTGCTGACCGAGGCCGGCACGCTGGCCAGCAACACGCCCCACCAAGACGTGGCCGCCCGCTCCGGCGAGGCCGGCGGGCTGCGCTGGCAGGCCCTGGGCACCACCGCGCAGCCCGTGCTGGCCAAGACCGGCGACAACGTGCGCATCGACTGGGGCTATGCCTACCTGGCCGCGCCGGGGGCCGCCCTGCTTGGCACCGGCGTGCCGCAGGCCCTGAAAACCGCCTTCGCTGCCACCGGTGCTCTGCCCGCCGCCGGCCCGGCCCGGCCCGCCCCGGCACAGCGCGTGGCCCAGGCCGCCGTGCTCGACCTGGGAGCCGTGGCCGCGCAGCCCGCCGAGCGGCACCTGTTGCTGGGCTATGACGACCAGTACGCCGTGCAGTACTTCGGCCAGAACTTGCGCCCGTGGTGGCGGCGCGACCCGGCCGCCACGATGGAGAAGGCCCTGCAAGCCGCCGAAGCCGACTACCCCCGCCTGCGCCAAAAAGCCGCGGCGTTCGACCAGCAGCTGTACGCCGACGCCCAGGCCGCCGGGGGCAAAAAGTACGCCGACTTGTGCCAACTGGCCTACCGGCAGGCCGTGGCGGCCCACGAAATTGTGGCCGGGCCCAAGGGCGAGCTGCTGTTTTTTTCGAAAGAAAACTTCTCCAACGGCTCCATCGGCACCGTAGATATAACCTACCCATCGGCTCCATTATTCTTGCTTTACAACAATGAGCTGGCGAAGGGCCTTTTGCGGTTTATTTTTGACTACAGCGAGTCGGGGCGCTGGAAGAAGGACTTTCCGGCCCATGACGTGGGCACCTACCCCCGCGCCAACGGCCAAACCTACGGCGAGGACATGCCCGTGGAAGAAGCCGGCAATATGATGATTCTGACCGCCGCCACCGTGAAGCTGGACGGCAAGCCCGACTTTGCCCGCGAGCACTGGCCCACTCTCACCAAGTGGGTGGGCTTTCTGAAACGGAACGGCTTCGACCCCACCAACCAGCTGTGCACCGACGACTTTGCCGGCCACCTGGCCCGCAACACCAATCTGTCGGTGAAGGCCATTATGGCCATCGCCTGCTACGGGCAGATGGCCCGGCAGCTGGGCGACCCGAAAACGGCCGACCAATACCAGGCCCTGGCCCGCGACCTGGCCCGGCGCTGGATGAGCATGGCCCGCGACGGCGACCACTACGCTCTGACCTTCGACAAGGCCGCCGGCTCGTGGAGCCAGAAGTATAACCTGGTTTGGGACAGGGTTTTGGGTCTGAATGTGTTCCCGCCCGAAGTGGCCCAGACCGAAATGGCGTTCTACCTCCAGCACCAACAGCGCTACGGCTTGCCCCTGGACAGCCGCCGGACCTACACCAAATCGGACTGGATACTGTGGACTGCTACGCTGACCAACAGCCAAGCCGACTTCGAAGCCCTGGCGGCGCCGGTGTGGCAGTATGCCAACGACACACCCAGCCGCGTGCCCCTCAGCGACTGGCACGAAACGACCGATGCCCGGCAAGTGGGCTTTCAGGCCCGCTCGGTGGTCGGCGGCTATTTTATGCGGCTGCTGGCCAAGAAGTTAGCGACTCCGTAAGCCAGGGCCGCGAAAAGCTGACGGACGCCACGTTTGGGGTGCTGCTGGCGGCCGGCAAGCACGACGTGGCCGTGGGCTTTGAGGAAGCCGTGCACGAGCCGCCCTGCCGGCCGAAGGGCTGGCGCTGCTGCTGAAGTGAGCGGGCACTTGGCTTATCTGGAGCAACCCCAGGAAATGCGCCGGGCCGTGCCGGCCCTGGCCGGCGCGGTTTTTGGAAAAATAAGCTGAACATTTCGTCAGCTGGTGGCTTATCTTCACGCGCTTTTTATGGCCGCGTCTGTTCGCCGCATTTCTTATTCATTCTCAATGAGGTTTTTTTTATTACTGCCGGGCCTGCTTTTGGACCTTGCCGGGGCGCTACGTGCCCAGCCCCTGGTTTCAGTTGTTGAGCCAACTGCAACGCCAATTGCAACCCCGACTACGGCCCCCCTTCCGCCCGAGCTCCGGCCCCACGGCAGCGTCTATTTCAGCTGGGGCTACAACCGCGACTGGTACAGCCGCAGCGATATCCGCTTCAAAAACACCAAGACCGATAACTACGACTTTACTTTCCTGAACGCCCACGCCAGCGACAAGCCCGACTTTAAGGACTTCTGGCGGTTCAATTCGTGGACCATTCCGCAGTACGACCTGACGGTGGGCTACCTGTTTCACGACAAGCACGACCTGGGCATCGAAGTGAGCTGGAACCACCTCAAGTACGTGGTCGACGACAACCAGATTATCCACGTGCGGGGCCAGATTCGGGGCCGGCAAATCGACAAAGACACGCTGGTGACGCCCGATTTTGTGCACCTCCAGCACACCAACGGCAACAACTACCTGATGGTGAACCTCGTGAAGCACCGCGTGCTTTGGTCGCGGCCCCTGCTCAAGCTCAGCGCCGTGGGCAAAGTGGGCGCCGGGCCGATGGTGTCCTACACCATTTCCACGGTGCTCGGCAATCATCAGGAAGGGCCGTTTCACTACCACGGCCTGGTGATGGGCACCAGCCTGGGCCTGAAAGCCGACATTCTGCGCTATTTTTTCCTGCAAACCGACTTGCAGGGCGCCTTCGCCGATTACACCAACACCTACCTCGGCGACGACCGGCAGGGCCGGGCCACCCACGTATTCACCTCGCTGCAAGCTATTTGGGCCTTTGGGTTCAACATTCCGCTGTAATCATTTAACAGTTATCAATTAACATTTAACAGCCGTTCCGTTTGCGCCGCATGGCCAAGCCGAACGGCTGTTAAATGTTAATTGATAACTGTTAAATGAAAAGGCTCAGCCGCTCGAAGCCCGTGCCGAGAATGGCCGCGTCGTCGGCCCCGAGCCAGTCTTTGAGGACGCTGGCGTAGATGCCGCGGAAATCGACCTGGTGGCGCAGGTCGCCCTGGTCGAGGTTGGCCAGGTCGGGGGCGTCGTTGATGACGCCCTTTTTCTGGAGGCCGCCGCCGGCCAGGAACACGGTGTTGGCCGTGCCGTGGTCGGTGCCGTTGCTGGCATTCTGGCCCACGCGGCGGCCAAATTCGGAGAAGACCAGCACCAGCGTGTTGTTCCACTGGTTGTTTTTCTGGAGGTCGTCGGCCAGCGCGGCCAGGCCATCGCCGAGGTCGGCGAACAGGCGCTGCTGCTGCTCGTGCTGCCGCACGTGGGTATCGAAGCCCGAAAGCGCCAGGTAGTACACGCGGGATTCGACCCCAGAATTAATCAGCTCGGCGGTGGTTTTCAGGTTCTTGCCGAAGTCGGAATTGGGGTAAGTCCCGGCCGACTTGTAGATTTTGGATTTCTCGTACAGGTAATCGGCCGAGGAAGCGGTTTCGGCCAGGGTCTTGTAGAGGTAGTCGACTTGCTCCTGGTGGGCGGGCGCGGTTTCCTGGCTCACCCGGCTCAGCAGGCGGTTTTGGGTGAGCTGATGAAATTTGTCGGGGTTCCTGAGCGCCAGGCCTTTGCGAATGCTGCCCTTCATGGCCAGGCTCAGGGTGTCGTCTACTTCCAGCGCGTTGTAGGGCCGCTGGCAATCGGGGCAATTCGAGTCGAGGTAGCGGCCGAGCCAGCCAGTGCTCACCACCTGGTCGGCGCCCGAGCCGCTCTGCCAGATGTCCATCGAGCGGAAGTGCGAGCGGTCGGGGTTGGGGTAGCCCAC
>CAXTCS010000312.1:0-4708 GCA_964242365.1 uncultured Hymenobacter sp. | reverse complement strand
AGGACCTGCGCCGCGCCCGCGCCGCTGCCTACAGCATCATCCCCACCAGCACCGGTGCCGCCAAAGCCGTGGGCCTCGTGCTGCCCCAGCTCAAAGGCAAGCTCGACGGCCTGGCCATGCGCGTGCCCGTGCCCGATGGCTCGATGACCGACCTGACCGTCATCCTGAAAAAAGAAGTGACGAAAGAGGAAATCAACGCGGCCCTGAAAGCCGCCGCCGACGGCCCCTTGAAAGGCATCATCGAGTACACGACCGACCCGATTGTGAGCATCGACATCGTGGGCAACCCCCACAGCTGCATTTTCGACTCGGAGCTGACCTCGGCCAACGGCACGCTGGCCAAGGTTATCGGCTGGTACGACAACGAAACCGGTTACTCGACCCGCACGGCTGATTTGATTCAGAAGCTCGGCGAGCGGATGAACGGCTAGTAATTGGTTGGCTTGCGTCAATTGCACCCCAAAAAGCCTGCCTCCTGGCAGGCTTTTTTCGCTTCTGACCATCGCTTCAGAAAAAATATCCTGCCCCTTACACGGCACCAAGGCTGTCAGCAACCCTTCTAATCTTTTGGCCAAAACCTGCTTCATTCTCAATCCCGCTGCCGGGCCCAACCGTCGGCACGACGTGCCGGCGCTCATTGCCCGGCATTTTGGCACGCGGGAGGCCGATTACGAAATCCGGTTAAGCGAGTTTGCCGGGCACGCCGTTGGGTTGGCTCAGGCTGCTGCTGCCGAGGGGTTTGCGGTGGTGGCGGCGGTGGGCGGCGACGGCACCGTGAACGAAGTCGGCCGGGGCCTGCTCGGGACGAACGCGGCGCTGGGCATCGTGCCGCAGGGCTCGGGCAACGGCCTGGCCCGCCACCTAAAAGTGCCCCTGAGCTTGCCGGCGGCCCTGCGCCGGCTGGCCGCGCCCACCTTCAGCCGCATGGACGTGGGCGTAATGAACGGCCACCCGTTTTTTTGCACCGCCGGGCTGGGGTTCGACGCGCACGTGAGCCAGCACTTTGCCCAGGCCGGCTCGCGGGGCCTGAGCACCTACCTGCGCGTGACGCTGCGCGAGTACCGCCGCTACCGGCCCGTCGCGGTGCAAGCCGACTTAAACGGCCGGCAACTGGCGACGGATTGCTACGTGCTGGCCTTCGCCAATGCTTCGCAATACGGCAACAACGCCTACATCGCGCCCCTGGCCGACCTGCGCGACGGCCTGCTCGACGTGTGCCTGATTGACGCGCTGCCCGTGGGCCGGGCCATCCGCGTGAGCCTGGGCATGGCCCTCGGCAACCTGCCCCAAACCAAAGCAGCCGACTATTTTCGGGTGCCGCGGGGCCGGGTGGTGGCCGCCGCGCCCATCGGCTTCCACGTCGACGGCGACTACCTGGGGCACACCACCGAGTTCGACGTCGAGCTACTGCCCCTGGCGCTGGCCGTAGCGGTTTAAGTCATTTAACAATTATCATTTAACATTTAACAGATGTTCTAACGGGTGCTCAATATTTGTCAAACGAAGTCACCTTGTGGAGGCAGCAAGGAGACGCCAAAACCTGTTAAATGAAAAGAATTGTTAAATGAAAAAGCCCGGCCGCACCGGAGTGGTGTACTCCACCAACCCCGATTTCTCGTTTCAAACCGATGCGCAAGCTGCGGCCGCCACGCTGCCGCCGCAACAGCAGCAGCTGCGGGTGCAGCTCGATAAAAAGCAGCGCGGCGGCAAACAGGTAACGCTCGTCACCGGCTTCGTGGGCACCGAGGCGGACTTGCAGGCCCTGGGCAAGCTGCTGAAAACCAAGTGCGGCGTGGGCGGCAACGCCAAAGACGGCGAAGTGCTGGTGCAGGGCGATTTCCGCGACAAAGTGCTGGAGGTGCTGCTGAAAGAAGGCTACAAGGTTAAAAAGATAGGTGGGTAAATAACTGCTGTTGCGCCGTTGCTGTGGAAGCCGGCGCTTTTGTTGCTCGTTTCTGGTTGCTGGTTGCTGGTTTTCCGCTGGTAGTTAATCAGCAACTAGTAACCAGCAACCAGCAACGAGCAACCATTTGCCAGGGCCAGCGGCGCGAAGTCCCTGCGTAACAGCAGCAATTAACAGGCTTTTTCGGGTCGTGGGCCCGGCGCGTCCTTTCTTTGTTCGGCCAACTGTTCCTTCGCCCGCCGCTATGTTCCAATTTTCTGCCTTGCCCGAAACGGCCCGCGACGTCACGTCCCTGCACGGCCAGGCCGAAAATGCCGTTATCAGCGGCGTGCTGTGGCTCAAGCTGGGGGTCGAAATGGTGGGGGCGGCCATCATCGCGCTGGGCATTCTCAGCGCGGGCTGGCTGCTGATGAAAGCCCTGGCCCGGCGCCAAACCATTGACTTTACGGCCATTCGCCTGGCGCTGGCGCGGTACCTGGCCCTGGCGCTGGAGTTTCAGCTGGGGGCCGATATTCTGTCGACGGCCATTTCGCCCAGCTGGGAGCAGATTGGCAAGCTCGGCGCCATTGCCGTTATCCGCACGGCGCTCAACTATTTTCTGTCCCGCGAAATACGCGAGGAACGCCACGAAGATGGGCCCGAAAAAGGCGTCGTGGCGCGGGCCGACGGCTAGCCCGCCAGCCGCGCCCGCGCCCGCGCCACGTCCTCCGGCGTGTCAATCCCAAAGGCATCCAGCGCGGTTTCGGCGCAGCGAATCTGAAAACCGGCTTCGAGCCAGCGCAGCTGTTCCAGGCTTTCGGCCGCTTCGAGCGCCGACACGGGCAGCTGCGTGAGCTGCTCCAGCACCCGCGGTTTGTAGGCATACAGGCCCAGGTGGCGCAGGTAGCGGTGGTGGGCCAGCCACTCGGCGGGCGGGTGCTGCCGCTGGTAGGGCAGGGGGTGGCGGCTGAAATACAGGGCGTGCCCCTGCTGGTTGAGCACCACTTTGGGCAGGTGCGGGCTGAACAATTCTTCGGCCGAAACCACCGGTTTTACCAGCGTAGCGATGTCCGGCGCGGTGGCTTCGTCGGCGAATAAATCGGCCAGGGCGTTGATTTGAGCGGGGTGAATGAACGGCTCGTCGCCCTGAATGTTCACGATGCAGTGCACGTCGGCGGGCCGGCCCAGCTGCTGAAAGGCTTCCCAGAGGCGGTCGGTGCCGCTGGGGTGGTCGGGATGCGTGAGCACGGCCTCGCCCCCAAAACCCCGCACGTGCCGCAGGATGCGCTCGTCGTCGGTGGCCACCACCACGCGGGCCAGCCGGGCCAGCCGGGCCTGCGCCACCACCCGCTGAATCATGCTCAGGCCGCCCAGGTCGACGAGGGGCTTGCCGGGCAGGCGGGTTGAGGCAAAGCGGGCGGGAATCAGGCCGAGAACCATGGCGGAGCGCAGGAAGGGAAAAAGGGCGAAGCGGAGCAAGCCCCCGCAACCGCGCTCCAAAGAACGGGCGCCGACGGCTTCCAAAACGAGCCGGAGCCGATTACCCGCCGGTTTTTGTGTTATTTTGCCTTCGCTGGTTCCTTGAGTGGGAACGGCATTGATTTCGCAAGATTTTTTATGACTGTACTTGTTTCGCTTCTCACGTTGCTGGCCCTGAGCGGGCCAGGGCCTGGAAAAGCCGGCCATTCGAAGGGCACTCCCACTGATTCTATTGGCATGGAAACGCGCGGCGGCCACCGCTTCGTGAAGCACCGCGTGGCCGCGGGCGAAACCCTGACGGCCCTCACCCGCCACTACCACGTGTCGCTCGAACAGCTCACGGCCGCCAACCCGCAGATTAAAAACGGGCTGGGCATCGGGCAGATAGTCTTCGTGCCCCGGCCGGCCGCCGGCAAAGCCCCGGTTCCAACCGCCGACAAAGCCCCGGCCGCCCCCGCCCAAACCACGGGCGCCGTGCCCACCCATTACACCGTGGCCAAAGGCGAAACCCTGTTCGGCATTGCCCGGCGGTTTCAGCTCACGCCCGAAGAGTTGATTAAGCTCAACAAGCTGCCGGCCGGCGGGGCCGTGCGCGTGGGCCAGCAATTGCTGCTCACCGCCACCGAAACCGGCCCGCCTGCCGTGGCTGCCAAGCCCGCGCCCGAGCGCCCCGCCGAGCTCGAATCAATTCCCGCCGCGCCGGTCGCCAAAACCCCCGCCGCGCCGGTGCCCGACAAGCCCGCCCAGATTGCGACCGTGACGCCCGCGCCCCCGGCCGAACGGGAACGAGACAAGGAAGAAACCGACCGCAAAGACCGCACCCCCAACCGCGCCGGCGAAGTGCTGGCCCGCGTGGTAGAAACCGGCCTGGGCGCCCCCATCGAAAAAAGCCTGACCGATAAGTACCTGGCCCTGCACAAAACCGCGCCCGTGGGCACCATCATGGAGGTGAAAAATGCGATGAACGGCCAGTCAGTGTACGTGCGCGTCATCGGCAAACTGCCCGACACGGGCGAAAACAGCAACATCCTGGTGCGCCTCTCGCCCCGCGCGGTGCAAAAGCTGGGCACCTCCGATTCCCGCTTCCGGGTCGAAACCAACTACATTCCGCAGTAGCACCGCCGCTAAATAAAAGAACGTCATGCCGAGCGCAGCCGAGGCATCTCGCGTGCAGAAGTAATCATTCTTATTGAACGATTGGATTACTGCCCCACGCGAGATGCCTCGGCTGCGCTCGGCATGACGTTCTTGATTGCGGGCATCCTTCCCAAACGCTACTGCCCACCATGAACATCGCCCAGCTCCGCCGCCAGCTCGATGCCCAGTACAAGCGCTACAATCGCCCGG
>CAXTCS010000311.1:0-4752 GCA_964242365.1 uncultured Hymenobacter sp. | reverse complement strand
GTCGCGCGGTGGGCGCGGCCGCCGGGCGGGCGCCGGAGCGGGAAAAACGGGGGCGGCGCTTCATGGCGGGCAAGGCGGGCGTGGTGGCGGGGCTTAGCCCAGGTGCAGCTCCTGCTGCTGTATCATGCGGTAGATAGTGGACTTGCCGATGCGCAGCCGGGCGGCCACCGCCAGCACGTCGCCGCCCAGCTCGTCGAGGCAATTTTGCACGATGGCCCTGGTCTGGTCGCGCAGCGAGAGCTGGCTGCCGGGGCCCGCCGCGTGGCGGCCGGGGCGCAGGGGCAGGTCTTCGGCCTGAATCTGGTCGCCATCGGCCAGCACGGCGGCCAGCTCCACCACCGCTTTCAGCTCGCGCACGTTGCCCGGAAACGGGTGGGCGCGCAGCCGCTCGCGGGCGCCGTCGGTGAGCTGCCGGGCCGGCAGGTTGTTGAGGGTGCAGAAATCGCGCACGAACGCCTCGGCCAGCAGCAGCACGTCGGGGCCGCGCAGGCGCAGCGGCGGCAGCGCGATGGGCAGGCCCAGCAGGCGGTAGTACAGGTCTTCGCGGAAGCGGCCGGCTTCCACGTCGGCCAGCAAGTCGCGGTGCGTGGCCACAATCAGGCGCACGTCGAACGGCACGGCCTGGCTGCTGCCCACGCGGGTCACTTCGCGCTCTTGCAGCACGTGCAGCAGCTTGGCTTGCAGGCCCAGGTCGAGGTCGGCAATCTCGTCGAGAAACAGCGTGCCGCCGCTGGCTTCTTCCAGCCGGCCCACGCGCCGCGCCACGGCCCCGGCAAAAGCCCCTTTTTCGTGCCCAAACAGCTCGCTTTCCACCAGCTCGCGCGGCACCGCCGCCATGTTTACGGCCACAAACGGGTAGCTGGCGCGGTTCGACTGGAAGTGGATGGCCTTGGCCACCAGCTCTTTGCCGGTGCCGGTTTCTCCGCTCACGCTCACCGTGATGGCGGTGCGCGCCGCTTTGGCAATGAGCGAATGCACCAGCACCACCGACGGGTGCTCGCCGAGCAGGGCCTGCCCCGGGCTGTAGCGGGCCCCGATTTGCTGGCGCAGCTGGGTGTTTTCGCGGCGCAGGCGCACCTGCTGCTCCACCTTGGCCACGATGTTCCAGAGGCGGTCGAGCGTGTTTTCGTCCTTCACCAGGTAGTCGTAGGCGCCCTGGCGCAGCATGCTCACGGCGGTGCTCACGTTTTCCTGGCCCGAAATCACGATGACCTCCGTGCCGGGCAGCCGCTCCCGGATTTGGCGCAGCACCAGCTCGCCCTTGGCGTCGGGCAGCGAGTAGTCGAGGGTGATTAAATCGGGCTGCTCGCTCAGGTGGTCGAGGCAAGCGCGGGCCGTGGCAAACCGCGCCACGCTGTGGTTGGGGTTTTGGCCCAGGCGGTGCACGAGGAGTTCGCCATACCATTCGTTGTCCTCAACAACAAAAATTCTGAAGGATGGGCCTGGTGTCATGGGCATGAAGTTCAAGTAGAAAACCAGTCAGCGCCAAAACCGGACCAGTTGGAAAGAACAAGAAATAGCGGGTAGAATGCCTTTGGTATAGGGTGGTATAGGTTAAAGCTACAAGGCGCGCTTCTGTTTCGTATGCTCCGTTTGGGGCCGGTGGGCGGCTATTAAGCAGCTGTTCGGGGCAAACGGTTGTTTATTATTGTTGTATTTCTATGTGTAAATTATCTACGCTGTGACTAATGGCTCGGATTGTGCCGCTGGCCCGCGGCCTTACGGTTCCCGTTTAGGCAAATAACGTCCAGGTTTTCGATTATACTCTTTACGCTGTTAGCGCGCTTTAGTGTCGAGCTATAAAGGGCCGGGTCCTAAAAACGGGGCCGGCCCGGCTTTGCGCGGGTTTGCCACCCGCAACCGGGCCAGCGGTGGCTCATCGCCGGCGGCCGGCATCCGGGTGGGCGCGGGCGGAGCGGGGCCAAAAACAGCAGGCGATAAACAGCCCGTGGGTCCGGTAAAGGAGCCACGGGCTGTTTATCGCCTGATAATTAGCGCCCTAAAAAAGGCGCGTTCTGTTGCGGAATAAAGAGCCAAAGTTACGGGTGAAAGCAAATGCAGCGCAACCGACCCGCCGGGCTTAAAAAAAGATTTCCAACGCTTTGGCTAAAAAAAGATGGGCTATCTAATTCAAAACGCAGAAAAATCAACCCGGAAATTTTTTTCAAAAAAACGCCGACAAAAATTTAACATTACCGATGAATAGCGCGCCGTAAACTTTCCGTAATTTTGCATCGTGCTTCAACCCAAACAACTGTTGACAAAGCGCGGGACACTTCTCAACAGTGCGCCGCGAGAAGGCTGCAAGGCCTTGGTCCCCGTTGATTTTTTCGTTTTTTCTGGTTGTTGCCCCGCTACCGTTTCGGCTTTCGAAACGGTTTTTTTATGCCCCGGCGGCCCGGCTTCCCTCGTCTAGTCTCAACTCCCTTTAACGCCCACACCAAAGCAATTATGGATACCAACACCCTCTCCCCCAACGTGGCGGCTGCCACCATCGCCTCGGCCCACGCCGGCAACCGCAACCTGAGCACCGACCCCAAGCGCATGGCGGTGATTAAAGTGTGGGACGCCATGTTCCGCGGTGCCCGCAAGTACGTCGAGTCCGAGCATTTCCTAGCCGTCCACAACATGCCGCACATCGTGGGCGTGACCGGCGCTTGCGAGAACACCGACACGCTCTTTACCATCGACTGGTACGACGGCAAGAAAATGTTCCTGCCGCAGTCGAACCAGCTCTACATCGAGATGCTGACCCAGAAAGTGGAAAGCGGCCGCGTGTACGGCGAAATTCAGAGCTTCCGCAAGGAGCTGAAGGCCGATAACCGCCGCCTGGCGCAGTTCTCGCTGTTCGAGATTGAGCACCTCGGCGGCCTCGACGAGCTGATTGGCCACCTGAGCAACATCGTGGCCGGCGCCGCCAAGCAAGTGGCCACGGATTGCGCCAAGGAGCTGGCCCTGTTCGGCCGCAGCGCCGAAGACCTGGCGGCCCTCACCTTCAAGCGCATGACCTACGCCGACGCCGTGGAGCTGCTCAAAACCGAAGGCTTTCCCGAGCTGGCCTGGGGCGACGACCTGGAGGCCCCCCACGAAGGCCGCCTCACCGAGCTGATGGGCCCGATGTTCGTGACCCACTACCCGGCCGACATCAAATTCTTCAACATGCGCAACAACGACGACGACCCCCGCGTGGTGAACTCGACCGACTTGCTGCTGCCGCTAGCCGGCGAGAGCGCCGGGGCCGCCGAGCGCGAGTTCGACGGGGCCAAGCTGCGCCACAAGCTGGAAACCAGCTCGATGCTGGCCGGCCTCATCCGCCAGGGCATGAAGCTGGAAGACTTCGAGTGGTACCTGAGCTTCCACGAGCAGAACCACGTGGCCCTGCACTCGGGTGCCGGCGTGGGCATGGCCCGCGTGGCCCAGTTCATCCTCGGCCAGACCGACATCCGCGACTGCGTGCCCTTCCTGATTAACCGCGAGAACGTTATCTAGATTTTAGGTGTCAGTTGCTGGTTGTCAGTTGTTAGTAAATGGTTTGGGCGTTGCCCGGCTTGCGGCTGACAACTGGCAACCAGCAATTGTTTTTCCGCTGTGTAACTTAAGAACTGCTGTTACGCAGTGGCCGCAGCGACTGCCGTCTGGTTGCTCGTTGCTCGTTTCTGGTTTCTGGTTAAGAGCCAACGGAAAACCAGCAACCAGCAACCAGCAACCAAAGCGCTTGCTTCAGCAGCACTGCGTAACATCAGTAACAACTATCCGGAAACTATGAAACTCGGCGCCATTACGTTACAAAACTCCGTGTGCCTGGCCACCGCCCCGTGGGACCTCGCGGGCGATGGCTACGAGCAGCTCGGCGCGATTTTCACCAAAACCGTGACCATGGAGCCCCGCGCCGGCCTGCCCGGCGACGACGGCATCCTGCAAGTGGCCGACCAAACCCTGCTCAACCGCACCGACTTCCGCACCGAAGGCGCCGAGCTGCTGGTGCAGGAGCACCTGCCGCGGCTGCGCCGTTTTGGCGTGCCGGTGTTTGTGAGCATCACCGCGCCGGGCGTGCCGGGCTTTCGCAAGATTGCGCGCTACCTCCAGCGCGAGGCCGGCGAGCAATTGGCCGGGGTGGAAGTGTACATTACGGCCCCGCATTCCGGGGCCGGGCCCGACGTGACGGCCCGCTTCGTGCGGGAAGCCACCGAGGCCGTGCGCAACGAGCTGCGCGACGACGCGGCGGTGATTGTGAAACTGCCGCCGTGGCCCGACCACATCCGGGGCCTGGCCCTGGGCGCGCAGGAGGGCGGGGCCACGGCCCTGGCGGCCACCAATACCTTAAAAGTATTGCACCTGCCGGCCGACCCCAACGCCGCGCCGCTGGTCGGCGGGCTTTCGGGCGAGGCGCTGCGGCCGCTGGCCCTGCGCTGCGTGTGGGAGCTGGCCAACGACGAACAGCTGCACCTGCCGATTTTCGGCACGGGCGGCATTTTTACCCTGCGCGACGTGGAAGATTACCTCCGCGTGGCCGCCCAGGCCTTGCAAGTACCCAGCGGCGAATGGCTGTCGCCGGGCCTCTCGGCGCGGTTGGCTTCGGAAGTTGCCCACAACGCTTCCGTGGCCCGGTAAGCCGTTGCGTTTCCCTTTTCATTAACTGCCAGCGTCCCGATGCAAAAGCTGCTCACCCGCGTTCAGACCGGAAATACCCTGCTTTGTGTGGGGATCGACCCCACGGGCGACGCCGCCTAGTCGGGCCGGCGGCTGCGCGAG
>CAXTCS010000310.1:0-4758 GCA_964242365.1 uncultured Hymenobacter sp. | reverse complement strand
GCTGCCGGCCCTGGCCCTGGGCCCCGGCGCGCACGCGGCCTTGCCCGTTCGGGCCGCCGCGCCGGCCGTGGCGCGGGCCGCCGACGGCACCGTCTCCGGCCAGGTGGTGGACGAGAAGGGCGCGGGCCTGCCCGGCGTGACGGTGGTGCTCAAGGGCACGAGCACCGGCACGAGCACCGACGCCGCGGGCAATTTCAGCCTGCGCGTGCCCGAGGCGCAGGCCGGCGGCACGCTGGTGTTTTCGTTTGTGGGCTACGCGCCGCAGGAAATCGCCCTGGCCGGGCAAACCACGCTCAACGTGCGGCTGCTGACCGACGTGAAGGCGCTGAGCGAGGTGGTGGTGGTGGGCTACGGCACCCAAAAGCGGGCCGACGTGACGGGCTCGGTCGCGTCGGTGCCGCAGGACCGGCTCGAACGGCTGCCGGTGGCCAACGTGGCGCAGGCCATTCAGGGGGCCGTGGCGGGCGTCACGGTCACGTCGGGCTCCAGCGTGCCGGGGGCGGCGCCCACCATCCAGATTCGGGGCGTGCGCTCGATTACGGCCAACACCGACCCGTACATCATTCTGGACGGGGTGCCGTTTCCGGGCAATTTCAACGACATCAGCCCCAGCGACATTGCCAGCATTGAGATTTTGAAGGACGCCAGCGCCACGGCCATCTACGGCACGCGCGGCTCCAACGGCGTCATTCTCATCACCACCAAGCAGGGCAAAACCGGCAAGCCCCAGATTCGCTACAACGGCTACGCGGGCCCCGAGTACATCAACAACACCCTCAAGCCCATGAGCGGGGAGGCGTACGCGGCCAAGTACAAGGCGTACACCATTCAGCGCAACATCAACCAGGACCCCGTGCCCAACGCCTCCGAGCTGCCCAACTACCAGGCCGGCGCCACCACCGACTGGATGAAGCTCATCGGGCAGCAGGGCTACGTTCAGGACCACAACCTGGCGGTGTCGGGGGGCACGCCCGACGTGAAATACTACCTCTCGGGCGACTACTACAAGCAGCGGGGCACCCTGCAGGGCTACCAGTTCCGGCGCGTGAGCCTGCGCTCGAACCTCGACGCCACCCTCACGCCCTGGCTGCGCCTGGGCACCTCGGCTTTCTACGCCAATTCCAACGACGACGGCGGGCGGGTGAGCTTGTCGCTGGCCCAGGCGTCGAGCCCCTACGGCGTGCCCTACAACGCCGACGGCAGCTACAACATCTACCCCGAATTCCCGGAGCTGCTCTACACCAACCCGCTGCTGGGCCTCACCACCACCCGCCTGAGCCACGTCAACCAGCTCACCGGCACGGGCTACGCCGAGGTGAAGCCCACCTTCGTCGACGGCCTGGCCTACCGCCTCAACGCCAGCTACTCGTACCGGCCCTTCTACACGGCCGGCTACACCGGCCGGGCGGCCAACGACCTGCGCGGCACGGCCCAGATTCTCAACGACCTGCGCACCAACTACACCGTCGAAAACATCCTGACTTACAACCGGAATTTCGACAAGCACCACTTCGACCTGACGGCCCTCTACAGCGCCCAGGAGAATACGTACATCACGACCAGCGAGCGCGGCAGCGGGTTCATCAACGACGTGACGGCGTTTCGCAACATCGGGGCGGGCAGCGTGCCGGCCACGATTAGCTCTTATGACGAGCGCCGCAACCTGGTCTCGCAGATGGGCCGCCTCAACTACAACTACGACAGCCGCTACCTGTTCACGGCCACGGCCCGGCGCGACGGCTCGTCGGTATTTGGGGCCCAGGCCAGCAAATACGCCACCTTCCCGTCGGTGGCCGTGGGCTGGAACGTGGCCAACGAGGCGTTTTTGAAAGACAACCGCGTGCTGAACCTGCTCAAGCTGCGCTACTCGGTGGGCACCACCGGCAACGAGGGCATCAACCCGTACCAGACCCTCACCGGCCAGGCCCAGGTGAACTACGTGTACGGCGGCGTAACCGCTACCGGCCTGCGGGCCAATACCTTGGGCAATCCCAACCTGAAGTGGGAAAGCACGCGCAGCAGCAACTACGCCATCGACTTTGGCTTGTTTAAGGACCGCATTGCCGGCACGGTCGAGTACTACGACGCCACGACCAAAGACCTGCTGCTGGCGCGCCAAATCCCCATCATCTCCGGCTACACCAGCATTCTCGACAACATCGGCTCGGTAAACAATAAGGGCGTGGAGGTGACGCTCAACACCGTGAACGTGCAGCACGCCGACCTCACCTGGGGCACGAGCTTCAACGTTTCGGCCAACCGCAACCGGGTGCTGCAGCTCTACGGCAACGGCGCCGACGACATTGGCAACAAGTACTTTATCGGCCGGCCGCTGGGCGCCATCTACGACTACCAGCTGCTGGGCGTGTGGCAGACGGGCGAAGACCCCGCCGGCCAGGACCCCGGCGCCAAGCCCGGCGACCTGAAGTTTCGGGACGTGAACGGCGACGGCAAAATCACGGCCACCGACCGCCAGTACCTGGGCTCGACGCTGCCCGACTACACGGCCGGCCTCACCAACACGGTGACGTATAAGGGCCTGAGCCTGCGCGTGTTTCTGCAAACCGCGCAGGGCGTGCTCAAAAACAACGACCTGCTCAACCGGGGCGACTTTGCCGGCCGCATCAACCAGCCCGCCGCCATTGGCTACTGGACGGCCGAAAACCAGAGCAACGACCGGCCCTCGCTCGTCTACACCAACCAGCGCGGCTACGCCTACCCCCGCAACGCGAGCTACACCCGCCTCAAGGACGTGACGCTCAGCTACACCCTGCCCACGGCGCTGCTCGACAACCTGAAGCTCGGCAGCCTCTCGGTGTACGTGAGCGGGCGCAACCTCTACACCTGGACCAAGTGGATTGGCTGGGACCCCGAGCAGAACTACGCCCAGGGCTTCGGCGCCGGCAACACCGAAGGCGCCTTCCCCAACCCCAACTTCCCCAACGTGGCCACCTACGTGTTCGGCCTCAACCTGGGCCTGCGGTAATTGGAATGCTCTGCATGACGTTCTGCTGAACGCTGAATCCCTTTCCCTTCCCTCGATTATCAACAATGAAACGCATCCTACTTGGCGCCGCCGCGCTGCTGGCCCTGGCGCAGGGACTCAGCTCCTGCAAAAAGGATTTTCTGACCGAAACCCCGCAGTCGCTCTACACGCCCCAGACCTCGCTGGTCGATTCGCTCGGCTTCGAGGCGGGCATGGCCGGGCTCATGTCGGTGGTGCGCGAGCAGTACACCATCACCGAGCCGCAGGGCTTTCTGGGCATCATGCAGGTGGGCACCGACGTGGTGATTCCGGCCATGCCGCAGGGCGTGGAAATACCCTACTACAACTACGAGAAGCTGCAATCGCAGGACCAGGGCGCCGCCCTCTGCTGGAGCTGGGCCTACCGCACCATCAACAACGCCAACGTCCTCATCGCGGCGGCGGCCACCGCGCCGGCCGGCCTGCGCCAGGGCTACAAAAACCGCCTCAGCGCCGAAGCCCGCTTCTACCGGGCCTACGCCTACAACTTCCTCACCACCCTGTTTGGGGCCGTGCCCCTGCTGCAAGAGCCGATTTCGGCCCCTCGCACCGACTTCACCCGCACGCCGGTGGCCGAGGTCAATAAGTTTATCATCAACGACTTGACCACGGCCACCCCCAGCCTGCTGCTGGCCGGCAAGGCGGCGTCGGGCCGCATCACGCAGGGCGCGGCCCAGCAGCTGCTGGCCGAGGTGTACTTGCGCACGGGCCAGCCCGACCTGGCCGAGCAGCAGTGCCAGGCCGTGCTCGGCAGCAACCAGTACAAGCTCATCACGGCCCGCTACGGGGTGCGGGCCAGCGGGCCGGGCGACTATTATTCCGACATGTTCATCCTGGGCAACCAGCGCCGCAGCCAGGGCAACACCGAGCTGATTTGGGGCATTGAGCAGCAATTGCTCGTGCCCGGCGGCATCAGCAGCGCGCCGCCCACCTACCAGGGCGGCCAGCAGCGGCGCGTGTGGGTGCCGGGCTACTACGCCATCAAGGGCATGGCCATCGCCGACTCGCTCGGCGGCCGGGGCATCGGGCGGATGCGCCTCAGCCAGTGGGTCGACTACCGCCTCTACGCCGCCAACGACCTGCGCAACTCCAAGTACAGCCTCCGGCGGCGCTTCTACTACAACAACCCCGCCGAGCCCAGCCTCTTCGGCAAGCGCGTGACGGGCATCATCGGCTCCGATACCAGCGTGCGCATCACGCCCTACATCACGAAGTGGAACATGTACGACCCCGCCGACGCCTTCGGCCTGGCCACCGTGAAAGACCTGCCCATGATGCGCCTGGGCGAAACCTACCTGCTGCTGGCCGAAGCCCAGTTCAAGCAAGGCAACCCGGCCGGGGCCGCCGCGAGCATCAACGTGCTGCGCGCCCGCGCCCAGGCCGACCCGGTGACGGCCGCCGACATCGACCTCAACTTCATCCTCGACGAGCGCGCCCGCGAATTGATTGGCGAAGAGCAGCGCCGCCTCACGCTGCTGCGCACCGGCACGCTCATCGAGCGCACCCTGCGCCTGAACGGCGCCTCCGTCACGAACCTGACCGAGAAAAACCTGCTGCTGCCCATTCCGCAAGCCGAAATCGACAAAAACGTGAGCGGCGGCCTGACCCAGAACCCGGGGTACTAGCCCAAGGCGGTTTTTGGGGCCGGGCCGGGTGAGCGTTAGGAATTAAGAATGAAGGTGGTGGTCTATTGAAGAGTGACGTCGTAAATTAGGGCATGGTTTATACGCAAC
>CAXTCS010000309.1:0-4765 GCA_964242365.1 uncultured Hymenobacter sp. | reverse complement strand
CCGACCGCCTGCACAACATGCGGACCCTCGACTCGATGCCGCGCCACAAGCAGCTAAAAATTGCTTCCGAAACGCTGTATTTGTACGCCCCGCTGGCGCATCGCCTCGGCCTCTATACTATAAAGAGTGAGCTGGAGGATTTGTACCTGAAATTCACCGACACCGAAACCTATAACGAGCTCAAGGCCAAGGTGCGCCAGAGCCAGGCCGTGCGCAACCGGTTCATCAAGGAGTTTGTGCAGCCGATTGACGAGGAATTGAAGGCGCAGGGCTTTGACTACGAAATCAAAGGCCGGCCGAAAAGCATTTATTCCATCCTCAAAAAAATCAAGAAGCAGAACATTACTTTTGATGAAGTGTACGATTTGTTCGCCATCCGCGTGATTTTGGATGTGCCGCCGGAACAGGAAAAGGCGGCTTGCTGGCAGGTGTATTCGATTGTGACGGACTTTTACCAGCCCAACCCCGACCGCTTGCGCGATTGGGTGAGCACGCCCAAAGCCAACGGCTACGAAAGCCTGCACACCACCGTGATGTCGCGCGCCGGCCAGTGGGTGGAGGTGCAAATTCGCTCGCGCCGCATGGACGACATCGCCGAAAAAGGTTACGCCGCGCACTGGAAATACAAGGACACGGGCAGCATCCAGCCCGAAAGCTCGCTCGAAGGCTGGGTGAATAAGGTGCGCGACATGCTGGAATCCAACAATTCGAGCGCCCTTGAATTCATGGACGAGTTCCGCCAGAACCTGTTCGTGAAGGAAGTGTATGCTTTCACGCCCAAAGGGAAGCTTGTTATTCTGCCCGACAAAGCCACCGCGCTGGATTTTGCCTTCGAAATTCACTCCGAAATTGGCCTGCACTGCCTCGGCGCCAAAGTGAACCAGAAGCTGGAGCCGCTCAGCTACCAGCTGCACAACGGCGACCAGGTCGAAATCCTGACTTCGCACAAGCAGCGGCCCACGCCGGAATGGCTGAATTATGTCATCACGACCAAGGCCCGGTCACGAATCAAGGATTTTCTGCGCGACGACAAGCGCGCCAAAGCCGAAGACGGCCGCTTCCTGCTGGAAAAGCGCCTGGAAATCATCAACGTGCCCAACACCCCGGAGAATTTCAACCGCCTGCTGGCGTATTTCAACGTGCCCACCGCCCAGGAATTGTACTACCGCCTCGCCGTGGGGCAGGTCGATGGCCGCAGCATCCGGGAGTCGCTGTTCACCTCGGCCAAGCCGCTGCCGTCGGTGCTCGAACCCAAAACGTTCGACCACGAGGTGCAGAAAATCCGCGGCGTGCGCCCCGATATGCTCGTCGTGGGCGAGCACACCGACAAGTTCAATTACAGCATCGCCCGGTGCTGCAATCCCATTCCCGGCGACGACGTATTTGGGTTCGAAACCGATACCGGCCTCATCATTCACCGCACCAGCTGCCACCGCGCCGTCGATTTGATGTCGAACTACGGCAACCGCATCGTGCGCGCCAAGTGGACCGAACAGCTCGAATTGGCCTTTCTGGCCGGCATTCGCCTCAAAGGTTCCGACCGCGTGGGCATCGTCAACGACGTGACGCGCATCATCAGCACCAGCCTCAAGGTGAACATGCGCTCCATCACGGTCGACGCGAACGACGGCTTTTTCGAGGGCCAGATTATGGTGTTCGTCAACGATACCGACCATCTGAACAAGCTCATCCAGCGCCTGAGCAAGGTGAATGGCGTGCTGCAAGTCGACCGATTCGATTCGTAAGGCGTTTGGACTATTCGTAATTTACCAGCATGATGAACGCACAGACCAGAAAATTGGAAATCATTGAGCGGGTGCTTCATTTGGAAAGTGAAGAAGCACTTGCGTTGGTTGAGCAAGCATTGGAAATGGCTGAAGCCAGCATTCCCGGCGAAGATGAAATTCCGGCCATGCCCACCCGCAGCAAACAGGAAATCGCCGCCCGTCTGGAGCAGGCCCGCGCCGACGTACAAGCCGGCCGCACCCTCACGCACGAAGAGCTCGTGGCCCGCACCCAACAGTGGCGCACCGCGTGAGCAGCTTCAAATGGAGCCAAACAGTTGCCGCTGACTTGCAGCGAATTGCTGAGTTTATTCGGGATTTCAATCCCAGGTTGGAGCAGGAAACTGTAAGTGCTATCATTGAACGGGCCACCGCACTCCGGCAGTACCCGCGAATTGGCCAGCGCCGCGAAGTGTACGAAAATGGCACCGAGCTGCGTGCTTTGCTGGCCGGCAAGCGCTACCGCGTGATTTACGAAGTGCATTTCAACGACGATGTTGAAATCATGCAGGTCTTGGATGTGCGCAGTGACAACAGATAATTTCATGGTAACCACCGAGCCCATCACCGTCCACGGCACCGGCGTGAACGAGCGCACCCAATGCGCCCACTACCACTCCGGGCGCGACCTCATCGCCATTAAATTCAAGTGCTGCGATGCTTTTTATGCCTGCATCGATTGCCATAGCGAAGCCGTAGCCCACGCCCCGGTTGTTTGGCCCAGAGCCGAATTCCGGACCAAGGCCGTCTACTGCGGCAATTGCAAAACCACGTTCAGCATCACCGATTACTTAGGCTGCGATAACACTTGCCCCACTTGCCAGGCCGCTTTCAACCCCGGCTGCGCCAATCATTATCACCTCTACTTCGAGCGGTAAGAACCAAAAGCAACCACCGCCGCTTACATAGCTTTGGCGGCCCATCCTGCCGATTCCTCTTTTTACATACCGTGAACACGACCCAAGCCCCTCCCCCCAAGCCCCTATTTCCGGCCCAAAGCCCCGCCGCCGAGGCCGGGCAGGGGCAGGGTGGCTCGTCCGAAACCGGCTACGCCGCCAAGCACACCCCCAGCGCCGCCTCCCAGGCCACGCTCAATACCGATAAGCTCGAAGAAGTTAAAAAGCTCTTCACCGCTCATCTCGAAAACAAAGGCCTGCGCAAAACCGGCGAGCGGTACGCCATTCTCGAAGAAATCTACGCCCGCTCCGGCCACTTCGACGTTGAAGAGCTCTATGCCGGCATGAAAGAGCGCGGCCTGCAAGTAAGCCGCGCCACCGTCTACAACACCCTCGATTTGCTGGTCGAGCAAGGCCTCGTCAGCAAGCACCAGTTTGGCCGCAACCTCGCCCAGTACGAGAAGAGCTACGGCTACCGCCAGCACGACCATGTCATCTGCACCGAATGCCATAAAGTGGTGGAATTCTGCGACCCGCGCATCCACGGCATCCAAACGATGGTCGGCGACCTCCTGAACTTCCATATCTTGCACCATTCTTTGAATCTTTACGGCATCTGCGGCGATTGCCGCGCCCAGGCCGCCGCCCGTTCCACCCCCGCATGACCACCACCAGCACCGTCCAAAACGGCATCCTTTTCGTCCGCCTCAGCGGCGACTTCCTGGGCAGCACCGATACCGCCCAACTCCTCCAATCCGTCAACGACCACCTCGGCGAAGCGCTCAACCAATGCGCCGTCGACCTCTCCGAAATCCGTTACATCAACAGCACCGGCATCGGCGTGCTCGTTTCGCTCCTCACCAAATTCCGCAGCCGCGGCGGCGAGATGGTCCTCATCAGCCCCGCCGCGCACCCCGCGAAGATGCTGGCCATCACCAAGCTCAACAACATCTTTACCGTAGCCCCCGACGAGGCCGGTGCCCGCCAACAACTCATCCCGGCCGCCATCTAGGCGGCCGTTTTTTTGCCGTTTGTCGTCCTGAGCACAGCGAAGGACCCGAGGACAATGGTGCACAACACGCAGTAATCATTTTTACATCACGAGCGCAGCCGAAATAGGTCCTTCGCTACGCTCAGGATGACAAACAAATAAGAACACCATGCCCGTAGACGTATTAGTAGGCCTCCAATGGGGCGATGAAGGCAAAGGCAAAATCGTAGACGTGCTAGCGCCCACCTACGATGTCGTAGCCCGCTTCCAGGGCGGCCCCAACGCCGGCCACACCCTGACCTTCGACGGCGTCAAGCACGTCCTGCACCAGGTGCCCAGCGGCATTTTTCACCCCCACATCCTGAATGTCGTCGGCAACGGCGTCGTGCTCGACCCCATTGTCTTCCGCCAGGAGCTGCAAAAACTCACCGATAGGGGAGTCGACTGGGCCAAAAACCTCTACGTCTCCAAAAAGGCCCAGCTCATCCTGCCCTCGCACCGCGCCCTCGACCGCATCAGCGAAGAAGCGCGGGGTGGGTCCAAAATCGGCAGCACCCTCAAAGGCATCGGCCCCACGTACTCCGACAAAATCGGCCGCGTTGGCCTCCGCGTCGGCCACATCCTGCTGCCCGATTTCGAAACCCGTTACAAGGAAGCCGTCGCCCAGCACGCCTCGCTCGCCGCACACTATAATAAGGAATTGGAAATTGAAGCCCTCGAAGCCGACTTCTTTTCCGCCGTTGCCTTCCTGCGCACCCTCCAGCTCACCGACACCGAATACCTGCTCAACGACCTCCTCGCCCAAGGCAAGCGCATCCTGGCCGAAGGCGCCCAAGGTTCCCTGTTAGACATCGATTTCGGGTCCTATCCCTACGTCACCTCGTCCAGCACCATCGCCGCCGGCGCCTGCACCGGCCTCGGCATCGCCCCGCGCCACATAGATAAGGTGTACGGCATCACCAAAGCCTACTGCACCCGCGTCGGCAGCGGCCCGTTTCCCACCGAGTTGCACGACGAAGTAGGGGAGCAAATCCGCCAGGCCGGCCGCGAGTTCGGCTCCACCACCGGCCGCCCCCGCCGCACCGGCTGGATAG
>CAXTCS010000308.1:0-4773 GCA_964242365.1 uncultured Hymenobacter sp. | reverse complement strand
CCGCGTCGATGCGCTGACGTACGCGGTTTCGTACCGGTGGTATTCGGACCCTGCCGCCGCCATCAGCTGGACCGATGCTGCCTTGGCGGCGCAGGACGGCGGCAACGACTACCGCTTCCCGCTGCGGGCCGGCGGCACCCTGAACGGCGACTTTGTTATTCACGCCCGCCCCTGGCCGCAGCCCGCAGCAGGCGATGCCCGTGAATGAGGTAGCGGCCCCGGCCCCCGCGCCCAAAGAGCCGTGGTGGGTCGAAACGTTTACGAAGCTCACGAACCTGGCCCTGGTCGTGGCTCTGGGCATGTTCATCAAGTGCGGCACCGGCAGCTTCTCCCAAAACATGGAGCGCAGCAAGCTGGCAACACAAAAGAGTCCTTTTTTAGCCCCATCGGGGCGGCCCGTCGCTAGAAAAGCGCTGTAAACGAACGCGAAAGCCCCAGCGGGGTGACCCACAGGAAGCACGGCCTTTTGGGTCGCCCCGCTGGGGCTTTACCACTTTTTTACTGCCGATAACTACCGACGGGTCGCCCCGCTGGGGCTACCGAAAAGCAGCGTTGCGGAAGGCCTATACTGTTTTTCGAACGGTTTCACGCTCCACGAAAAGGGCCCCAAAAACGCATGTTTTTAGGACCCTTTTCTTTTTACAGCCCTTTTCTGATAGGTTTTTCGAACGCCTCACGGCCGCCGGAATACGAGCTTTTTTTGGCGGGAGCGAAGTTCCACCAAAAGCGGCTTAAACGCGCTTTGGTCGGGAAACCGGGCGCCTTTGTCGATTGCGCAGTGGGTGCGCACGGGCGGGAAAATAGGTTTGCGCTACCGTTTTTCAAACTGACCCTGAAGCCTGGCGCGGCTGCCTGCCGCGTCCTGAGCCCCAGGGTACGCCCATTTCAATCGACTCACCGTGGGAGCCGTCCGCCATTCCATGCCCGCCACCTCAACTGTTCAGAACCCCGCCCCGGTCCGGCCCTACCCCCGCTTCGCCGCGGGGCTGCTGGCCATGCTGACCGCCTGCGGCGCGTCCGACCACCTCGCGACCCAGGCCCACTCGCCCTCCCTGGCCTTTAACGTGCCGGCGCTGCGGGGCCAAAGCATCGACCAGGTGCGAACCGCCCTCGGCGCGCCCGAAAACGCGGACGATGAGCCGTCGCCGGAGCTGCTGGCCGCCGGCCAGACGCAATGGGCCAAATCCTTCGCACACGACACTGTCCAATTGGTTGTCACCTACAACGCGGCCACGCGCCAGGTCTACAACTTCGTTCTGTGTACCCCGCACGGCCGCACCGCCGACTGCGGCCCCCTGTTGCAATTGGCCAATGTGCACGGGTCCGCACCGGGTTTTCGGGTCGAGCCCGTGCCCGCGCCGGGCGCCCCCGGCCGGTTCACGGGCGTGCGGTTTTGGCCCCTGTAGGTCCAGCGGCTTTTTTGCGCATTCCGAAGAGTCGCCGGTCGTCGTCAGGTCGCTCGCCGACGACGGGCGTGCTCAAGCCGGCCGCCCGGCGGCGGGCCCACGCCGGCCAGGACCCGAAAACCTGCCTGCCCCGCGTCACCTTCCCGTACCTTTGCCTGCCGCACGTGCAGCTTGGGCATCGACGTGGGGCCGAGCTGCTCACCTGGCACCGCAAAACGGCCGGAAAGGTGGCAAAAAGGTGGCAGATGCGCGACTATCCCGGATTACATTAAATGCTAAAAAGCACCTTGAGCGAACCTAAAGCTACTTTCCCGCCATCCAAAGCGCCCCGGCCTTACGGCATGGGCTTCTGGCTGATGTGCTTGTCGTCGTTCCTGTTTTTTCTCAGCTTCAACCTGCTGCTGCCCGAGCTGCCCGACCACCTCACGCGGCTGGGCGGCGGCGAGTACAAGGGCTTTATCATTGCCTTGTTTACGCTCACGGCCGCCATCTCGCGGCCGTTTTCGGGCAAGCTGGCCGATACCGTGGGGCGCATTCCGGTGATGGTGTTCGGGTCGCTGGTGTGCTTCGTGTGCGGGTTTTTCTATCCGTGGGCCCTCACGGTGACGGGGTTTTTGGGGCTGCGGCTGCTGCACGGGTTCAGCACGGGGTTCAAGCCGACGGGCACGGCCGCCTTCATCGCCGACATCGTGCCCGTGGAGCGGCGCGGCGAGGCCATGGGCCTGCTGGGGGTAACCGGGGCGCTGGGCATGGCGTTTGGGCCGGCTTTTGGCTCGTGGGTGGCCGAGACGTTCTCGCTGAACACCATGTTTTATTGTTCGAGCGGGGCGGCGCTGCTGTCGCTGGCGGTGCAGGGCACCCTCACCGAAACGCTGCCCGTGGCGCAGCGGCGGCGCTTTGGCTGGTCGTTGCTGAAGCTGAAATGGGGCGAGGTGCTCGAACCGCGCGTGCTGCCGGCGGCCGTGGTCACGGCGCTGTGCCTGTTTCCGTTCGGGGCCGTGCTCACGGTGATACCCGACCAGAGCCGGCTGCTGGGCCTGGCCGGGCCCACCAAAGGCTTGTTTTACATCTGCTACACGGTGTCGTCGCTGGGGGTGCGGCTGGTGGCGGGCAAGGCGTCGGACACGCACGGGCGGGTGCCGGTGCTGCGGTGGTCGGCCACGATTTTGGCGGCGGGGCTGGCGCTGCTGGTGTGGGCGCCGTCGGTGCCGTGGTTTTTGGCGGCGGCGGTGGTGTTTGGCATCGGCACGGGGCTGAATTCGCCCGCGCTCTACGCCTGGACCATCGACCTGAGCCACCCCGCGCACCGGGGCCGCGGCGTGGCCACCATGTACATCGCCCTGGAAGTCGGCATCGGCCTCGGCGCCCTGCTCGCCGGCTGGATATTTGCCAACCAGCCCGGCCGCCTGCCCTACGTGCACGGCCTGAGCCTGCTGTGCGTGCTACTCGCTGTTGCTTACCTGGTTACCTTGAAGCCAGCGGGCCCGGTAGCGGCGGCAGCCGTGGCCGAATCAGCCCCCGAGCCGGCGCCCGAAGAGGTGATTTGAGGCCCGATGGGGAGGAGCCAAAATCGGCTCAAAAAAACAAGGGTGAATAATGGGTGAATATTCGGATTGATTCGCTTATTTTTAGCGGTCCAAAAGCTGTCTACCCCATTCTTTTTTAGTGATGCAAGCAACTCTACTGCTTCGCCCCTGGCGGCGGGCATTGCCCGTGCTGGCGGCCTGCTTCCTGTGGCTGACTGCCCCGGCCGCGCAGGCCCAGCCAGAGCCCGTTAAGTTCGGCCAGATTGACGCAAAGCTCCTGACGGCTACGCCTTTCGTGGGCGACAGCGCGGCGGCCGCCGTGGTCCTCTGCGATTACGGCCGCTCGCGCATGGACGGGCGCGACGACGGCTTGCAGGTGGTATTTGAACGGGTGACGCGCCTCAAAATCCTCAAAAAAGCGGGCTACGAGGAAGCCACCGTCGAAATTCCGCTCTACCACCGCGACGACAAGCGCGAGCGGGTGAGCAACCTGCGCGGCTTCACCTACAACCTGGTGAACGGCGTGGTGGAAAAAACCAAGCTGGAGGCCAGCGGCGCGTTTGTGGAGAAGCGCACGCCCAACGTGGACGTGCAGAAATTCACGCTGCCCAACGTGCGCGAAGGCGCGGTGATTGAGTACGCCTACACCGTGAAGTCGGATTTCCTGTTCAACTTCCAGGACTGGACGTTTCAGCGGTCCATTCCGGTGCGCTGGAGCGAGTACCGGGCCAGCATTCCGACGTTTTACAAGTACAAAATCATCTACCAGGGCTACCGGGCCATGAACGTCGACAAAGCCAGCATCGGCAGCACGTCGATACGCGTGGAGAACAAAGTCAACGGCCTCATGGCCAACAGCATGGTCATTTCGGCCCCCACCGAGGAGCACCAGTGGGTGCTGCAAGACGTGCCGGCCTTCCGCGACGAGCCGTACATGACGACGGACAACGACTACCTGGCGCGCCTCGATTTTCAGCTGGTGGGCGAGCAATGGCCCGACCAGCCATACCAGGACCTGACAGACAGCTGGAAAAAGATTAACTACCGGCTGCTCAACGACGACGATTTTGGGCTCCAGCTCGACCGCGGCAATTTTCTAAAAAGCCAGATGCAGGCCCTGGCCGCCCGCTACCCCGACGCGGCCGCCCGCGCGGCGGCCGTGCGCGAAGTCATCCTGGCCAGCGTGCGCTACAACGGCCGCAACCGCTATTCGAGCGAAGGCTCGCTGCGCAAGGCCTACGACGCCCACAGCGGTACCTCGGCCGACGTGAACCTGCTGCTCATCGCCGCCCTGCGCGCCGCCGGCCTGGCCGCGCAGCCCGTGCTGCTGAGCACCCGCGACCACGGCCGCGTGAGCCAGGAATTTCCGTTGCTCGACAAGTTTAACTACGTGGTGGCCCTCGTGCCGCTGGCCGGCGGGCAGGATTTGCTGGTCGACGCCACCGAGCCGCTGCTGCCCTGCGGCGTGCTGCCCCAACGCTGCCTCAACCAGGTGGGCCGGCTGATTCCGCCGGGCGAGGCCGACGAGGGGCGCTGGATAACGCTGGCCCCCAGCCAGCACCACGTGCACTTTCAGCAGGCCGCGCTGGCGCTGGATGCGGCGGGCAACCTCACCGGGCGGGTGCGCGAAGAGTTTGGCGGCTACGCCGGGGCCGAAACCCGCCGCCAGCTGGCCGAGCTGGGCGACAAAAAATTCCTGGCCGCGCTCGTGCAGCAGCACGACGGCTGGGCCGTGCCCCGGCTGGCCGTTGCCAACCGCGACAGCGTGGGCGTGCCCTTGCGCCTGAGCTACGCCTTCAGCCGGCCGGCCGGCGACGCGGCACCCGCCGCCGTCCTGTACC
>CAXTCS010000307.1:0-4902 GCA_964242365.1 uncultured Hymenobacter sp. | reverse complement strand
GGTCGTCGCGGCTCATGCCGGGCTTGCGGGGCAGGCCCGAGGTGATGACCACCACGTCGGAGCCGGCCGTGCGGGCGTAGTCGCTGGTGACGCCCACGGTGCGCGAGTCGTAGCCGATAATCGGGGCTTTCTGCCAGATGTCGAGGGCTTTGCCTTCGGCAATGCCTTCCTTGATGTCAACCAGAACAATTTCGTTGGCAATTTCACGGGTGGCGAGCACATCGGCGCAGGTTGCGCCCACGTTGCCGGCTCCGACTACGGTAACTTTCATAGGAGAAGGGTTGGGGTTGGGGTTACGCGGGCAAAAGTACCTCCGGGCGGAGGAAGGCACAACCTACAGCCCGGTAGAGACGCGTACTCGCGTCTCGGCGTTGAACGACTGGCGGCAGAACGGTTGCCGGAGGATTCGCTAATGGCGCGGCTGTAGAGACGCGAATACGCGTCTCTACAGCCGCTGCACCGTGAGCACGCGCTGCGTGGCCTCCTCCACCTTGAATCGGTCGTCGACCCGCCAGCCGACCACCCAGCAGATTTTGCCGTCGCCCGAAGTGAGCACGCGCACGTCGTCTTTCAAATTGAGCGGCACTTTTTGGTCAATTAAAAAGTCGCTGAGCAGCTTTTTGCCTTTCATACCCAGGGGCATGAACCAGTCGCCTTCCTGCCAGCGGCGCAGCGTGAGCGGGAATTTAATCTTGTCGGCATCGAGCGCGGCCGTGCTTTTCGAGCGCGGAATGATGAAGTGCCGGGCGTCGTCGTGCAGCTCCGCTTTCAGGCGCATGCCGTCGGCCAGCAGGTCGGTTTGGCCGGTCGCCAGCTGGAAGGTGCCGAACTGCGTGAGCCGCCGCGGGGTGATGACCAGGTGTTCGCGGTCCTTCACCAAGCGATGGGTAGGCGAGTCGAAGCGCCGGCCCGACTCGCCGGGAAAAGCCGCCACGATGTCCTTCACCATCAGCCAGGAAAAGCCGAAAGGCCGCAGGATTTCGTGCAGCACCAGGGCCGTGGCGGCGGTTTTTTGCAGCGTGGCAATGTTGAAGTACGTCACTTCGGCCTCGTCGCGGCGGGCCTGGGCGGCGGTGTCGGCCACGTAGCGGCGCACGATTTCCTCGGCGCCGCCCACGCGCTCGGCCGTGCCGTGCATGGTTTGGTCGAGGTTGGGGTTGATTTCGCGCAGCACGGGCAGCACCTCGTGACGCAGCAGGTTGCGCTGGTACACGGGGCTGTCGTTGCTGGCGTCTTCGCGCCAGCGCAGGCCGCGCTCGGCCAGGTAGTCGTGCAGGTCGTCGCGGCCCACGCCCAGCAGGGGGCGCACCACGTGGCCATTTCGGGCCTGAATGCCGTGCAGCCCGGCCAGGCCCGTGCCGTGGGTGAGGTTGAGAATCATGGTTTCGGCCTCGTCGCGCTGGTGGTGGGCCGTGGCGATGTAGGCCAGGTCCTGGGCCGCGCGCACCTGCTCGAACCAGCGGTAGCGCAGGAAGCGGGCCGCCATCTGGGTCGAAATGCCTTCCTGCCCGGCAAATTCCTTGGTCTGGAAAAACTCGGCGAAGTAGGGGAGGCCGTACTGCTTGGCCAGCTTGCGCACAAATTGCTCGTCGGCGTCGGCTTCCTCGCCGCGCAGGCCGAAATGGCAGTGCGCCACCGCCACCTGCACGCCCAGGCGGTGCAAAATATCAAGCAGCACCACCGAGTCGAGGCCGCCGCTCACGGCCACCAGCAGCGGGTCTTTCTCGATGGAAAACAGCGCGTGCTCTTCAATAAAGCGGCGAACGGTATCAAGCATAGGAAATAGCGGCAAAAAAGAAAGGGCGGCACCCGGCGCGGCGCCCTCAATTGGTGGGGCGGCATGCCGCCGGGCGGGTACTACCGTGCAAAGATGGCCGTTAGCGCGGGCCCCGTCCGTACCTTTGACCACCGAATGGCCCTCTTCCGCGTCTTTTTTCTTTTGTTGATTCTGGTGCCGCTGCTGGGGCAGGCCCAACGCCCGGCCCCGGCCCGGCCCGCGCCCGCCGGCCCGCGCCCGGCCGCCACGCCCCCGCTGGCTACCAAGGGCTCGCCCATCAAGCTGCTCACGGCCGGCGAGCTGGTGGGCGGCGATTTCAACGGCGTGAAGATTCGCAAGCTGCTGGGCAACGTCAGCTTCCAGCAAGACGACGTGTTTCTGTACTGCGATTCGGCCTACCAATACCTGGAGCGCAACCAGGTGGAGGCCTTCAGCAACGTGCGCGTGGTGCAGAGCGACACGATGACCATCACCGGCGACAAGGGCTTTTACGACGGCGACAAGCGCACGGCCCGCATGATGGGCAACGTGGTGATGCACGACCCGCGCATGACCCTGACCACGCCCGCGCTCGACTACGACCTGAACCACAAAACGGCTTCCTACACCGAGACCGGCCACCTCACCGACCCGCAAAACACCCTCGACAGCCAGCAGGGTTTCTACGACACCAACTCCAAGGTCTTCGTATTCAAGCGCAACGTGCACCTCGTCACGCCCGATTCGGAGCTGAACAACGACACGCTGCGCTACAACACCATTTCCAAAATCGCGTACTTCAACGGCCCCACGCGCATCAAGGGCAAGCAGGGGAATTTGTATGCCGAGGGCGGCAACTACAACACCCTCACCAGGGTGTCGGACTTTAAGAAAAACGCTAAAATCGACACACCCAACTACTTATTGGGCGGCGACCAGCTGGTGTACGACGAGGTGAAGCTCTACGGCGTCGCCAAAGGCCACGTCTCCCTGATTTCCAAAAAGGACAACCTGACGCTGCGCGGCGACGCCGGCAAATACTGGCGTGGCCTGGGCCGCACCAAACTCTACGGCGGCCGGCCGGTGGTGCGCAACATCGGCAGCCGGAAGGATACGCTGTATATGGCCGCCGACACGCTGATAAGCATTGAAGCCCGGCCTGGCCAAACCACCACGCGCACGGTCCTTTACGCCTTCCCGAAGGTGCAGATTTTTCGGGGCAACCTGCAAGGCATTTGCGACTCGCTGACCTACGACCGGCAGGACAGCATCATCTACCTCAACCGGGACCCGGTGCTGTGGCAGGCCAAAAACCAGCTCACCGCCGACTCGATGCAAATTCGCTCGAAGCGCGGCAAGGTAGACGAGATGCGCCTGTACGCCAACGCGTTTGCCGTGAGCCAGGACACGCTGCTGAACTTTAACCAGACCAAGGGCCGCAACATGATGGCCTATTTCCGCGACAACAAAATGCGGCGCGTGGACGTGCTCGGCAACGCGGAAAGCATCTTTTACGCCCTTGATGGGGACACGGCCACCACCGGCATGAACCGGGTGCTGTCGGCCAACATGCGCCTGCTTTTTGTCGACAGCAAACTCAATAAAATATCCGTTCTTGCCAACCCTGAAGCCCGGTTCATTCCGCCCCACGAGCTTAAGCCCGACGACGAGCGCCTCAAAGGCTTTCAGTGGCGGGCCAAGGAACGGCCAACCCGCCGCCAGGTGTTGGGCAAGCAGTTCAACGACCGGCCCCGGAAGCGCCCGAAGGACCGGAAAAAGGCCCGGCCGGCCACCAGGCACGCTTCCAAAGCCAAAGCGTTGCCTAAAAAAATGCCCGCCAAACCCGCTAAGCCGCAGCCGGCCCCACCGCCCAGAACGGCCCTGCAAGCGGCCCACCCGGCCGCTGCCGGGGCCGCCCCGCGGCGCTAGCTGCAACCTTTCGCCCACTGTCGGCGCTCTTGCTGCCGATGGGGCAGCCCGCAGCGACGCTCCGTTTGCCTTCACCGGCTCAAATCGTTACCTTTGCACCCCTTATGCCGATTTCCCGCCTCACGGTTCTGTTTTTGCTTGTTAGCACGCTTGTTCTGGGCTCCTGCGCCAGCGGCTACCAGCGCCTGCTGAAAAGCTCCGACGTCAATAAAAAATACGAAGCCGCCGTTCAGTACTACGACAAAGGCGACTTCTTTCGGGCGGGCACTTTGCTCGAAGACCTGATTCCGCTGCTCAAGGGCCGGCCGGAAGCCGAAAAAGCGCAGTTCTACTTCGCCAACACGAACTACAAGCAGCGCAACTACGTGCTGAGCGCGTTCTATTTCAAGACGTTTACCGACACGTACCCAAATTCGCCTTATGCCGAGGAGGCTTCGTACTTGCACGCCAAGTCGCTGTTCCTCGATTCGCCGGGCTTCGAACTGGACCAGACCAATACGGTGTCGGCCCTGGAGTCCATTCAGGATTTTCTGAACCGCTACCCCGACAGTAAATTCAAGGCCGAAACCGAGAACATGTCGCAGGAGCTTCAGAAGAAGCTGGAAAACAAGGCCTTCGAAAGCGCCCGGCTGTATTACCAGCTGCGCTACAACCAGGCCGCCGTGGTGGCGCTCACCAACTTTCAGCTGCAATTTCCGGCCTCGGCCTACGCCGAGCAAGCCGCCCTGCTGCGCCTGACGGCCCAGTACGAGTGGGCCCAGGAAAGCATCGAGTCGAAGCAGCGCGAGCGGTTTCAGGAAGCCGTGAGCTTCTACCAGCAATTCATCGACGCTTATCCGAAGAGCAAAAGCCTGAAAGCTGCCCAGGACATGTACGACGTCAGCCTGGCCGAAATTGCCAAGCTGAAAGCCTTGCCCACGGCAGCAACCAATTAATTCGTAATTTATTCAGCCCATGAAAGCCAATCCCAACACCCCGTCGAGCTCCATCATCACGCGCAACGTGGCCGACATCACCGGCGACAACGGCAACGTGTACGAGGCCATTGCCGTGATTTCCAAGCGCGCCAACCAGCTGTCGATAAAGCTGAAAGACGAGTTGAACGACCGTTTGGCCGAATTCGCCTCTACCGTCGACAACCTAGAAGAAGTGTTTGAGAACCGCGAGCAAATCGAGGTTTCCAAGCAGTACGAGCGCATGCCCAAGCCCACCAGCCT
>CAXTCS010000306.1:0-4911 GCA_964242365.1 uncultured Hymenobacter sp. | reverse complement strand
TGAAATTCTACGCTTCGGTACGCCTCGATATTCGCCGCATCGGCCAAATCAAGGAAGACAAGGACAACGTGACCGGCAACCGCACCAAGGTGAAGGTGGTGAAAAACAAAGTCGCGCCGCCGTTCAAAGTGGTCGAGTTCGACATCATCTACGGCCAGGGCATCTCGAAAGTCGGCGAGATTGTTGATTTGGGTGTCGACATGGGCATCATTGGCAAGTCGGGCTCGTGGTTCAACTACGGCGAAACCAAAATCGGCCAGGGCCGCGAAGCCGTGAAAACCCTGCTGCTCGACAACCCCGAGCTGGCCAACGAAATCGAAGCCAAAATCAGGGCCATGGCCAAGGGCGACGACGCCGTCATTCCGGTGGACATGAGCGGCCCCGAAGACGGCGACGACACGCTGTAAGCTCATCGCCGTAAAATACAAAGCCCGTTGTGAATCGCAACGGGCTTTTTTACGTCTGTATCTTTGAGACAGCCAACGGACTGGCATTGCGTTTGTCTGGGTTCGGTGGGCTCCTTCTTTTTATTATAGTTATGAACCGCCGTTGGCTTCTCTTTACTCCTGCTATTTTGGTGCTATTGGCTGCCGCGCAGCCTGCTTTGGGCCCCGGCGACGCCGTGCGCAGCATTCCGCAATCCAGCTTTGGGCGCGGCGAAACCATTAAGTACACGGTGCACTACGGCCTCATCAACGGCGGCGAGGCCACCGTGGAAACCGGCGGCAGCCTGGAGCGCGTGAACGAGCGCCCCTGCTACAAGGCCACCGTGAGCGGCCGAACCACCGGCTCGTTCGACTTTTTCCTGCGCATCCGCGACCAGTGGCGCGCTTACATCGACACCACCAGCATCTTGCCGTTGCGCGCCCAGCGCGACATTGCCGAAAAGAATTACCGCAAGAAAGAAACGGTTGATTTCGACCACATCCGCGACGTTGCCGAGGTGCAGGACCACAACAAGGACAACCCCAAGCACACGTCGGTGAAGGTGGCCAACAACACCCTGGAGCTGGTGAGCGGCTTTTATTACCTGCGCACCGTCAACTTCGACCGGATGCGGGTCGGCGATGTAATCAAGATGCCGGGCTATTTCGACGGCAATAATTTTATGCTCGAAGTGACTTACAAAGGGCGCGAGGTGGTTGAGACCAAGGCCGGCGACGTGCGCACCTTCAAGCTGGTGCCCAAGATGCCGAACAACAAGCTGTTCCGCGGCGAAAACGCCGTTTCGGTGTACCTGTCCGACGACCGCAACAAGATTCCGGTGCTGTTTCAGGCCGAAATGTTTGTGGGCACCGTGAAGGTGGACATGGTGCGCTACCAGGGCCTGAAATGGCAGCTGAATATGGTGAACTAAGGTTTGGTTCATCGGAGCATCACACAATCGTAACATAGCGACGGACGCAAACAGCGGTACTTTTGCCGAAGCAAAGCCCTGCTTCACCTAAGTCCCTAACGCCGTGAGTGCTTCCAAATCGCCCGTGTACAAGATTCTTGTGGTTGACGACGACCCGGACATCGTTGAGCTGTTGGAGTTCAACCTGAAAAAAGAGGGCTACCAAACCGCTTCGGCTTCCGACGGCCGCAAGGCCCTGGACGTAGCCGCCGATTTCAACCCCGACATCATCCTGCTCGACGTGATGATGCCCAACCTCGACGGCATCGCGGCCTGCCGCCTGTTGCGCGAGCAGCCCAAGTTCAAAGACACGTACATTTTGTTTCTCACGGCCCGCGCCGAGGAGTTCTCCGAAGTGGCCGCTTTTGAAGCCGGCGCCGACGATTTCATCGCCAAGCCCATCAAGCCGCGCGCCCTGCTCGGCCGCCTGGCCGCCGTGAAGCGCCGCGACCAGGACCCGCACACCGCCGTCGACGCCATCGACATCAACGGCCTGCGCATCGACCGCACGGGGTTTGCCGTGTACCAGGAGGGCCGCAAAATCACGCTGCCCAAGAAGGAATTCGAGCTGCTGGCCTTCCTGGCGGCCTCGCCCCACAAGGTGTTCAACCGCGAAGAGCTGCTGAAAAATATCTGGGGCAACGACGTGTTCGTGCTGGCCCGCACCGTGGACGTGCACGTGCGCAAGGTGCGCGAAAAAGTGGGTGACCACCACATCCAAACCATTAAAGGCGTGGGTTATAAGTTCAACGCCGACTGATTGTCATTTAACAGGTAACAATTAACATTTAACAGAACAGTTGGTGACTTTTTGTGCCGAACGATTGTACATTCAACCGCGTGGGGCCGCCAATATGTTAACTGATAAATGTTAATTGTTAAATGAATTTATCCTCTCGCACCATTGCCCTTCTTATTGCGCTGCTGGTGGCGGGCGTGCTCACCGCGTATGCCCGCATTGGTCCTACGCTGCCGTTTCGGGAGGCCTTTTTGGCGGCGGGCGTTACGGTAGCGGCGTGTTTTTTGCTGGTTTATTTGTCGTTTGAGGCGCTGATTTTTCGGGAAATCAACGGTATTTACGCGGGCCTGGAGCACATCAAGCGCAAGGAGTTTAAGCGCCTCAGCAACAAGTTCTTGTTTCGGCCCGAGCCGGTGAAGCGCGTGCGCGACGAAATTCTGCTCATGGCCGAGCGCCGCCAGCAGGAGCTGGACGAGCTGGTGCGCCTGCAAGCGCTGCGCCGCGAGTTTCTGGCCGACGTATCGCACGAGCTGAAAACGCCCCTTTTTGCCGCCCAGGGTTTCGTGCACACCATTCTGGACGATGAGGACGACGACATCGACGTGGCGACCCGCCGCAAATTTTTGCGCAAAGCCGCCGCCAGCCTCGACACCCTGGACGCCCTCGTGCAGGACCTGGTGACCATCGCGCAGCTCGAAAAAGGCGTGGTGCGCATGCGCCGCCAGCGCTTCGATTTGGTGGCGCTGGTGCGCGAAATATTCGAATTGCTGGAGCAGCAAGCCACCCGGCGCGGCACCACCGTCGAGCTGTTTCCGCCCTCGCTGCCCGAAACGGGCCTGCTGGTCGTGGCCGACCGCAACCGCATCCGCCAAGTACTCATCAACCTGATTGACAACGCCATCAAGTACGGCCGCGAACGGGGCCGGGTGGTGGTTTCGCTGGTGGAAAGCGGCCGTTCCGTTCGCATTGCCGTGCGCGACGACGGGGCCGGCATCGCGCCCGAGCACCAGGCGCGTATTTTCGAGCGGTTTTATCGGATTGACAAAAGCCGCTCGCGCGAGTCGGGCGGCTCGGGGCTGGGCTTGGCCATCAGCAAGCACATCGTGGAGGCGCACAAATCCAATATCCGCGTGAAAAGCACGGTGGGCGAGGGCACTACGCTGGAGTTTAAGCTGAGCAAGCCGAAGAACGTGTTGGGTAATTGAACGGAAATAGCCCTTCGTGCCGCGTGCTGCGAAACAGCTTGCGTTGACCAGGCCGGCCCAAGCCCAAGCCCCACCCGCTACCTTTGGGGCCGCGTATGAAGCTTCCCGATTTTTCCGACCTCGTTATTTTTGAGAACGACGACTACCTCGTCGTCAACAAGCCACCGTTTCTGGCCACGCTCGACGAGCGGGTGGGCGGGGCGCCCAACATGCTGCGCCTGGCCCGCCAGCACCACGACGATATTCAGGCGGCCCACCGCCTCGACCGCGAAACCAGCGGCGCGCTGGCCTTCGCCAAAAACCCCGCCGCCTACCGCCACCTGGCCATGCAGTTTGAGAACCGCGAGGTGAAAAAGCAGTACCACGCCGCCGTGTGGGGCACCCCGCACTTCGACCACCAGCTGGTGGAGCGCAGCATCGAAACCACCACCCGCGGCAAGGCCCGCCTCGCCTACAAAGGAAAGCCGGCCGAAACCTACTTCACCACCCTCGAAACCTTCGCCCGCCACGCCCTCATCCAGTGCGAGCCCATTACCGGCCGCATGCACCAGATTCGCCTGCATCTCATGTACTTGCAGGCGCCCATCATCGGCGATAAGGACTACGGCGGGGAAGATTTTTTCCTGTCGTCGCTGAAGAAGAAATTCAACCTCAAAGAAGGCGAAGAAGAGCAGCCGTTCATCAAGCGCTTTGCCCTGCATGCTTTGCGGCTCCAGTTTTCGGGGCTCGACGGGGAGGAAATCAGCGTGGAGGCGCCGTACCCGAAGGATTTTCGGGTGCTGGTGGAGGCGTTGCGGCAAAACCAGTAGCGTTTGCCTGGGCCCGAAATACCGGCCTTTGGCGGTAGGGGAAATATTGCGGCGTTTCGTTTGCCTATTTCCCGATAAATCAGTACCTTTGTGTCCGTTTTTCCCGAAGCCTAAGCGGCTCCGGGCTTATTTTCAATCGATTAGCATACCTTTTTTTCGACTCATGGACCACCTGAGCTTCAAGACGACCCACGTCAGTAAGGCCAACGCCCAGAAGAGCTGGGTTATCGTAGACGCCAGCGTAGCCCCGTTGGGCCGCGTTTGCAGCCAGATTGCCAACATTCTGCGCGGCAAGCACAAGCCTTCGTTTACGCCCAATGCCGACTGCGGCGACAACGTCATCGTTCTCAACGCCGACAACCTGCGCGTAACGGGCAAAAAAATGACCGAGAAGGTTTACATCACCCACTCGGGCTACCCCGGCGGCCAGAAGCGCCGCACCGTGCGCGAGCAGATGAACCGCGACTCAACCCGCGTGATTGAGCACGCCGTGAAAGGCATGCTGCAAGGCAACAAGCTCGGCGCCGCCCAGTACCGCAACCTGTACGTGTACTCCGGCATGGAGCACCCGCACGAGGCGCAGCAGCCCGTGGCCATCGAACTCAAAAACCTGTAAGAACTTGTGGCACATGCTTTTGCTTGTGCGTGCAGGAATTACTTTTTCAACCCCGGCACAAGCGGAAGCGTGTGCTACATTTCATATCATCCACTAAATGGCAATTACCAACACCTCTGGTAGAAGAAAAACCTCGGTGGCCCGCA
>CAXTCS010000305.1:0-4933 GCA_964242365.1 uncultured Hymenobacter sp. | reverse complement strand
CCGACGTGGCCAAGCGCAGCCTGCGGGTGGCGCTGTCGGCCCGCGTGGGCGAGCAGATAAAGGTGTCGCTGGGCCTGCTGGGCATGCAAGTGCCCGAGCGGATGTAACCTGCTAAAGCCACTCAGAACGTCATGTCGAGCGCAGCCGAGACATCTCGCGTGGGGTAGTAATTAGTTTTCCAAGCGAGATGTCTCGGCTGCGCTCGACATGACGGGCATTCTTCCGGTTAATTACCATTTGATATGAAAAGCATTGCCGTTTACTGCGGTTCCAGTGCCGGAACCAACCCCCTCTACGTGGCTCAGGCGCAAGCCCTTGGCGCGGCAATGGTGGCGCAAAACCTTACGCTGGTGTACGGCGGCGGGCGCGTGGGCCTGATGGGCACCATCGCCGACGCGGTGCTGGCCCACGGCGGCCGGGTCGTGGGCGTGATTCCGGATTTTCTGGCCAATAAAGAGCTGGCGCACAAAGGCTGCACCGAGCTGCACGTGGTGAAAACCATGCACGAGCGCAAGCTGATGATGGCCGACCGCGCCGATGGCTTCATCGCCATGCCCGGCGGCTTCGGCACCCTCGAAGAGCTGTTTGAGGTGCTGACCTGGGGCCAGCTCGGCCTGCACCAAAAGCCGGTGGCGCTGCTGAACGTGGCCGGCTACTACGACCACCTGCTGCTCGCCCTCGACCACATGCGCGACGAGCAGCTGCTGCGCACCGAAAACCGCGCCCAGCTGCTGCAATCGCCCGACCCGAAAACCCTGCTCGCCCAGATGGCCGCCTACCAGCCGGTGCAGCTGGCGAAGTGGCTCACTTCGTCCACCACCTGATTGTCGCACCGACCAAAAGTCTGTGCTGCTCACCGAAACCCTGCTGGCTTTCGGTTGGTTACGCACCCGAATGAGTTAACCTAACTTCGCCCCATGAAAAACGCCCTTCTTCTCACGCTGGCCACCGCCGCTACGGCCGTGGTTTTTACCGCCGCCAAGCCGGCCGCCCCCATCGCCATGAATAACCCTGCGCAAACCACCGCCACGCCTGCTTCCGTCTACGATTTCACCGTGAAATCCATCGACGGCAAGGACGTGAAGCTGAGCCAGTACAAAGGCAAAAAGCTGCTGATTGTGAACACCGCCTCGGAATGCGGCTTCACGCCCCAGTACAAGGAGCTGGAGGAGCTCTACAAAAAACACGGCGACAAAGTGACCGTGCTGGGTTTTCCGGCCAATAACTTCGGCGGCCAGGAGCCCGGCACCGAGGCGCAGATTGCCACCTTCTGCGAGAAAAACTACGGCGTCACGTTTCCGCTTTTTAGCAAGGTGTCGGTGAAAGGCATCGACACGGCCCCACTGTTCAAGTTCCTGGCGGATAAGACGCAAAACGGCGCCGTGAGCGAAGCGCCGACCTGGAATTTCTGCAAGTACCTGGTCGATGAGAACGGCCACGTACTGAAGTTTTACCCCTCCAAGGTAACGCCGCTGAGCCCCGAGCTCCTGGCCGACATCGCCAAGTAATTTTTGCTGTTTCTCACTACTCAGAACGTCATGCTCAACTGCGCGGATGCCAGATGAGCGTGACGTTCTTTTTGTGATTCATTTCTCTCGTTTCTCTCGTTGCCATGTCTCCCTGGATTTCCGCGTTCCGTCCCCGCACCTTGCCGCTGGCCCTGGCCAGCATTCTCACGGGCGGTTTTCTGGCCGCTGCCGCCGGCCATTTTAACGGGTTGGTGGTGGCATTAGCTGCCCTCACCACCATTCTGCTGCAAGTCCTCAGCAACCTCGCCAACGACTACGGCGACTCGCAAAACGGCGCCGACAGCATCCACCGCGAAGGCCCGCAGCGCGCCGTGCAAAGCGGGGCCATCAGCCCGGCCCAAATGAAGCGCGGCATGTGGATTTGTGGCTTACTGGCGCTGATTAGCGGCCTCGCGCTGCTGTGGGTGGCGCTGGGGGCAGCGGGGCTGGGCTTGTTTCTGGGCTTTTTGGCGCTGGGGCTGGCGGCCATCTGGGCGGCGGTGAACTACACGGCGGGCGCCAACCCCTACGGCTACGCGGGGCTGGGCGACATTTCGGTGTTTCTCTTTTTTGGGCTGGTGGGCGTGTGCGGCACGTATTTTTTGCAAGCCCGGTCGCTGCCGCTGCACGTGCTGCTGCCGGCCGCCGCGCTCGGCTGCTTTGCCACGGCGGTGCTGAACGTGAACAACATCCGCGACATCAACTCGGATGTGCTGGCCGGCAAAATCACGGTTCCGGTGCGGCTGGGCCCGATTCAGGCCCGGCGCTACCACTGGCTGCTGCTGCTGCTCGGCGTGGGCTGCGCCACGGTATTTGTGGCCCTCACGTACCATTCGCCCTGGCAGTGGCTGTTTGCGCTGGCCACGCCGCTGTTCGCCTTCAACGCCATCCAGGTGTGGCAGCGGCAGGATTCGATGCAGCTCGACCCGCTGCTCAAGCAGATGGCGCTGAGCACACTGGTGTTCACGGTGCTGTTTGGGGTGGGGCAGGTGGTGGGGTGAACTAGTTGAGGTGATAATTGATGCGGGCAGAGCGTTAGATTTGAGCAAGCCGCTTGGTTTATAATAAAAGGTATCTCTCAATTGCGTAATCATGGAAACGACCTTCCGCCTTAATGCTCAGGAACTAGACGTTAATTTTCTGGAGGCAATCAAGAAGTTGTTTGCCGATAAAAACATCGTTATCAGCGTAGCGGCCGAGGCCGATACAACCGAATACCTCCTGAACGACCCCGCACGCAAGGCCGTGCTTCTGAATTCCATCCAGGAAGCCGAAAATGGCAATCTGCTCGATGTTAATTTGAATGACTACCGGACGCAATGAGGAATCTGCAGTTTACACCCACCGCTTTCGGGCAGTTTACGGAGTGGGCAACGGCAGATAAAAAGCTGTTTCAGCGGCTTGTGCGGCTGCTGGATGAAGTATGCCGCACCCCGTTGGCGGGCATTGGCAAGCCCGAGCCGCTGAAAGGCGATTTGGCCGGATACTGGTCGCGCCGCATAAACGATGAGCACCGGCTGGTGTACAAAGTCACAAACGAAACGATAGTGGTAATAGCGTGCCGTGACCATTATTGAACGGCATTTCGCCGCTGGCAAGCAGGTAACTTCAAAAGCATGTTCTCCGAAAAAGAAACCGTCCGCCGTAGCAAGCTGCTCAGTTTGGTTTTGCGGCACAATCCGGCCCGTGTCGGCATTGTGCTGGATGAGCAGGGGTGGACAGACGTGACCACGCTGCTAGCGCAGCTTCAGGTCCACGGCCAGCCGCTCGGCTTTGAGCAGCTGGCTCATCTCGTTGAAACCAGTCCCAAGCAACGGTTTCGGTTCAACGACGACCGCACGCGCATTCGGGCCAGCCAGGGTCACTCGGTAGAAGTGGCGTTGGGCTACGCGCCGGCAGCGCCGCCCGAAACGCTGTACCACGGCACGGCTGTTCAGCATCGGGCCGATATTCTCCGCGATGGCTTGCGGAAAATGGCGCGCCATCACGTGCATTTGAGCACCGATATCGCCACGGCGCGCACGGTGGGCAAGCGCCACGGCCAACTAGTTGTCTTTACGGTAGCTGCCGGGCAAATGCACCGCGATGGCCGGCTGTTTTACCAAGCCGATAACGGGGTGTGGCTAACGGATGAAGTGCCGGCCACCTACTTGCAACCAGTGCCTGACGCGGGGTGACGCACGCCTGGTAGCGCGCAGCGGCCAGGCAAAATTTGGCGCGGACCAAAATATGGCCCGCCGCTTAGCGTCTCCTTGCGTAGCCGGGTCGCCCCGACCTGGTCGTTTATTCCTTCCACACCCATGCCCAAAACCGTTTTCATTACCGGAACCTCCACCGGCATCGGCGCGGCCGCCGTGCGTCTTTTTGCCCAGCGCGGCTGGCAAGTAGCCGCCACCATGCGCAACCCCGCCGATGCGCAATTTGACGGCTTGCCCAACGTCCGGGTTTACGCCCTCGACGTGACCGACGGGGCGGCCGTGACCCGCGCCGTGCAGCAGGCCCGCCAGGATTTTGGCGGCCTTGACGTGCTGGTGAACAATGCCGGCTATGGCTTGGTGGGCCCTTTTGAAGCCGCAACCGATGCCCAGATTCAGGAGCAGTTTGCCACCAACGTTTTCGGTGTGTTTTCCGTGACGCGGGCGGTGCTGCCGCTGCTGCGAAGCCAGCAATCGGGCGTTATCATCAACATTACTTCGGTGGGCGGGCGCACGGCTTTTCCGATGAACTCGCTTTACCACGCCACCAAATTTGGGCTGGACGGCTTTTCTGAGTCGCTGTGGTACGAGCTGGCCCCGTTTGGCATTCAGGTGAAAGTGGTGGCCCCCGGCGGCGTGGCGACTGATTTCGCGGGCCGCTCCCTCAAAATGACCATCAACCCAACCGACGACCAGAACCCCTACGCGGGCCAGGTGCGCAGCGTGCTGGCGGCTTTCAGCGAACGCGGTGGCGCGGCCAGCACGCCCGAGCAGATTGCCGAGGTCATCTACACTGCCGCCACCGACGGCAGCAGCCAGCTCCGCTACATTGCCGGGGCCGATGCGCAGGGGCTGTTATCGACGAAAGCCCAGCTGCCCGAAGCCGATTTTCAAGCCATGATTCAAAAGAGCTTTGGGGTTTAAAAGCCACTTCGGACCGGAAATACCGGCATTTCTAGGAAGGCTATCCAAACCGCCTGTCATGTTGAGCTTGCGAAGCATGACAGGCGGTTTGGATAACCCCAAATCACATTGACATAAAAAATGCGGCCCTAAATAGGCCGCATTTTTTATGTCAATAACCTAATGCTTGGCTACTCAGCAGCCGGCGCAACCGGGGGCTCGCCCACGGCCGGGGCCGCGGAGCCTTCGGGGCGGGGGCCTCGGCCGTTGCGGTTGCGGCCCCCGCGCTGGCCCCGGCGCTCGCCTTCGGGCCGGGCCGGCTGGCCC
>CAXTCS010000304.1:0-4943 GCA_964242365.1 uncultured Hymenobacter sp. | reverse complement strand
GTTTGGGCCCGCGCGCCGTGCCGCCCGGCCAGCCAGCCCAGCACCAGCATTCCCAAACAGCACAGCAGTAACCGGGTCTTCATTCGGGGACGATAACGCGCAAGCCGGCGTTTAATTTCCCAAAAGTAAAGCCATCGGCCCCGCCGGTAGCCGGGCGCCGTACCTTTGTGGCCAGGGCCAACAAGCGGGCCGCGTCACTTCTAAATTGATAGTGGCGGCTCTCGATTACAGCACTTCTCAGGTTGATGTACTGGCCATCAGGCTCCCCTCTCTTTGGGAGAGGGGCCGGGGGTGAGGTCCCCTGGCCGCACGATGTATACTGACTTGACAAATGCTCTAACTGCCCACTGTTCACCAAAAAATGGCTGGCCTCTATCTCCACATTCCGTTCTGCAAGCAGGCCTGCCACTACTGCGACTTCCATTTCAGCACCTCGCTGGGCCTGAAAAGCCGGCTGGTTGAAGCTATTGTGCGGGAAATCGGGCTGCGCCGCGCCTACTTGGGCGCCAACGCCGTTTTAGAAACCATCTACTTCGGCGGCGGCACCCCGTCACTCCTGACAGCCAGCGAGTTAGCCCAGATTTTCGCTGCCATCCACCGCCATTTCGCCGTAGCGCCGCAGGCCGAAATCACCCTTGAAGCCAACCCCGACGACCTCAGCGCCGCCAAGCTGGCCGAGTTGAAAGCCGCCGGCATCAACCGCCTCAGCATCGGCCTGCAAAGCTTCTACGAGCCGCACCTGCGCCTGATGAACCGCGCCCACACCGCCTCCGAATCGACCACGGCCGTGCGCCGTGCCCAGGATGCCGGCTTCGAAAACATTTCCATCGACCTGATATACGGCGTGCCCGCGCCGGCCCACCACATCTGGGAGGCCGATTTGGCCAATGCGTTCGCGCTGGCCGTGCCGCACGTTTCGGCCTATGCGCTCACCATCGAGCCCGGCACGGCCTTCGGCCACCGCCTGCAAAAAGGCACTTTCAAGCCCGCGCCCGACGAGTTTGTGGCCACGCAGTTTGAGCTGCTGCTCGCTGCCATGCGCGCCCACGGCTACGAGCAGTACGAAATCAGCAACTTCTGCCAGCCCGGCCGCGAAAGCCGCCACAACGGCAACTACTGGCGCGGCGTGCCCTACCTCGGCCTCGGCCCCAGCGCCCACAGCTACGACGGCGACAACCGCCAATCCACCCTGGCCAACAACCCGCTGTACGTGGCCGCCGTGCTCGAACGCGGCGAAGTGCCCGTCACCCTCGACCGCCTCACCGCCACCGACCGCGCCAACGAGTACCTGCTCACCACCTTGCGCACCGCCCGCGGCTGCGACCTGGCCCACTTGCGCACCCACCACGGCCTCGATTTGCTGGCCACCCGCGCCGCCTACCTCGCCGAGTTGCAGGCCAATGGCTGGGCCAATATCCAAAGCGAAGTCCTTACCTTGACCGACGCGGGCAAGCTGCTGGCCGACCACATCACGCTGGAACTCTTCGAAACCGCGGATTCAACGGATTTCAACGGATGAAACGGATTATTTGTGGTTCCAATAGGTAATTGCTTGTTTTTCTATATGTTGCGATTCTCCACCAATAATCCATTTCATCGCGCTCAACGCCCGCTGCCTGCTCTCATCGGAACCACAAATAATCCGTTCAATCCGTTAAAATCCGTTAAATCCGCGGTCTTATGAAACTCTTGAGCGACAGCCTTGCCGACGACGCCGACTTCTTCGTCGAACAGATTTACGTCGTCGCCATCGTTTTCGACAACACCGACGACGTGACCGTGTGGGCCACCACGTTTTTCGACGGCGACACCCATTTCTTCCACCTCGCCTTGCCCTTCAAAGCCCTCGACACGCTGCTCAGCCTCGCCCACGACCGCGCCGAAGCCCTCCAGGAAGAAGTAGCCGACGCCCTGGCCACCGCCGAGTGGCCCGCCCTGCTCGAATACAATTCCGACGACGCCCCGCCCGTGCCCCTGCCCAGCGTGGCCCTGAAACTCTCCGTAACCTACCCCGCCACCGAGGACGACGAAACCGAAGACGAAGGCCCCGACGACCCGCAGCCGCACAACATCTTTTACCTCGAAGGCGTATTCGTGCGCCTCGATTCGTAGCCGCAGTGCAGTCCGCGCCGCCCGTTTTTTACCTGCTGCCCGGGTTGGGGGCCGATGAGCGGGTGTTCCAATTCCTGCGCCTGCGCGGCACCGCGCACGTCCTGCGCTGGCTGCGCCCGCAAAGCCCCGCCGAACCCTTGCCCAGCTACGCCGCCCGCCTCGCGGCCGCCATTCCAGTGGCGCAAGCCTGCTGGCTGGTCGGCGTTTCCTTTGGCGGCGTGCTGGCCCTGGAAATTGGAAAGTTGCGACCCCTGGCTCAAATTGCCCTGATTTCCAGCCTTGCCAGTCCCGCCGAGCTGCCCTGGCTGGCCGGCCTGGCCCGCGCCACCGGCCTGCACCACCTGCTGCCCCCGCAGCTGTTGCGACGAGCGCCCCGAGTCGCACAGTGGCTTTTCAGCGTTCAAAACGGCGCCGAATACGAGCTGCTGCGGCAAATCATCCGCGACACCGACCCGCAAATCGCCCGCTGGGCCATCGCCAGCCTACTGCACTGGCAGGGCGGCTTCACTGCCCCCGCCGCCCGCATCCACGGCACCCACGACCGGCTGCTCCCCGCCCGAGCCGCGCCCGGCCAACACCTGCTGCCCGGCGGCCACTTCATCATCGTGAGCCGCGCCCCAGAAATCAGCCACCTCCTGAATCATCTGGCCGCAAACAATCCCGTGCCGCCACAAGTACCCTAACAGTTCATTGCTCATTGTGAGAGCGGTTCTCCGAATGGTGTACGGGTCGTCAGTCTCCCCTCTCCTGGGGCTTCGCGCCTCAAGCGAACCGGGGCCGGGGGTGAGGTTCCCCGGTCGCGCCGTGTAACCTGACCCGAGAACCGCAGGAACTACTCAATGATAACTTAGCGCAATTTCCAGGTGGATATACAGGTTACGTGTTAATTAAAAATTAAAAATGATAAATTAAAAATTTGGCTGTCAGGATTTTAATTTATCATTTTTAATTTTTAATTCTGTACACGGAGTTGGAAACCGCTCTAACTGCTCACTGATAACTGCCCAAAGCCCTTGCTTCCCACCTTCCCCCACGCCGGCCGTGTCTACGCCTACGACCCCGCCGCGCCCATCGACATTTCCCTGCCCCTGGCGCCCGGCCCCGACCAGGTGAGCTGTTTTTGGGCCGAGCCCGTGCAGTTCGAAACCATCCGGGTGGGCAGTTTCGTGGGCAGCGTGGCGCTGGGCGGCAGCACCAACTACCAGCGCGTCCACGTCACGCCCCACGGCAACGGCACCCACACCGAATGCTACGGCCACATCTCGCCCGACCCGGCCGCGACGCTCAACCAGTGCCTGCGCCGCTTCCTGTTCGTGGCCCGGCTGGTGAGCGTGGCTCCGCGCCCGCAGCCCAACGGCGACCTCGTGGTGATGCTGGCCGACATGCAAGCTGCCCTGATGACCCAACCCGACCGTTCCATCCCCGAAGCCCTCGTCCTCCGCACCTTACCCAACGACGCCGCCAAGCGCACCCGCCACTACTCCGGCATCAACCCCACCTACATCGAGCCCGCGCTGCCCCATTTTCTGGTTGAATACAACGTCCAGCACTTCCTGCTCGACCTGCCCAGCGTCGACCGCGAGGAGGACGCCGGCCAGCTCCTGGCCCACCACGCCTTCTGGCGCTACCCCGCCCAGCCCCGCCGCGGCGCCACCATCACCGAGCTGATTTTCGTGCCCGACGAAGTCCCCGACGGCCTCTACCTGCTCAACCTCCAAATCACCAGCCTGGAGCTCGATGCCAGCCCCAGCAAGCCGGTCCTCTACCACTTGAGCCTCCCCGCCTAGGGCCTTTTCGAAGTCCATAAACGTGCTGCGCTCCCCTGGCACCCCTTCTCTTCGGAGAGGGGCTGGGGAGTGAAGCCAACCACCAGAACGCCCCCTCTTCAACCTCCCAAACCACCAGCCCACCGCACGGGTGCAACCGAAATTGCCGCCGCTGTCTCTCCCAGATGAATTTCCACTTCATCTGCTTGTTCAATATGCGCCCAATTCGTCTCCTGTTGCCCGGCTTTCTGTTGCTGGCCAATGCTACCCTTAGCCACGGCCAAATAACGCCCACGCCGCCCGCCGCATCACCCGCTGCCGCTGCGCCGTCGGTACCCATCGCCACCGCCCCGCCTCAAAAACTGTTGCTCAAAGTGGGCTTAAACGCCGGGCGGGCCGTGCGCTGGGGCGGCTATTATGGCCTATCCGCGCGGCTCCCCCTTGCCGTGGGGGCCGAGTATGCGCTCAGTAACAAGTTTACCTTATACGGCCAGCTCGACGCCGACTTCCGGCTGCCGAGCCAGAGCGCTTATTACGGCGACCGGGCCCTAACTATTCCAACCGGGGCACTCGGCGTTGGCGCCCGGTATTACTACAACCAAGCGGGCCGCGAACGACGTAACCGGCCGCACGGGCCTTTTGTGGGTAATTATCTGGCGCTGGAAGCCCACACCGAAATACGGCGAAACTACGGTTCGGACTTGCGCAATAACTTTTCTCCTGGCCTCAACCTGGTGTGGGGCATGCAACGGCGCCTGGGCCACAATTTTCTGTTTGATTTCAACGCCGGCGTCGGCCTGGGCCCCAACCGCAACGACACCAGCTTTGGCTTCAACTTTTCACCAAGTCCGACAACCATCACCACCCAATTCAACCTCGGCATCTACTTCGGCCGGTAGCCATCCGCAGCAACCCAACGCGAAAAAGGCTGCCCCGAAAGAGGCAGCCTTTTTTAGTCAAATTCAGTCGGCAATTACGCCGGTACCGAAACCACTTCGCGCGGAACCACGGTCACGAACGAACGGTCTTTGCGGCCCTTGCGGAACTGCACCTCGCCGTCGACCA
>CAXTCS010000303.1:0-4967 GCA_964242365.1 uncultured Hymenobacter sp. | reverse complement strand
AGGGTGGCCAGCGCCCGCGCACCGGGCAAGCGGGCGGCCAACGCAGCGGCCGCGGGCGCGGTGCGGCTCCACACGAACGCGACGTGGTGGCCCGCGGCCGCCAGCGCCGGCCCAAGCTGGCTGGCTACCCGGCCCGCGCCAAACAAGCCAATGCGCAGAAAAACAGGGGTGTCAAGAGGCATTACGGAGGGAAAAGGAACGGGCAAGCGGCCCGGCTACGACTTTTGCCAACGGCTTTGCCTGGCAGCGCCTGCGCACGGTAGAGGCAAGCCCGAACACCGGCAGCGACGCAACTATTTGCGGCTCGTGGGTGAATGGTGACGTGGCACGACCGGAAATAGGCCCTTCCCGAGCAGAGTAAACAACCTCGGCAAGTGCAGTTTCCTGTTCAGTGTACCGTTTTTAGGGAAATTAAAAAGGAAGAATTAAAAATTAAAAATCTGATGTTGAAGCTTTTAATTTTTAATTCTTCCTTTTTAATTCCGTTCATCAAAGCTGAAAGCGCGCTAGCTTACGGGCTGGGCGTGGGCGGCGCGGGTGGGAATCGCTTCGCCGGCAGCCTCGGGGGTTTCGGCTGCGGCGCCCTTGCCGCCGCGCTGCCGCACGCTCAGGCCGAAGCCGAGGGCCATGAGCAGCGTGCCGCTCCAGAGCAGGTTGATGAACGGCTTTTCCATGGCCTTGAGGATGACGTAATCCTTTTGGGTGGTGCTCACGCTGAAGGTGAATTTGCCCTTTACCGGGTCGATGGCGTTGAGGCTGACGCGCACGCCGAGGTCTTCGACTTCGTCGGGCACGCGGCCAATCATACGGTTGCGGACCACGAATACGGGGTGGCAGTGGTACTGGCGCTTTTCGCCCGACACAATGAGGTCGGCTTGCAGGGCGAGGTCGCCTTTTTTCAGGTTGAGGCCGGCGGTTTGGTGGGCCGGCTCGATGGCCCGGAACACGGCAAAGTAGTCGTTGAGGAAAATGGTGTCGCCCACGCTCAGCACGTGCTCCTTGGCCTCGCTCCAGGGCTTTTCCTTGCGCGGGTCGAGCACCGAGCTGATGTGCGTGTAGATGTCGTGGCCCCAGAATTTCTGGATGGCGGGCGAGGCCAGCAGGCCGCCGCCGCCCATCTCGTCGTTTATCTGGGCGCGGGGGTAGAGCGTGAACTGCTCGCCCGACTTCTGGTCTTTGTAGGCGATGCGGTAGTAGGTGTTTTCGGGCAGGATGTTGACCGTGTCGCCGGTCTTGTAGTAGGTTTTGCCGCCGCTGATGATGGGCGCGCGGGCCAGGGCCTTGTAGTCGTCGTCGGTGCGGAAAAGGTACTGCTTGTCGACGTAGCCGGGCACGCCGGGCACGTCGAAATACTGGCCGGTGTAGGTCAGCTCGTAGCCGTGCATGGGCGTGGTTTCGTTGCGCCACAGCAGCACGTTGTCGCGGTTCAGCTCCTCGTCGAAATCACGCGAGTACAGCAGGCCCGACACGTTGCGCGAAATGATTTTGGAGTAGCCCGACGACGCCAGGATGCCCAGCAGCATCAGCGCGATGCCCAGGTGGGCCACCGCGCCGCCCGAAAGCCGCACCCCGCGCCGCAGCAGCGTGAAGATGGTGCCGAAATTGGCCAGCACGCCAAACAAGCCGGCCAGCACCAGCACCACGTAGGCCGGCGAAATGCTCAGGCCGTTGTAGCGCACCAGCAGCACCGCCAGGGCCGTGCCCAGCAGGGCGAGCAGCGTGGGCGCCGTGAGGGAGTTGACTACCGTGTTTTTGTCGTTGCGCTGCCACCACATGATTTGGGCGATGCCCGAGAGCAGGGCCACAAATACGCCCATCCAGAGCTGGGCTTTGGAGTAGTGGGCAATCTGGTCGGCGGGCAGGGCGATGTTGGTTTTGACGCCAATCAACCCCATAAAAGAGTTATAAACCGGAATGCTGGTCGTGAACAGCACCTGGAACGCGCCCAGGCACAGCACCGTAGCACCCACAAATACCCACAGCTCGGGGTTGTAGGCGTTCAGCTCTTTGGCCGAAATCGGGATTTCCTTCCAGCGCGACACCAGCAGCGCCACGGCCAGCACCGTGAAGACCGCCATATAAATAAACAGCTGGCCCGACAGGCCCAAATCGGTGAAGGAGTGGACCGAGGCATTGCCCAGCACGCCGCTGCGGGTGAGGAAAGTCGCGTACAAAATCAGCACGAACGTCGCCACGACCAGTGCGAAGGCGGTGCGCAGGCCGGTGCGGCGCTTCTGCCACAGCACCATGCCGTGCAGCGAGGCCACCAGCACCAGCCAGGGAATGTACACGGCGTTTTCGACCGGGTCCCAGTTCCAGTAGCCGCCGAAGTTCAGCGTTTCGTAGGCCCAGTAGGCGCCCATGACTACGCCCACGCCCAGCACGCCGCCGCCGATGAGCGTCCAGGGCAGGGCCGGTTTCACCCAGGCGGTCAGCTCGCGCTTCCAGAGGCCGGCGATGGCGAAGGCAAACGGCACGAGGGTGAGCGCGAAGCCCAAAAACAGCGTGGGCGGGTGAATCACCATCCAGTAGTTCTGGAGCAGGGCATTGAGGCCCGTGCCGTCTTTGGGCACGAAATTCGGGTTCATCTTGAATACCGGCAGGTCGGTGAGGAACTCGCGCAGCAGGATGAACGGCGACGAGCCAATTTTCACCCCGCCCAGCACCACGCCCAAAATCATGCTCACCAAAAACAGCTGCACGCCGCTGAACACGGCCATCACCGGCGCCTCCCACTTGCGGTTGAAGCGCATAATGCACAGGCCCAGCACCACTTGCCAGAATATCCAGAGCAGAAACGAGCCCTCCTGACCTTCCCAAAAACAGGAAATCATGTACTGCACCGGCAGGTGGTTCGAGCTGTGGCTCCAGGCGTAGTAGTACTCGTAGCGGTGCGCGTGAATGATGTTGAACAAGCACACGATGACCGACAGCACCGCCGCGCCGTGCACCAAAAAGGCCCCGCGCGCGATGCGCAGCCAGCTGGCATCTTCCGCGCCCAGTGCCCGGCCCCGCGAGGCCTGAAAGTAGCTGTACGCCGCCACCAGCGCCGCCGCGAAAGCCACGATGACGCTCAGGTGGCCGATGTTTCCTATTAATAAGTTCATACGCAAAGAATATCGGGCAAATTTACGGCCGCGCGGCCGGCGACCTCAGTAACAATCGGCCGTATCATTCGGCTGCCGTGGCCTCCGGTGCCGGCCGCAACACTTCGTAGCGCTGCAAAATGCGCTCGTGAAAACTGGCCGGCAGCCGCGCCCAGTCGTGCACATCGACGAAGATGGGCAGGTTGCTTTCGGTGAGCGCCTCGCGGAAGCGGCTGAGGGAGGAGTAGGGCACTTCCTGCAAATCGGCGGAGCGCAGCACCAGGTCCAGGTCGCTGCCGTCGTAGGCGTTGCCGTTCACGCGGCTGCCGTACGCCCACACCATCACCGAGTCCGGGAGCGTTTCGGCTACCAGGCGCAGCACCATTTCCAGGTAGCGGGGAGTGAGGTCGAGCATCGTAAAATGGGTTAGGAAAGCGGCCGGTCGCGCAGCGCGGCCACCAATGCGTGCGCATCGGCGGCAAATTGCGGAAGCAGGGCCACCGTGGCATCGGCAAAGCCCGCGCCGTAGTCGTGGGCCGTTTTGTTGCGGTGGTCGCGGTACCCTAACCAGCGCTCAACCTCAACGGTGGGCAGAATGCTGCGCTGGCCAGCCGCTCGAAAAATATCTTTAAATATCAGCTTATTAACGCTTTGCGGGCTCGCATAGTAAGGGCCCAGCGCCTTCTTCAAGAGCTTGCCGCCCAGCTCCAGAATGATTTCAAACTCTTTGACGCAGGCCGAACGGTACAGCTCGTGCTGAACCGACTCGGGCGGGGCCTGCCCCAGAAACTCCAGGGCTTGCGTACAGCGCAAAAGGTGCGAAACGTCAATCGTTGGCATTGCAAACCAGCTACCGGGTGGCCGCCGCTACTTCCCCGCCCTTCAAATCCTTCTTCACGTACTTGCTGGGGCACTTTAGCAGGATGTTGTCGGCCATAAATACTGGGCCTTTCATGTTGCCGGTGATGACGACCTGCTCGGAGGCGTCGAAATCCTGCGGCTTGGGGTTGTTGTAAATCACGCGCTGGGCCACGCGGTTGGTGTCAACCAGCGTGAAGGCGAAGTAGTTGGGGTCCGTCGTGGGGTCGTATTCGAGGCCCACGGGGTGCTTCTCGGCGTCGCGCGGCAGCTTGCCCACCACGTGCACTTTGGTGGTATTGCCTTCGGCGGCCCGCTGCCGGGCCTCGCCAAAGCCCACGTACACGCTGGCATCGGCGGTGGTGCTGAGGATGATGGCGGCGGCCACCGCGATGATGGCCAGAACGAAAAGGTGCGACTTCTTCATATCACGGATTTTTCGGATTTAAGCGGATTGCACGGATTTTGTGGACGGCGCTTAACTCAAAATAGTAACAGACAGGCCGGCGGTTGGGTGCCCGGCTATTTCTTTATTTCCTGCTCCAGCTTGCTCACTTTGCGGTCGAGCGAAATCAGGTAGAATAACAAGCCGGCGACGATAATGACTACGGCGGCGACCACGACGTAGATTTTGCCGCTCTGGCGCAGGGCGTCGGCCATTTCGGGGGCATCGGCGGCGGGTGCCTGGGCCAGGGCCGTGGTGGCGGTGAACAGCAGGAGTTGCAGCAGGCACAGCGCGCCGACGAGGCGGACCAGGAGGTTATTTTTCATCGTGTTTCAATTGCAAAAAGGCCAGCCGGCTGCTCACTTGCGTCATCCAGAAGGCAAACAAAATCCAGCCGATAACGGCGGGGTAAAACACCATTCGCATGGTGCTGTCGAGGTCGTATTTGTTGAAGCCGGGGTTGCCGGTTTGGCCGGGGTGCAGGCTGTTGCCCGAAATACGCGGCAAAATGAACAGCAGCGGGATGGCCGCCGCAAACGCGAAAATGTTGTAGATGGCCGACACGCGGGCCCGCTGCT
>CAXTCS010000302.1:0-4998 GCA_964242365.1 uncultured Hymenobacter sp. | reverse complement strand
TTCAACCTGCGCTACTACGACGAGATGCCCTACGAGCAAATGGCCGAAGTAACGGGCACCAGCGTGGGCGCGTTGAAAGCCAGCTACCACCACGCCGTGAAGAAAGTGGAAGACTACGTGACCCGAAATACCGCCGATTGAGCGCGGCCAGACAATTTTTTATTCGCGGAATTAAACGCCGCCCCCGCTTTTTCATCCAATCGCCATGAAACCTTCCTTTAAGCTCGACGCGCACCCCCGGCGGCCCCGCCCGCTGCTGAGCGAGCCGCCCGCTGGCTATTTCGACCAACTCCCGACGCGGGTAATGGCCCGGCTGCCCCAGGCCGACGCCCGCGCACGTGCTGCCGGGTGGGGCTGGCTGGCCCTGCTGTCGCCCGCGCTGCGCACGGGCCTGGCCTCGGTGGCCGTGCTGGGGGGCTTTGTCGCCTCCTTTTACCTGAGTGCGACGCCCCAGCTGGTGCCCGCGCCGGCCGCCACCGCTTCGCTCGATGCCGTGCCCCGCACCGAGCTGGTGGGTTATTTGCTCAGCAGCGGCGCCCGCGTCGAAAACTCCGACCTGGCCGTGCTCACGGCGGCCAACCCCGGCATTACCAAAGGATTTCTGCACGCCTCGGATGAGGAGCTGACCGACGCGCTCGACGCGCAACCTTCTGACGACCTGACGTATTTATAGTTTCTGCTTATTCAATCTCCATGCTATCCTCCATATTTCGTTTGCTCGGCCTGGCTGTCCTGTTGCTGGCCGCCGCGCCGGCTCAGGCGCAAGGCGGCGGGCGCCGCGCCCAACGCCTCGGCCAGCTCGAAAACGCCAAAATTGCCTTCATTACCAACCGCGTGTCGCTGACCCAGGACCAGGCCCAGAAGTTCTGGCCGCTCTACAACGAGTATTCGGGCCGCCGGCGCGACCTCAACCGCGACGGGCGCCTGTTGCGCCGCGACGTGGTCGAGGGCATGAGCGACCAGCAGATTCGCGAGAATTTCACGCAGGCCTTCGCCCTGCGCCAGCAAGAGCTGAACCTGGAGAAGGAGTACTTCGAGAAGTTTCAGAAAGTTATTTCCCTGCGGCAGGTTTCCCAGCTGTTTCTGGCCGAGCGCGACTTTACCAAAGAAGTCATCAAGCGCGTGGCCGGCGCCGGCGGGCAGCCGGCCGGCGGCACCGAATAAGCTCGCTGCGAACTGAACAACCGAACCAGCCTCCAGAGGCTTTCATCTGGATGGTTGCGAGTTAAGAGGATAAAAAAGGAGAAATAAACCTAGCCGCCGAAGCCGCCTTTGTCGCCTTGGGGTTGATTATCAATGGTATTAATTGGTTTTCTGGGCCCCCAAAACCAGGTAAATCCCAGGTAGCCCACGCGCGTTTCGTACTTGGTTTGCAAATCTGTGGTGAGCCCTTCGGCCCCCAGCTGGGTGTACTGGCGGCGCGTGTTGAACAGGTCGCTTACCCCCAGGGTGAAGGCGGCCCGGTCGTGGAGCAGGCGCTGGCGCAGGGCCACATCCACCCCGTACACGGCCAGCAGGCGCCCCTGCGGCACCACCAGCGGGGCGCGGTAGTTGCCGCTGAGCTGCACGGCCAGCGTCTTGGTCGGGCTAAAGGTGTTCAGCAGATACGCCGTGCCGGTGAAGTTGGCGCGGGTCCCGTCGCCGGTGTAGCGGGTCACCTGGTTGCGGTAGAACGAGCCGTTGGCAATCAGTTTCCACCACGGGGTCACGGGCTGCGTCAGCGAGAGTTCCAGCCCGTAGCTGGCCGTGCGGCCAACGTTGGCGTAGCTGGTGCGGGCGATGAAATCGGGCTGGCCGCTGCGGCGGGTCGCCAGCGTATCAATCGTGCGCAGGCTCTGAATGGCCTGGCTGGCGAAGCGCCCGAACAAGGTCGTGCTGAGCGTCGTGCCCTGCCACGCTACCTGGTGGCCCAGCTCCGCAACGTGGACGTACTCGGGGCGCAGGTCGGGGTTGCCCACCACGTAGTTGCGGGCATCGGAATAGATGGGCAAGGCAATAATTTGCAGAAAATTGGGCCGGTTCAGGCGGCGCGAGTAGCTGAGTTGCAGGCGCTGCTCATGGGGCAGCGTGCGCGCCACCGTGGCCGAGGGAAACACATTAAAAATACGTTGGCTGGCCGAGCCGGTGGGCACTACCTGGGCTTGCAGCCCCGTAAATTCGGCCCGCAGGCCCGCCTGGTAGTCCCACGGGCCGGCTTTCTGCTGGTAATTGCCGTAGGCTTGCGGAATCACCTGTTGGTAGCGGTAGCGGTACGAGCCGGCTTCCTGGCGAATGAATTCCGCGCCGGCCGCCGGCTGCACCGCATAATCGGCCGTGCCGGGCGTCACCATCACGTCGGTTTTCAGGCCCGCCCCCCAGCGGCGCTTTTCGTCCAGCGGCTGCACGTAGTCCACCTGCGCCGAGGGCAGGTGAATGGTCACGTCGAGGAATTGCTGGCGTGCCTGCCGCGCGTAGCCGGCCGGCCCGTCCAGCACGCGCTGTTCGCTCATCACCGTGCCGCCATCCAAAATGTAGGTGGCGCTGGCCGTTAGCTCGCGGCCGGGGTGGGCGGCCCAGGTGCGCCGGTAATGGCCCGAAATCCGGGCGTTGTAAAGGTTGTCGACTTCCACGTTCTGGTTTTGCAGGGCAATGGTCGGCTCGGTGCCGCGCGCGAGCAGGGTTGTAAAATCGCTGGTCTGGTGCAGGTCGTTTTTGTAAAACTCAGTGGTCAGGGTCAGGGTCTGCTCCGGGCGCAAAGCGTAGTCGACGCCCAGGCGCAGGCCTTCGTTGGCCTGGTGGCGCGCGGTGCGGCCGGTCTGGTTGGTGCTGGTGGTGCGGCCGTCCACCGTGGCAACCTGCTGCAAGGCCGAGCTGCCGTGAAACTGATTATTCAGCCCATCGGCGTTGCCAAAAAAGTTGAGTTTGCCCGCCTTGCGGCTGAGGTTGAGTGCGGCGCTGTACTTGTCGCGGGTGCCCCCGGTGGCCAGCGCTTCGCCGTTCCAGCCGTCCCGGATTTGCTTTTTCTGCACCAGGTTGATGATGCCCCCCGCGCCTTGGGCCGAGTACCGGGCCCCCGGATTGGTGATAATCTCAATGGTTTCGAGGCGGCTGGCGGGCAGCTGGTCGAGGCGCAGGCTGCTGGGCGCGGGCTGGCCGTCGAGGTAGAGCGTAACGCCCGAACTGCCCCGCAGGCTGACTTGCCCGTTCTCGTCCACGGCCACGGAAGGCACCTTTTGCAGCACGTCGGCCGCCGTGCCGCCCGCGCTGTTCAGGTCTTTGCCCACGTTGATGACTTTTTTGTCCAGGTCGTCGACGAGGGCCGCCTTTTCGCCCTGCACCACCACGCCGCCGAGCTGCACGGCCGCCGGGACCACCCGCCACTCGCCCAGGCGGGCCGCCGGGGTAGCCGCGCTCAGCGTGGCGAGCCGGCGGGCGGGCCGGTAACCCAGGGCCTCGGCCCGCAGCAGGTAACGGCCCAGCGGGACGTTGGCCAGCGCAAAGGTGCCGTTTTCAGCCGTTTGGGTGTTGGCCACCACGGTCGAGTCCGGCAGTCGCAGCACCAAAACATTGGCAAAAGGCAGCGGTTGGCGCGTGCCCTGGTCCAGCAGCGTGCCGGACACTTCGCCCAGGGCCTGGGCAGACAGCGTGCCGGGCAACCAGCCAGCCGCCACCAGCACGAGCCACCAAAACCGCCGCCCGCCCCGGCGCGCCGCCGATAAGTATCCGGGAAACTGACGTAGCAACCGAATACCTGCTTTCCCAACATACTTCGTAACTATTTGATTAACAAGGTTGATTGCAATGCAAGTTACCAGGTAATACCTAGTAGATTGTGCTGAGTATGCCGGCTGATTCATCGGAGTTTGGAGATATGGTGACAGAAAAAGAAAGGTGCGGGTAGGGCAGTAGCCTACCCCACCCGCCGCTACCCTGGCGGTCGAAGGTGCCGAAAAGGGTTACTCAGAAAGGCGTTGCGCGGGGTTACTTCGTTTGGCGGCGCAAGAAGAGGTAGTAGGCCAGAAAGCCGAGGGCAGTGCTGAAAATCAGGATAATAACGGAGTGAATTCCCCAGGGCAGGTACCAGCTGCATATTGTGAGCCCCGCGCCACTGCTCAGAAGCAGCGCGGCCCACTTCACGACCTTGTTTTGCTCGTCCTGCGGGCCGGGCAGCAGGCGTTCCACAATGCTTTCCGAAACGGCTGCCGCCACTATCTGCCGCTTCAGCAGGTAATTCAAGACCATTTTGACGGCGGCCAGCACGAAATAGCCGAGCAGGAAAAGCGCCAATGCGGGCAGAAGGACCTGTTTCGCGAGAGGCTGCAACGCGCTGTAATCAAGGGCCGGTACCGGGGCGCTTTGGGCCGAGGCGCCCCAGGCGGTCAGGCAAAAAAGCAGCAGCAAAAAAACTTTCATAAGTCAAGCAGTGGGGGCGATACCGGATGAGACCGGCCACAGCCGTTCGTGTTGCAAAAAATTACGAAAAAGTCAGCAGCCGCATTTGCCGGCGGTGCCGGGCCAACAGCACCAGGCATTGCCCGGCCACGAGGAAGCCGGCCACGACCCCCAGCCCGGCCCCCAGCCCGGTAGACAAACCCTGAAAAGCCTGCACCAGCGCGCCGCCGAACAGGGCCAAAAACGCGCCCACAATCCCCAGCACGAGGGCGGCCACCCCGCTGAGCACCCAGGGGAAAGCGGGCCTGGCCCTGGGTAATTCGGCTAAGACGATGGCCGTGAGGTCGAAAGCAAAAGCCGGCTTTGGCAGCCGGGCCGCCGCCGCAAACAGTTGCTGGTAAGTAGCGGCCCGGCCCTGGCACAGGCGGCAGTCGCGCAGGTGGGCCGCTTGGGGAGCCGGCAGCCGGGAGGCAAATTCCGCGGCCTCCTGGAGGGCGCGTTCGGAAAGATGGGGGCTCGTCATAAGTCGTCGCGCTGGTAGCGGGCCAGTAGTTGTTGCTTTAGCAGTTTCCGCGCCCGAAAGAGGTAGTTTTTCACGGTTCCGTCCGGCAGGGAGGTTATCTGGGC
>CAXTCS010000301.1:0-5001 GCA_964242365.1 uncultured Hymenobacter sp. | reverse complement strand
CGTGGCCGGCCAGGCCCCCACCGGCTCGGGCAAAACCGCCGCCTACGGCCTCGCCGTGCTTCAGCAGGTTGACGTGACCTCGGCCACGGTGCAGGCCCTCGTGCTGGTGCCCGCCCGCGAGCTGGTGCTGCAAGTGCGCGACGCCCTCCAGCGCCTCGGCAAGCACGTGCCCAACCTGCGCGTGGCCGGCTACTACGGCGGCCACGCCATGCGCGACGAAGTGAAGGGCCTGCAACAAACCCCGCACGTCGTCGTGGCCACGCCCGGCCGGATGCTCGACCACCTCGAGCGCCGCACCATCATCCCGAACCGGCTGAAAGTGCTGGTGCTCGACGAGGCCGATAAGCTGCTGGAGCTGGGCTTTCAGGAAGAAATGGCCACCATCATCAGCCGCCTGCCGGTGCGGCGGCAAACGCTGCTGTTTTCGGCCACCATGCCCGATAAGGTGCTGAGCCTGGTGCGCGAATACCTGACCCGCCCCCGCGTGATGAACGTTGGCGGCTCCAATGCCTCTACCCTGCCCGAGAGCCTGGTGCTGCGAGGCCACGTCGTGAACGCCGCCGACCAAAAGCCGGCGGCCCTGTTCCACCTCATCACCCGGCCCGACGCCGGCCGGTCGCTGGTGTTTGCCAACACCCGCGACCGGGTGGAGGAGCTGACCCGCTTCCTCAAAGGCCGGGGCCTGGCCGCCGAAGCCCTGCACGGCAAGATGCTCCAGCCCGAGCGCGACAAGTCGATGATGAAGCTGCGCAACGGCTCGGCCACCGTGCTGGTGGCCACCGACGTAGCCGCCCGCGGCCTCGACGTGAACGAGCTCGACACCGTGGTGCAGTACGACATGCCCGACCAGGCCGACACGTTCATGCACCGCTCGGGCCGCACGGCCCGCGCCGGCGCCGTGGGCACGGCCCACCTCATCGCCACGCCTTACGAGCAACAGAAGCTGCAAAACTGGCCGGCCGCCGCCGGGGTGCAGTGGGCCGGCCTGCGCCCGCCGGCCCTGCCCGATGCCCTGCCCAAGCCGCCGCGCCCCAGCACCGTGACGCTGCACGTGTCGGCCGGCAAGAGCGAGAAAATCAGCCGGGGCGACCTGGCCGGGGCCTTCGTGAGCGTGGGCGGGCTGGAGCGCGACGCCGTGGGCCGCATCGAAGTATTCGACCACCACAGCTTCGTGGCCGTGCCCGAAGCCCTGGCGGAAGAAGTGCTGGCCCGCATGCAGGGCGCCAAGGTGAAAGGCAAAAAGGTGAAGGTGGCGCTGATTCGGTAAGCAGGCAGCGCGAGGTTGCGCAAGGTTGACGTTCTTACACGTCGCGAAACCTCTTTGGCCCTTGTGAAACCTCCCGCTACGTTTTTTGCCGGATGAAAAAGCATTTGTCCGGGAGCCCAGTGTCCCCGCGCGTACTTTTGCGGCCCTCACCTCGCGGCCGCCCGGCCTTTAGCCTAGCCACGCAGGCTGCACAGCCTGACATTATGAATAGAAAAACGGTACTGGTAACCGGAATTGGCGGCAACGTGGGCCAGGGCATTATTCGCAACCTGCGGGCCACGGGCTTTCCCATTCGGGTGGTGGGGTGCGACGTGGCTCCCTTCTCGGCCGGAAACCACTTAGTCGATGCCTTCTACCCGGTTGCTCAGGCCGTTGACGCCGGGTATCCCGCGCAAATCGCGGCCATTGTGCGGCACGAAGGCATCGACCTGATTATTCCCTCGACCGATTTTGAGGTTTATTACCTGGCGCTGCACCGCGCCAGCCTCGGCTGCCCAGTGGCCGCCTCGGGACTGGAAGCGGCCCGGCTTTACCTGGACAAGCTGGAATCGTTTCGGCACCACCAGCGCCACGGCATCCCTTTCGCGGCGTCCCGGCTGCCGTCAGAATACCGGGGCGAGTTTGCCGAGTGCATCGTCAAGCCCCGGCTGGGGCGGGGCTCGCGGGACTTGCACCTCAACCCCTCTGATTTCAGGCCTTTTTCGGACTCCGACTACGTGGTGCAGGAGCTGCACCGGGGAGAAGAAATTACCACCGCTTTTTACGTCGCGCACGGCCGGCAGCTGCACGGGTCCATCACCATGAGCCGCACCCTGGCGCACGGCACTACCCAGACCTGCAAGGTGGTGAGGGACTACGACGCGGCCATCCAACGCATGCTGGAGCAAATGACGGCCGCCGCCCCAATTTTGGGCTCGGCCAACCTGCAATCCATCGTCACCAGCGAAGGCGCTATCGTCCCGTTTGAAGTGAATTGCCGCATTTCGGGCACCAATTCGATGCGGGCGCATTTCGGCTTTGCCGACGTGCGGTACACGCTCCAGGAGCTGCTTTATGGCCAGGCGCCCGACGCGCCGCGCATTCAGCCGGGGGTGGCCGTGCGGGTGTTGCTCGACGTCATTTACCCGAATCAAACTTCCTTTGAGCGCTTGCACGACAATTCGTCGCCTCATTTTATCTTCTAGCAATCGGTGTTGGTGCCCACAAATGCCGCCATTCGGTATGTTTTATTCGACGCGGCCAACACGCTCATTCACAAGCCGCTGCTTTGGCAACGGCTGAATGAAGTGTTGACCGGCGCCGGCCACCGCATTCCGTTGCGGTTTCTGCGGCGCCGGCACAAACTAGTAAGCGAATCCTTCCCTTTTCCCGACCGCACTTCCCCGGAATTCTACCACCGCTTCAATGCCGAGCTGCTCTATTCGCTCGGCCTCATTCCTACCGACCAGTTGCTTCAGGAAATCTTTCGCGCCTGCTCGGCCCTGCCCTGGGCCGTCTTCCCCGACTGCACCGCCCTGGCGGCCCTCGGTCAGCCGCTGGGCATCGCTTCCAATTTCAACAGCCGCCTGCCGGCTTTGGTGGCGGAGCTGTTTGGCCAAAGCCGGTTTCGCGACATCACCGCGTCGGAAACCCAGGGGCTGGCTAAGCCCGCGCGCGGCTTCTACCAGGCGGCCCTGGCCGCGGCCGGCGTTCCGGCGGCCAACGTGCTCTACGTCGGCGATTCCATCAAGCTCGACATGGAGCCCGCGCTGGCCCTGGGGATGCAGGCGGTGCTGCTTGACCGCGACGGCGCCTTTCCGTACTATCCGCGCCGCATCGATTCACTGGCGCATCTTCCCGCCCTCCTCGCCTGAGCCAGCCGAGCCCGCCGTCATTGGCGGGCCAGCGCCAGCGGGATTGCCCAAATGCGCGGCTTAGTGGCTTTCTTGCTGCTTCATTCCACTTAACCCGTGTCGGATTTGCCCGCTTCCCCCGCTCCTTTGCTGTCCATTGTCAGCCCCGTCTACCGGGCCGAAAACATCGTGGATGAGTTGGTGCGGCGCATTCAGGCCAGCGTCGGAGCCATCACGCCGGAATACGAAATCGTGTTGGTGGACGACCGCAGCCCGGACGGTTCCTGGGCCCGCATCCTCGCCAATGCCGCCCGCGACCCGCGCATCCGGGGCGTGCGGCTCACCCGCAATTTTGGCCAGCACCGGGCCATCACCGCCGGCCTCGAGCAGTGCACGGGCCAGTGGGTGGTGGTGATGGACTGCGACCTGCAGGACCTCCCCGAGGAAATTCCCCGGCTGCCCGCCCGGGCCCGGCAAGGCTATGATGTTGTGTTTGCCCAACGCGTCGACCGCCAGGACACCTGGTTCAGACGGTTTTGGGCCTACGCCTTTTACCGGGTTATCTCCTATCTGACCGAAACCAAACAAGACCCAACCACCGCTAATTTCGGCATTTTTCACCGCAAAGTAGTCGACGCCGTGCTGACCATGCGCGAAAGCATCCGGTATTTCCCCAACCTCGTGCACTGGGTCGGCTTTCGAAAAACCGCCCTTGCCGTCGAGCACGCCAAACGGGCCGAAGGCGCCAGTTCCTACGATTTCCGGCGGCTGCTCAACCTGGCCCTCGACGTCATCCTGGCTTATTCCGACAAGCCCCTGCGCCTGGTCATCAAGCTGGGGTTGAGCATCTCCGCGTTCACCTTTCTCATGTCCGCAATCACGGTATTTCGGTTCCTGGCCGGCCACACGTTCCCGCTCGGCTACGCCAGCCTGATTATCTCCATCTGGTTCTGCTCCGGCCTGCTGCTCTCCGTGCTGGGCATGGTGGGCCTGTACCTGGGCAAAACGTTCGAGCAAGTGAAAAACCGCCCGATTTACCTGGTCGATGAGCTAACCGAGCCGCAGGGCCGGAAATAGGCCCGGAAATACGGGCCTATTTCCGGCCCTGCGGTTGCCGGCTTGCGCGGGTTTATGGTAAGGGGTTTCTGGTTACTTGTTTCTAGTTAATAACCAGCAACGAGCAACCAGAAACCAGCAACCAAAGCGCCGGCTTCAGCAGCAACCGCGCAACACCAGTCAGTAATTGGATTCGGCAGCCGGCAGGTCAATCAAAATGAACTGGGCATCTTTCGTGGCCCGGATTTGCACCACGTCGTCGTCGGTCATGCGGGCCTGGTCGTTGGGGCCGAGCTCGGTGCCGTTCACAAACAGGCTGCCTTCCTTCACGTAAATGAAGGTGAGGCGAATCGGAAAAGTCTTAAACTCAATCTCCTTGCCTTCGCTCAGGTTGGCCCAGTACACCGTGCTGTTCGAATTCATGTACACCACGTCTTCGAGCACCTTTTGCCCGGTCACGAGCGGCACCAATTCGTTCTTGTTCCCGCTCGTGAAGCCCAGGTCTTTTTGCTCGTAGCTGGGCGCCAGGCCTTTCTGGCCGGGAATAAACCAGAGCTGGTACAAGTGCAAGGGCTTGTCCTGGCGGTTAAATTCGGAGTGGGCCAGGCCGGTGCCGGCGGTCATGCGCTGCACTTCGCCGGCTTTGATGGTCGTTTTGTTGCCCATCGTGTCCTGGTGCGTGATTTCGCCGTCGAGCACCAGCGTCACGATTTCCATTTCGGAGTGCGGGTGCTGCGGAAAGCCCGACTGCGCCGCCACGCTGTCGTCGTTGAAGACCCGCAACGGGCCGAAGTGCATGTTGGTGCGGTCGAAATAATCGGCAAACGAAAACAGGAAGTAGCTGCT
>CAXTCS010000300.1:0-5039 GCA_964242365.1 uncultured Hymenobacter sp. | reverse complement strand
CAGCGTCTCGCGTCAAATTCATGGCGGCGGGCCGGAGGGTGAGCGAAATCTTCTGCACTTGTGAGGTGAATTCGAGCGAAGTCATGCTGTTTAGCTTTTCGTGGCCGATTGTTAAACAAAGATACGAGCGCGCCGCCAATTGGCGCGGCCTCGGCCGAAAGTATTTTGTTCGGCCGCGCTGCTTTTTTTCCGCAGACACGGCAAGGTACGTCCGACGCAGGGTTTGCGCTTTCGATTGGCCGGCCGCCGGCGCTACCATTTTGCGAAGCCAGCTGCTAACAACGAGCGCGGCGCGGCTTGTAGCGTGCGGCTTACGCTGCCACGGGCTCCGTTTCCAAGGTGGCCACCAGGGCCAGGAAATCGGTCATCAGCACCGGCGAAACGCAGTTTTCGGGCAATACCAGGCCTTCCTGCCGGGCCAGCGGGCCGTAGAGCACCACCAGCTTGTCGGCGCACTGGGCCGATATTTCCCGCGCGAATTCGGCCACCCGGCCGCGCTCCGGCCGCGAGGTCAGCACCGTCACCACGGCATCGGGCTGGTAGGCGGCGCACACCGCGGCCAGCTCCGCCGTGGGCAGGTTCTGGCCCAGGTACAGGGTGTGCTGGCCCCGCGCCCGCAGGGTGTAGTTCATGAAGAGCAGCGCCAGCTCGTGCAGTTCGCCTTCGGGCAGAAACAGCACCCAGCGGCGCGACGTGCTCGGCACGCCGGGCAGGCCATCGGTGGCAGCCAGCATTTTCTGACGCAGTAGCTGCGCCAGCAGGTGCTCCTGGGCCGGGTTCACGGTGCCGGCCAGCCACATCAGGCCGATGCGCTGCAAAAGCGGATAGGCCACGAAAAGCATCATTTTCTCGAAGCCCAGACGGGCCGAAGCGTCGTTGAACAGTTGATTGATGCTGATTTCATCGAAGCCCAGCATGGCGGCGAGCAGGGCGTTCACCTGAAGGTGGTAGTCGTGCCCGTCGTCGCAGCAAGCCAGCACGGCGGCCTTGATTTCGTCGTCGCTGAGGCGGGCCACCTGCGAAATGCGCTGGCCCCGGCCGCACAGCGTGGTCACGTTGAGCAGGCGGCGCAAATCGTCGTCGCAATACAGGCGAATATTGGTGGCCGTGCGCACGGGGCGCAGCAAATCGTAGCGCTGTTCCCACATCCGAATCGTGTGCGCCTTGATACCCGAAAGCTGCTCTAAGTCGCTGATAGAGAAGTGGCCCATTGATGTTAATTAAAAATTATAAATTAAGAATTATAAATTGTTTAAAATGATTGTTCGGTCTGAATGCGGATTAAACGCAACAATTAGCTATAAACTTTTAATTTTTTCGTTTTTAATTTTTAATTGTTTTCGAGCCAGCTCCAGGTATTTAGGCGATACCCAAAGCAAGCCAAATTCGGCGGAGCCGTCGCGGTCAGTGGTTTTGTGATGGGTTTTGTGGGCCATATTCAGGGCCCGCAGATAGGAGTTCTGCGATTTTTTCCAGAAGCGCAGGCGGCCGTGAATCAGCACGTCGTGCACGAAAAAGTAGACCGTGCCATAGGCCGCGATGCCCACGCCCACCCAAAACCACCAGCGCCCGCCGTTGTCGCCGCTAATAAACAACGCAGCCGAAATACCGCCATAAATCAGGAAGAACAGGTCGTTGCGCTCCACCGGGTGCGGGTGCCGCACGTGGTGCGAGCGGTGCAAAAACCACAACGGCCCGTGCTGCACGAATTTGTGCATGAACCACGCCCAGAATTCCATGAATCCGAAGGTGGCAAGGGTGATGTCGATGGCGGCCGGTGCTGTCATGCCAAAGTAACCGGGGCAGGAAAGGGTTGTTTGGAAATTATGCCAAAACCCTGTTTATCAGCGGTTAGCGATTAGTGATTAGTGATTAGTGATTAGCGAAGGCAAGACAAACCCGTCGACTATTAATCACTAATCGTTAACCCCTAATCACTACTGACTTACCAGCCGATTTTTTCTTTGCTCAGGAAGGCGGCGATGCCTTTGCGGCAATCGGCTGAACCGCGGGCTTCGGCGTTGCGCTGGGCGGCGTAGCGCAGGCCTTCTTCGAGGCCCAATTCGGGCAGGTGGGCCAGCATTTCCTTGGTCACCTCCATGCTTTGGCCCGAGTTTTCGCGGCACAGGCGCTGGGCGTAGGCGCGCACGCGGTCGGCCAGCTCTTCTTTGGAAGCTAGGAAGGTGATAAGGCCCATGTCGAGGGCGGTTTGGGCCGAGACGGGGTCGCCGCTGAGCAGCAGCTGCTTGGTGCGGGCCTCGCCGATTTTGCGCAGCAAAAACACGCTCACGATGGCCGGCAGGAAGCCGATTTTAACTTCGGTGTAGCCAAACTTGGCTTCGGGCACGGCAAAGGTGAGGTCGCAGATGGCGGCCAGGCCGCAGCCGCCGGCAATGGCGTGGCCCTGCACCTGGCCAATAACGACTTTTTTGAGGGTGTAAATCTGGTGGAAGAGCTGCATGAGGTGCGTGCTGTCTTCCAGGTTATCGGTATAGCCAAACCCCTGAAGGTCTTGAATGTAGGCCAAGTCGGCGCCGGCGCAGAATACCTCGCCAGCCGCCCGCAGCACGATGACCTTGGCGCTTTCGTCGTTTTCGGCGAACTCAAATGCCTGCTTGAGTTCGGTTACTACGTCGCCGTTCAACGCGTTGCGCTTGTCGGGGCGGTTGAGGGTGATGTAGCCGATGCGGTCTTCGGCCTGGTAATGAATGTAGCGAAGGGCTTCGAGTTCAGGAGTGAGCAGGTTTTCCATAAGGGGCGGGAACGGCGCGGATGGATGGTTACAACGAGGATGCCCACGGGGGTGGAAAGGTGGCATCCGCTGGGGCAGTTAACGTAAAAAATGCGGGGCCGGAGTGTTTTATTACTGCCGGGCCACAGGCCGCACTTCTACAAGCAACCGGCAACTAGCTGGCACGTCGCGCTGAGCATAACTCGAAACGCGGGGCGCCGACGGTTGCTTGGTGGCGTAAAACGAGCCGATTTCGGGTGCTACTGCCCCGGTGGCCGGCACCGGAAAGCACCCTGCGCGGTCACGTCCCAGGTGCGGAAGCCGTGGGCGCGCAACGTGGAATCCTGCCGGGCCACGTACCAGGTTTTGCAGCTGGAGTCGAACACCACCCGCACCTGGGAGCCGAATACGGCGGCCACGGTTTCGGGCGGGAGGCGGGCGTTGCGGCGCAGTACGAGCACGTCGACGGGCGCGGGCCGGGTGGCCGACGAAATGCGGCTGGCCACGAAGCCGACGCGCAGGCCGCGCCAGCGGGCCAGCACCACGGGGCCGGGCTTCCAGAACAGCCGCTCGTTGGCGCTGTCGGGGTCGGCAATGCGCCGGACGGGGATGGTGGTGCCGCGCCAGCCCACGCGGTAGGCCGTGCGCCGGGCCGCCCGCCCGATGATGCCCGGCAGCAGGCGGTAGGTGCGCTCGGTTTCGGTGAGCGGCAACGAATCGGGGGTGACGAACTCGGCCGCCGCACCCTGCCAAAACCCCACCGCCGAGCGGCGCGGAATGCTGTACACGATGAATTCTTCGGTGGGGGCCACGGCGCGGGCTTCGGCCACGCGGCTGCCGGCGTAGCAGACCAGCAGCGCCGCCAGGCCGCCCAGCCAGCCCAGGCGCCGGGTGCCCAGCCAGGCCAGCGCGGTGCCGATGAGGCCGAAAACGAGGGCCGTTTGCAGGGCCGATACGTGGATTTCGCGGATAACCCAGCCCGACATTACCCGGCTAATCAGGAAGATGTACTCGTTGAACAGCCAGACCATTTTCTCGAAAACCCAGGCCACGGACCACGGCAGCCAGTCGAGCCAACTTGCGGCGGCCGGCACCACGGCCCCCAGGCCCACCACGAGGCCTTTGAGGGCCAGTAGCGCCAGGCCCACGTACACGGCCCCGCTCGAAATGGGCACGGCCACGAGGTTCGACACCAGAAAGCTGAGCGGAAACTGGTGGAAATAGTACAGCCCCAGCCCGAACGTGGCCACCTGCGCCGCCAGCGAAAGCGCCACGGCCTGCCACACCTTGTTGAGAGCCCAGCCGCTGGCCCGCCACGCCCACTGCATGGCTTTGGGCTGCCAGGGCCGGCGCCGGGCGTAGAAATAAGCCTCCACGTCGACCCAGCGCGCGATGCGCGGCTGCACGTACACGATGCTGAGCACCGCCAGAAACGAGAGCTGAAACCCGACGTCGACGACCAGAAACGGGTTCCAGAGCAGCAGCCCGAAGGCCGCCACGCCCAGCGTGTTGAAGATGGAATCTTGCCGCCGGAAGGCCCGCCCCACGATGATGACCGTGAACATGACCGTGGCCCGCAGCACCGACGCCGACAAGCCCGTGAGAAAGGCGTAGCTCCAAATCACGGCCAGCCCCACCAGGGCCGACCACAGCCAGAACCCGCGCACCCGCCCAAACAGCTTCCGCAGCAGCCACGACATGGCCGCGAACAGCAGCCCCACCTGCAGCCCCGACACGGCCATGATGTGCGTGGTGCCGGTGGCGGTGTAGGCTTGCTTGGTGGCGATATCGACGTCATCCTTAATGCCCAGCACCAGCGCCGAAGCAATGGCGTACTCGCGCCGGGCCTTGATGTAGTGCCGAAAAACGGCGTCGAGCCGCGCCGCGGCCGCCATGCTGAGGGCCACCAGCGCGTTGGGCGGCGCCAGGTGCAGCATCCGGTATTGGTCGGGGTGAATGTAGTGCTGGTGGTAGACCTGCCGGCACGCCAGGTAGTGACGGTAGTCGAACTCGCCGGGGTTGAGCGGGGCCTTGCTGGGGTCGGGGTGCCCGCGCACGAGCCACACCTCGCCGTAGCGCGGCGCGGCGATGCCCGCCACCCGCGGCAGCGACACGCGCACGCCGCCGGTGGCCGCGCGCCAGCGGCCCGCCACGCGCACGGCCTGCACCTTGAGGGTGGTGGCGAAGGTGTTGGGCCGCACCACGGTGTAGTCGTCGACCACGGCCGGGTCGGTCTCCACGGCCGGGCCGAAGCGGGCGAGGTGGTGGGCGCGCCGGCTTTCGGTGGCCCGCTGCGTGAGGGAGGCCC
>CAXTCS010000299.1:0-5047 GCA_964242365.1 uncultured Hymenobacter sp. | reverse complement strand
CGCCGGCGCTGGTGCGCTCCACTTCGAGGTGGTGCATGATTTCGTTGGCCCGCAGCACCACCGAGGTGGGCATGCCGGCCAGCCGCGCCACGTGAATGCCGAAGCTGTGCTCGGAGCCGCCGGCTTGCAGCTTGCGCAGAAACAGGATGCGGCCGTCGGCTTCCTTCACGGCCACGTTGTAGTTGCGCACGCGGGGGCAGTCGTCGGCCAGCTGGTTGAGCTCGTGGTAGTGGGTGGCGAAGAGGGTTTTGGCCTTGGCTTTGGGGTTGTTGTGCAGGTGCTCGACGATGGCCCAGGCGATGCTGATGCCGTCGTAGGTGCTGGTGCCGCGCCCGATTTCGTCCATCAACACCAGGCTTCTGTCCGAGAGGTTGTTCAGGATGGAGGCCGTTTCGGTCATCTCGACCATGAAGGTGCTTTCGCCCTTGCTCAGGTTGTCGGAGGCGCCGACGCGGGTAAAAATCTTGTCGATGATGCCCACCGTGGCGGCGTCGGCCGGCACGAAAGAGCCGATTTGGGCCAGCAGCACGATGAGGGCGGTCTGGCGCAGCAGGGCCGATTTGCCGGCCATGTTGGGCCCGGTGATGACCACGATTTGCTGGTCGTGCTGGTCGAGGCAGATGTCGTTCGGAATATAGCTTTCGCCGGGCGGCAGCTGGCGCTCGATGACGGGGTGGCGCCCGGCCCGGATATCGAGCACGGTGCCGTCGTTCACCACGGGCATCACGTAGCGCTGCTGGCGGGCGGTGAGCGCGAAGCTGGCCAGGCAGTCCATCACGCCGATGGCGCGGGCATTTTGCTGAATGTGGGGCACGAAATCGAGCGCGGCCAGCACCAAATCGGTGTAGATGCGCTGCTCGATGACGAACAATTGCTCTTCGGCGTTGAGGATTTTTTCCTCGTAAGTTTTCAGCTCCTCGGTCACGTAGCGCTCGGCGTTCACCAGCGTTTGCTTGCGAATCCAGGCGGCGGGCACCTTGTCTTTGTGGGCGTTGGTGACTTCGAGGTAATAGCCAAAGAGCTTGTTGTAAGCGACTTTCAGCGATGAGATGCCGGTGTTGCGCTGCTCGCGCATTTGCAATTGCAAGAGGTAGTCTTTGCCCGAAAAAGCCAGGGCGCGCAGCTCGTCCAACTCGGCGTCGATGCCGGGGTTCAGCACGCCGCCCTGGTTGGTGAGCAGGGGCGCGTCGGGCTTGATTTTGGCGAAGATTTCCTGGCGCAGGTTGGCGCAGGGGTTGAGCTGGTCGGCCAGCTTCACGAGGGCTTTGACACCGGAGGCGGCCAGGCGCTCGCGCATGGGCGCCACGGCTTCGAGGGCGCGGGCCAGCTGGAGCAGCTCGCGCGGGTTCACGCGGCGCACGGCGACTTTGGAAATCAGGCGCTCCAGGTCGTTGATTTGGCGCAGGTGCTGGGTGAGGTCGGCCAGCAATTCTTCGTCGGCCACCAGCGCCGCCACCGTGTCGAGTCGGCGCTGAATCTGGCTTACTTCCTTCAGCGGCAGCACTATCCACTTGCGCAGCAGGCGGGCGCCCATCGGCGTCAGGGTCTGGTCGAGCACGTCGATGAGGGGCACGCCGCCGGGGTGCTGGGCCTGCACCAGCTCGAGGTTGCGCACCGTGAAGCGGTCGAGCCAGACGTATTTATCTTCTTCGAGGCGGCCGAGGCTGGCCACGTGGCCGAGGTCGGAATGCTTGGTTTCGGCGAGGTAGTGCAGGATGCAGCCGGCGGCCACGATGCCTTCCTTCAGGGTGTCGACGCCGAAGCCTTTCAGCGACGTGGTGCGGAAGTGGCGGGTGAGGGTGTCGTGGGCGTAATCCTGGCCAAAAACCCACTCGTCGAGCGCGTAGGTGCAGTAATCGGGGCCAAAATGCTGCTCAAACTCGCCCCGGCTTTTCTTGCAGAACAGGATTTCGGCGGGGCTGAAGTTTTGGAGCAGCTTGCCCAGATAATCGAGCGTGCCCTGGGCCACCAGAAACTCGCCGGTGCTGATGTCGAGAAAGGAAATACCGGCTTCGGATTTACCAAAGTGAATGGCGGCCAGGTAGTTGTTGGTGCGGCGTTCGAGCACGTTGTCGTGCATGCTCACGCCGGGCGTCACGAGCTCGGTGATGCCGCGCTTGACGAGGCCTTTGGCCGATTTGGGGTCTTCGAGCTGGTCGCAGATGGCCACGCGCTGGCCGGCGCGCACCAGCTTGGGCAGGTAGTTGTCGAGGGCGTGGTGCGGAAAGCCGGCCAGCGGAATCTCGTTGGGCGTGCCGCCGCCGCGCTTGGTGAGCGTGATGTCGAGGATGCGGGCGGCCGTGACGGCGTCTTCGCCGAAGGTTTCGTAAAAATCGCCCACCCGGAAGAGCAGCACCGCGCCGGGGTGCTGCTGCTTGAGCAGGTAGTACTGCTTCATCAGGGGCGTATCGACCGGCGAGCCGGGGGTGATGTGGTCGGGCCCGACGGACTTGATGACGAATTCTTTCTTGGGTGCGGACACTGATTTGTAGCGCACGCTTTAGCTTGCGCGCTGATAGGTAAAAAACACGTTTTGCCGGGGTTCCGGTTCACAAAAGTCGCTGCACCGGGCCGAGGTTGGGCCGGGGTGGCGCAATCTGCACCAGCGAAAGCGGGTGCTCCTTCCCATGCGAAAACTCACAATGGCCGAGCTGAACCGGGTGGCCGTGGCGGACTTCAAAAGTACGCCCAAAAGCCCGGTGGTTTTGGTGCTCGACAACGTGCGCAGCATGCACAACGTGGGCGCCATCTTCCGCACGGCCGATGCTTTTGCGCTCGCAGAAATCTGGCTCTGCGGCATCACGCCGCGCCCGCCGCACCGCGAAATCACCAAAACGGCCCTGGGCAGCGAGGCTTCGATGGACTGGAAATACGCCCCCGAAACGGTGGCCGCCGTGGCCGCGCTGAAGCAGGACGGCTACCAGGTAGTGGCCGTGGAGCAGACCACGGGCAGCGTGGCGCTGCCGCAGTTTCGGCCCGCGCCGGGCCAGCCGCTGGCGCTGGTGCTCGGCAACGAGGTTTTTGGGGTCGACGATGCCGTGCTGGCCCTCTGCGACCTGGCCGTGGAAATCCCGCAGTTCGGCACCAAGCACTCGCTGAACGTGGGCGTGGCCGCCGGCGTGGTGCTCTGGGACGCGCTGGTGAAACTGGGCGTGGTCGGGTGAGCAATTGGCAATTGGCAATGAGAAATTGGCAGTGAGCAGTTAACAATTGGACTTGTAGCTGTTGTATTGACTCCTGCCGTCATCTTTCTTTCAATGTCCGCTTCTCCTTCCCAACGCCCTGACGACGCCCTTGTGGCGCTGCGCCCCACGGTGCTGGCCGAAGCCGGGGACGCGCCCGCCACCGTGGGCCATTTCCTGCACGCCACGCTGCGCCCGGTGCTGAAGCTGCAAAATGCGCTGCTGCTGGCCGTAGTGGCCGATTTTGTGCGCGACCACCACATCGTGCTGCACCCCACGGACCAGCAGCGCCAACTGGCCGAGCTGCTGGCCCGCAACACCAAGCTGCGCTACACCGTGGTGGGCCTGATTTCCGGCCAGCTCACTACCGAGGAATACAGCTTTTACCGCCAGCACCGCCCCGAGCTGAACCGCCGCCTGCTGGAGCTGGCCCAGCGCCGCGTGCTCGACCAAGCGGAGCAAGTGGTTGATTTGGCGAATTATTAGCCCCAGCGGGGCGACCCGTCGGTAGTGGTTTTAGAGGCAAGAAAAGTAAAGCCCCAGCGGGGCGGCCCATTCTTCCGCGTCAATTGAGCGGACGTATGGGTCGCCCCGCTGGGGCTTTGGTACACCCTTGCCTGAAGACTTCTACCGACGGGCCGCCCCGCTGGGGCTAATGGGCCGCAAATAATACGAAAGCCGGCTTAGTCGTATTTCGAGTCGCGCAAGTGCACCGGCTTGGTTTTTTTGCGCAGGCGCAGGTTCAGGATTTCCACGGTCAGCGAAAAGGCCATGGCGAAGTAGAGGTAGCCTTTTTCCACTTCTTTGTGGGCGGCCTCCATCACCAGCATGAAGCCAATCATGATGAGGAAGGACAGCGCCAGCATCTTGATGGTGGGGTTGTTGTTGACAAAATTGGCCACTACGCCGCTGAACGCCAGCATGATGCCCATGGCGCAAATCACGGCCGCAATCATCACCAGCACGTTGTCCACGAGGCCCACGGCCGTCAGAATGGAGTCGAAGCTGAACACGATGTCGATGACCACAATCTGCAAAATCACGCTCAGCATCGAGGCGTTGCCGCCGTCGATGCCTTCCTCCTCTTCTTCGCCTTGCAGCTTGGTGTGAATTTCGGTGGTGCTCTTGTACATCAAAAACAAGCCGCCGGCCAGCAGAATCAGGTCGCGCCCGGTCACGCCAAAATTGCTCACCAGCGACGGGATGTTGATGGTGAACAGCGCCGTGCGCAGGCTCGCAATCCAGGAAATGCTCAGCAGCAGACCAATGCGAAACACCAGCGCCAGCAGCAGGCCGATGGTGCGCCCGCGGGCCTGCGAATTTTTGGCCAGCCGGTTGACGACAATCGAAATGAAGATGATGTTGTCAATCCCCAGCACGATTTCCATGAACGTGAGGGTCAGCAAGCTAACCCAGGTAGCGGCGTGGGCGAAGGCAGAAAAGTCGTACACGAGGTGGAATTATGAGTTTTGAATTATGAATTATGAATTATGGGCGGGCTGAAGTCAACAACTCATAATTCAGAACTCATAATTCATAATTGTTCAGCTAGCTTTTCATGTTCACGAATTGCAGCGGCAGGCCGATATCGGCCCGGCGCAGCACGGCGATGGCGGCCTGCAAGTCGTCGATTTTCTTGGCCGTGACGCGCACCTGGTCGTCCTGCATCTGGGCTTCCACCTTCACCTTGGCGTCTTTGATGGCCTTGATGATTTTGCGGCCAAACTCCTTGTCCACGCCGGCGCGCACCTTGATGGTTTTCTTAACCAGGCTGCCGCTGGCCTGCTCATCGGCCGAAAAATCGAGGCTGGTGCCGTCGATGCCCTGCTTCACCACGCGGCCCAGCAGGATGTCTTCGAGCGCCT
>CAXTCS010000298.1:0-5059 GCA_964242365.1 uncultured Hymenobacter sp. | reverse complement strand
TGTCCACGCCCACGGCGTAGGGAATCACGGCGTTGTCGGTGGCCAGCACGCCGCCAATGGGCAGGCCGTAGCCGTGGTGGGCGTCGGGCATGAGCGCGCCGGCCACCGTCACGGGCAGTTTCATGGCCGTCTCCATCTGCTGAAGGGCGCCTGGCTCGATGTGCTCGGCCCCAAACACAGCGTATTCTTTGCGCTCGACCAGGCCGATGTGGCGGTTGGGCGGAGGCAGCAAAGCCGCAGCCGTCTGGCTCCAGTCGAGGTCGGCGAGGTAGGCTTCGGGGTTGGCCAACAGCTGGCTCAGCAAGGCCAGCTGGTCGGTGGGCGAGCGTTTTTTGAGGTGCTTGCGCTGCAATTGTGCCAGCGCGAGCCCAATGGCCCGGCCTTCGGGAAAACCAAGGTTTCGAAGGTCGTTGCCGCGTAATAAATTGGCCATGGTGATGGTCGTTGCACGAGGCAGAGGCGCATACAGGCGCCTCGCTCGTTGGTGAAAATTAAAAATTAAAGCAGAAAAGCAGAGCAGGAAAAAGGTGGCAGTGCCGGTTATTACGGCTGATTTTGGGTCCGTGCGCCTGTTTCACCTCACGGGGCCCCTCCGGGGCGGCCCCTCTCCCGCGGAGAGGGGAGCCGAACGATTCATCAGTGTGCGCCGCCGTGGCTCCCCTCTCCGCGGGAGAGGGGCCGGGGGTGAGGTGAAACGGGCGCCCGGTTTTGGCAATTACTCTATTTAGTCCACGAAATAATCTAGCGCCGCTAACTCAAGAACATTTTAAGCCCTGCGTTTTGAATTATCAGCCACTAATTCGTAAGCCTTTTTTACTCGTGCGTCTAATTGCAGTTTGAATTAAGCATACCTATCCCAAGCAAATAAAAACTCATTTTATTTGAAATTAATGACGCAAGAAATACAGCTTTTGCGGGCTGAATTTTTCTATTTCATGTGGTTTACGCCGAAATTATCGACGCAACGAACGGAGGAGAAAAGCCCAGACACACAGTTTCCGATGACTGAAATCCAGTCGGCGCTGAAGCTGCTGGGGCAGGCAATGGAGGCAAACGCTACGCATGGCCTCAGTGAGTAACCGGTTGATAACCGGCGAACAACAAAAAACCCGAGCGTTGTGGGCTCGGGCGGTGTCGGGTTTCAGCGGGGGCTGAAATCAGGCAAACGTACCGAGCGGAGACAGCCGACGTGGCTGCTTCTTATCCGAATTACTGGTGAATAGTAGGTGGCGGTACATGGCTGTTTGCTTTTGGTGCGACAAAGGTTGGAGATTAATTTTAATTACGCAAATTAATTTCAAAATTATTATTTATTTTTTTCAATTGCCTGATAAAACCGTTGAAAAGACAATTTGTGCGCCGGCAATTAGCACGACTAAAACCCTTGTTTTCTGTTTACCCCAATTTAGGTACGACTCCATCTCATCTAACAATTCGCTTTTCCGACGCTTTACTTCACGATGCCCTGCCTCGCCGCTTCCGACCACTATATCATCGACCTGCCCGCCGGGCACCGCTTTCCCATCGCCAAGTACGCCCTGATACGGGAGCAGCTGCTGTGGCAGGGCATTGCCGCGCCCGAAGATTTTTACGAGCCGGGGCTGTGCGCGGAGGCGGATATTTTGCGGGTGCACACGGCCGAATACTGGCACAAGGTGCGCGACTTGCGGCTTTCGGCGGCCGAAGTGCGGCGGCTGGGCTTGCCGCAGAGCGCGCAGCTGGTGCGGCGCTCGCTGAGCAGCAGCGCGGGCACCGTGCAATCGGCCCGGCGGGCGCTGCGCGACGGCATCGGGCTGAACCTGGCCGGCGGCACCCACCACGCCTTTGCCGACCGGGGCGAAGGCTTTTGCGTGCTGAACGACCAGGCCATCGCGGCGGCGCATTTGCTGGCGCACGGGCTGGCGAAACAAATTTTAATCGTGGATTTGGACGTGCACCAGGGCGATGGCACGGCGGCTATTTTCCGGGATGAGCCGCGGGTGTTCACGTTTTCGATGCACGCGGGGGCCAACTACCCGCTGCGCAAGGAGCAGTCGGACCTGGACGTGGCCCTGGCCCTGGGCACGGGCGATGCCGACTACCTGGCCCAGCTCACGGCCGCGCTGGCGCCGTTGGCAGACCGGGTGCGGCCTGACTTCGTTTTCTACCAAGCCGGCGTCGACGTGCTGGCCACCGACAAGCTCGGCAAGCTGGCCCTGACGCCGGCGGGGTGCCAAAAGCGCGACGAAGCGGTGCTCGGCCTCTGCCGCGCCCGCGCCCTGCCGGTGGCCGTGAGCATGGGCGGTGGCTACTCCGAACGGCTCGCCGACATCGTGGACGCGCACTGCAACACGTTTCGGGTCGCGTTTGAATTATGGCCGGATTAGCGAAAGAGTGACTGAATGACGGAGTGGCGGAGTGAATCGGAGCATTATTTCCATTCAATACCTCCCGGAGGCGCGGGCGTACCTTTGCGGGCGATGACAAAAGCTGATTCGGCGCATCCCGCGCCCATTATTGTGCCCGTCCGGCAGGGCGAGCAAGAGGCAGGCTCTGCTGCCCAGCAATCGTTTCGGCAGGCCATTCTGGACGTGGAAAACCTGCGGGAGCGGCTGCGCGACCTTCGCGCCGGGCAGGCCGAAACGCGGCGGCGCTACTGGCAGCAAGTGGGCCCGGCGGCCACGGCCGTGGTGGCGGCGCGGCGCGGCTTGTTTCCGGCGTTGGAGGAAGCGTTGCTGCTGGGCTATTTCAGTCGCTTGGAGGAAGAGCAGATTACGGAGCTGATTTTGGGCAATGCCCGGGCGCTGGAAGAGCGGTTTGGCGAGGACGAGGCGGCAATCATTCGCAAGTACGCGCCGGCCGGGCAGGGCCCGGCAGCGGCTTCAAACGCAAAAGAACAAACCGCGGGGAGCCCAAACAGCGACGCAGCTTTCACCCCCGACCCGGCCCTGCCGCCGCACGAGCAAGCCGCCGCCCAGGCCCGCGGGCGCCGCAAAACCAAGGCCCAGCGCCAGCAGGAAGCCGCCGACCAAGCCGCCCGCGCCGACCAGCAGCAGCTCGAATCCAACACCAAAACCATTTACCGGCAGCTGGCCCGCGCCCACCACCCCGACCTGGAGCGCGACCCCGAAAAGCAAGCCGGCAAAACGGCCCAGATGCAGCGCATTACCGAAGCCTACGAGGCCGACGACCTCTACTCGCTGCTGCAATTGCTGGCCGAATCGGGCCCGGCCGATGCCGCGGCCGACGACGTGCTGGCGCGCTACACCCGCGCCTTGCTTCAGCAGCAAACCCAGCTGAAGCAGGCCATGAACGAGCTGAAATACGGCCCCAACGGCCTGGCCCTGGGCTCGGGCAAAAAACAGGAGCTGGAATTGCGCCAGCTCAAGCGCGACCTGCGGGCCGAGGCCGACTACGTGCAGCACGTGGGCCGGCTGCTGCGCGAGGCCGACGGGCTGCGCGAGGTGCTGCGCCAGCTGGCCGCCGAAGGACTGGACAGTATTTAGGGCAGTATTCGTATGAGGTAGGGTGCGGGGCTTGCCCCCGCCCGCCGTTGGCGCCATCCGTCTACTTTCGTTCACGCGGCGGGCGGGGGCAAGCCCCGCACCCTACTCCGCTTGGCGCATCGACCCGAAAACCGCTGTGGGCTGGACTGCATTAATCCGATTCGTCAACCGATAAACGCCACGGCGGACCGCACCACATCGGCATCGCGCAGGATGCGGTTGTGGCCCAGGCCGCGCGTGACGTGCAGCACCGCGCCGGGCCAGGCGGCGGCAATTTGCTGGCCTTCGGCAAACGGCACGATTTCGTCGCCTTCGTCGTGCAGTATCAGCACTTTTTCGGCCTTCGTAGCGGGGCCGGCGGTGGCCGTGGCAAACGAATCGGCGGCGCGGCCCGTGACGCGCTGGATGTGGTCGGCAAACCGCTCCACCAAGTCGGCCGACAGGTACAGAAAATCGGCGAAGCGCCCGGCCACCGCCCGCGGGCTCACCGGGGCACTTATCAGCACCAGCCGGGGCAGCGGCGCGGCCCCCGGCAGGCGCACCGGCAGGCCCGCCACCGACGCCGCCCCAAACGAATGGGCCACGATGGCGCGCACCTCCCCCACCGAATCGACCACCGCCTGCACCGCCCCACCAAAGCCGGTGAGCGTGGCCTGCCGCCCGCCCGAAGCACCGTGCGCCGGCCCGTCGAGCGCCACCACGCGGTAGCCGGCGGCCAGCAGCGGCCGCACCCAGGCCCGCCAAAAACTGGCCCGGTGCTCCCAGCCGTGCACCAGCAGCACGGCCGGCGCGGCGGGCGGGCCCCATTCGTAGACGGCAACGGGGCCGGTTTCGTATGCCACCGTGCGGCGCCGGGCGCCGGCCAGTGCGGGCGCTTCCCAGGGCCGTACGGGCAGCCGGCGCGGGGTGCAGAACAGGCGCCAGGCTTGCCGGAAGGCGATTTGTGGCGCTACCGCCGACAGTATTTTCAGCTGCCAGCGCAGCCACCGCAAGCCCGCGGGCGGCGACGGGTAGCGAATTTGTGGCGCGACGGCCGGGCGCGGGTCGGCCCTGAAAAGGTCGTGGGCGGGGGAATAGATATTCATCATTTCACAGCCGGTTGATTACAAAAAACGTTGCTGGAATTAGTGCGTCGGGCTGAGCCGGCTGGCCTCAATCAGTTGGCCAATAAGCACGCCCGATTAGGTAAAAAGCTCCAGCCGCAGCTGCCCGACGATGACCTGAAACGGCGTTTCGTCGTGCACGCGGGCTACTTGCAGCGCGCCGGCCAGGGTGGTGAGCACCTGCGCGGCCTTGGCCGCCGGGCTGCCCACGAAACGCAGCGTGCCGGTGGCGCGGCCCACGGCCAGCACCTGGGCCAGCCACTCCGTTAGCTCGCGGTTGAAGGTGCGCAGCTCGGCCTGCATGGGCGCGGGCAGGGTACGGAAATCGGCGGCCAGGGCCCCAAAAAGGCACACGCGGCGGTCGTGGCCGAGGTGGTCGTCGTACACGGCGAGCAGGGCTTCGAGCTGCGCGGCGGGCGGCAGGTCGGCCACGCGGGGCAGGTCGCGCCACTTGCGCAGGCGGCGCAGCTG
>CAXTCS010000297.1:0-5090 GCA_964242365.1 uncultured Hymenobacter sp. | reverse complement strand
TGGCAGGGGTGCCCGTCGTAGCTCGAAAAATTGCCGCCGATGAGCAGCTGCCCGTTGGCAAGCCCTACGATGGTTTCAATTTCGCTCGAGCTGCCCAGCCCGGAGGTGAAAGCAGGGTCTACGGCGCCGGTAGCCGTGAGGCGCACGATGTTGTTGGCCACTGTCCCGTTGAACCGGTCGAACGGCCCTACTACCACTGTTTGCCCGTTGGCGAGCGGCAGCATATCGTCAACATATGTGGGGCTGCCGGAGGAGGTGGCGCCGGTGCCGGGGTCGAACGTGGCATCGCCGGTGCCGTTGGCATTCAGTCGCAGCACCGACTGGCGCGTGATGCCGCCCGCTGTGATGGTCCCTCCAACGGAAATTACCAGAATTTTCCCGTTGGCCAGCACCCGCGGCCGATAGGCCCGGCTGGCGGCGCCCAGGTTTTGCTGAAAGCCGGCATCGAGGCTGCCCGTGGTTTCAAAACGGGCCAGCATAGGTGCCGCAGTGCCGTTTATACGACTGAAAGCGCCAGCTACTACTCGCTTGCCATCGGGCTGTTCTACAGCGGAATAGACCCCGCCGGGGGCATACACGGCGGATGGGGAAAATGTGGGGTCCAGGCTTTGGGCGGTGGCTGGCTGCCACGCGGCAGCTGGTAGCAGGAACAATCCTGCGACGAGTAGTTGAGGTTTTTTCATGAGCAGGCGATTGATGGGTATTGAAGCAATTGAGGAGTTCACGCGAGTTCCTGGAACGTCAAGCTAAAGCAGTTTCTCAATTAGGGTACACGGCGCGACCGGTGGAACCTCACCCCGGCCCCTCTTCAAAAGAGAGGGGAGCCGAGAAGCCGGTACACTGATGCAGAAACCGCTGTAGCTTGCAGAAGCATGACATTCTGGGGATTCCTGACTGAAATCATCGTTAAAATTGGATGTAATAGGAATGCGAAAAGAGACTGTTAAACTAAAAGACTTGTTCCCAAATTAAACTTACTGCAAAGTAAACTTACTGACTGCTGTTACGCAGGGGCTTCGCGCCGTTGACCATGGCAAGTGGTTGCTAGTTGCTAGTTGCTGGTTAATAACCAGCAACTAGCAACTAGCAACAAAAGCGCCGTCTTCAGCAGTAACTGCGTAACAGCAGGTACAGAAAAGGAACGTCATGCATAGCGTAACAGCTCGCGTGGGGAAGTAATCAGCTATTTTCTCAACGAAGCGAGCGAGATGCTGCGCTCTGTATGACAACCGATTTTTTATTTAGGAACAAGTATAAAAAACAGTTGATTAGTTTAACCCAACTGAAATTTCTTGCCCGGCAACGCCCGCACCACGCCCCGAAACTCTAGTGCCAGCAGCAACGAGGCCACCGCGTAGATGGGCAGCTGCGCTTTCCAGGCCAGCTCGTCCATCTGCTCTTCGCGGCCGTTGGCAACGGCCAGCACGGTTATGAGGGCGAATTCGTCGGGCGTGAAATCATCCGGCGAGTACGCGGTTACGGGCTTGAACTTGCCCGACTGGTGCAGGGCCGCGTCCCAGTTCAGGAGCTGCTCCAGGTCCTGGGGCTCGGCGTAGAGGGCGGCTTTGTTGTTTTTAATGAGCGCGTTGCAGCCTTCGGAGGCGGCCGAGCCCAGGTTGCCGGGCACGGCCAGCACGTCGCGGTCGTAGCTCAGGGCCAGCTCGGCGGTGATGAGGGCCCCGCCTTTGGCGGCGGCTTCCACCACCACCGTGCCGTCGGCCAGGCCGGCGATGATGCGGTTTCGGGCCGGAAAGTTGAAGCGGTCGGGCCCCGTGCCGAACGGAAATTCGGTGAGCAGGCCGCCTTGCTCGCGCATTTTCTCGGCGGTTTTGCGGTGCGCGGCGGGGTAAATGAGGTCGAGGCCGGTGGCCATCACGCCCACGGTGTCGAGGCCTTCGTGCAAGGCGGCGCGGTGGGCCGCGATGTCGATGCCGTAGGCCAGGCCGCTGACCACCAGCGGCCGGTGCGGCAGCAGGCCTTTGATGATGCGCTCGGTTTGCTCGCGGCCGTAGTCGGTGGCCTGGCGGGTGCCCACGAGGGCCACGGTTTTGGGGGCGTTCAGGTCGGCCGTGCCCTGGTAGTAGAGGATGGCCGGCGCATCGGGAATGAGCTTGAGGCGGCTGGGGAAGCGCTTGCTGGTGTAGAACAGGATTTCGACCCCGTCTTTTTCGGCCTTTTTGAGGTCCATTTCGGCCTTGCGGAAGGCCGTTTCGCGGTCCTTGCCGGTGAGAATGGCCACCGTGGCCGCGCCCACGCCGGGGATGCGGCGGAGCTTGCCGGGCGGCATCATCAGCACGTTTTTGGCCGCGCCGCCGTAGCTCATCAGCTGGCGCGTGAGCTGCGGGCCGATGCCGGGCAGCAGGGTGAGGGCCAGTTCGTGGAAGAGGGTGTCGTCGTTCATTAGGAGAACCTCACCCCCCGGCCCCCTCTCCGGCGGAGAGGGGGAGCCACGGCGGCGTAATGTAAACTGTAAACTTGGCGTGAGAAAATCGTTCGGCTCCCTGCTCTTTTGGAGAGGGGCCAGCCCCGGAGGGGTCCCGTGAGGTTACTCCGCGTCGGCCTTCCCGGCGGCTTCGACCTCTTTTTTGAGCGAGAGCAGAAAGGCCCGCACTTTTTCGAGGCTCTGGACCACGTCAATCTTCTCCTTGAGTTGCGGGCCTTTTTGCTTGAGCATGTCGCGCGCGCCGGGGATGGTGTAGCCGCGCTCCTTCACCAGGTGGTAGATGGTGCGGAAAATCTCAATGTCCTGGGGCGTGTAGAGGCGGTTGCCTTTCTTGCTGCGGCGGGGGCGCAGCTCGTCGAATTCGGTTTCCCAGAAGCGCACCAGCGACTCGGCTACCTTGAACTGGGCGGCCACTTCGCCAATGGTGAAGTACTGTTTTTCGATGCTGCGCTCTTTATAGGGCATATGGCTACCTTTGCGATTCAGCCGAAAAGTACCTATAAAAACCGCATCCGCCGCTATTTGGGCGGCGTTGCCCCCTTCTTATGCCGCTCCCAACCGCCAGCCACGTCCGCCAGCAATTCCTCGATTTCTTCGCCAGCAAAGGCCACCACATCGTGCCCTCGGCCCCGATTGTGGTGAAGGACGACCCCACGCTGCTGTTCATCAACAGCGGCATGGCCCCGTTTAAAGACTATTTCCTGGGCAACAAGCCGGCGCCCTACAAGCGCATCGCCGACACCCAGAAGTGCCTGCGCGTGAGCGGCAAGCACAACGATTTGGAGGAAGTCGGCTACGACACCTACCACCACACCATGTTCGAGATGCTCGGCAACTGGTCGTTTGGCGACTATTTCAAGACCGACGCCATTGCCTGGGCCTGGGAACTGCTCACGGACGTTTTCAAGCTGGAAAAAGACCGGCTTTACGTCACGTATTTCGAAGGCGATAAGGGCGACAACCTCGGCGCCGACACCGAAACGCAGGGCCTGTGGCGCCAATACACTTCCGACGACCGGATTTTGCCGGGCAACAAAAAGGACAACTTTTGGGAGATGGGCGACACCGGCCCGTGCGGCCCGTGCACCGAGATCCACATCGACCTGCGTTCTGACGAGGAGCGCGCCGCCACGCCCGGCCGCGAGCTGGTGAACGCCGACCACCCGCAGGTGGTGGAAGTCTGGAACAACGTGTTCATGGAATTTCAGCGCCTGGCCGACAAGTCGCTGGTGAAATTGCCCGCCCAGCACGTCGACACCGGCATGGGCTTCGAGCGGCTGATGATGGCCGTGTCGGGCGTGAAGTCGAACTACGACACCGACGTGTTCCAGCCGCTTATTCAGTTCATTGCCAAGGAGGTTGGGGTGGAATACCACGGCACGACGCCTTCGGCAGTTGTCGGTTCTCCGTTGTCAGTTGTTAGTTCGGAGGAGAGGCCTGACAACGAACAGCTGACAACTGACAACTATGTAAAAACGGACATCGCCATCCGCGTCATCGCCGACCACATCCGCACCATCGCCTTCACCATTGCCGACGGCCAGCTGCCGAGCAACGTGAAGGCGGGCTACGTGATTCGGCGCATTTTGCGGCGGGCCGTGCGCTACGCGTTTTCGTCGCTGAACCAAAAACAGCCCTTTTTGTACAAGCTGGTGCCCGTGCTGGCCGACCAGATGGCCGGCATTTTTCCCGAGCTGAAGGCCCAGACGGCGTTTGTGCAGCGCGTGATTGAGGAAGAGGAAATCGCCTTCCTGAAAACGCTGGAAACCGGCCTGCGCCGGCTCGATGCGCTCGAAGAAACGGCCCGCGCCAACGGCAACCGCATCGACGGCAAAACGGCGTTTGAGCTGAGCGACACCTTCGGCTTTCCGCTGGACCTGACGGCCCTTATTGCCCGCGAAAAAGGCCTGACCGTGGACGAGGAAGGGTTTCAGCAGGAACTGGCGCAGCAGAAAAACCGCAGCCGCAACGCCCAGGAAACCGAGCAGTCGGACTGGACCGTGGTCACGGATTCGGACGAGCAGCTCGCTTTCGTGGGCTACGATTTGGACGCCGCGCCCGCCCGCATTCTGCGCTACCGCAAGACCACGGCCAAGGGCAAAACCGAGTACCAGCTGGTGCTCGACCAAACGGCGTTTTATGCCGAAAGCGGCGGGCAGATTGGCGATACGGGCTTCCTGGAATCGCCGCTTTCGGTCGTGCGCGTGATTGATACGAAGCGCGAAAACGACCTAATCGTGCACACGGTGCTGGAGCTGCCCGAGGACCTGACCGGCGAGTTCATCGCCCAGCCCGACGTGGCCCGCCGCAACCAGATTCGGCAAAACCACTCGGCCACGCACTTGCTGCAAGCCGCCCTGCGCGAGGTGCTGGGCAGCCACGTGCAGCAAAAAGGCTCGCTGGTGAGCGAGAAGCTGCTGCGCTTCGACTTCTCGCACTTTACGAAGGTGACCGACGGCCAGCTGCGCGAAATCGAGCGAATCGTGAACGAGCGGATTCGCCAGCAAATCCCGCTCGACGAGCGGCGCAACGTGCCCATTGCCGAGGCCAAAAACCTGGGCGCGATGGCGCTGTTTGGCGAGAAATACGGCGAGTTCGTGCGCGTCATCACCTTCGATAAAGACTACTCGGTGGAGCTGTGCGGCGG
>CAXTCS010000296.1:0-5104 GCA_964242365.1 uncultured Hymenobacter sp. | reverse complement strand
GTGCTGCTGAAGATTGCCGACGTTATGGAGGCCAACCTGGCCCACCTCGCCGCCGTGGAGTGCGTGGAAAACGGCAAGGCCATCCGCGAAACGATGGCGGCCGATTTGCCGCTGGCCATCGACCACTTCCGCTACTTCGCGGGCGTGATTCGGGCCGAAGAAGGCTCGGCCACCGAGCTGAACGAGAACACCCTGTCGCTCGTCATTCAGGAGCCGCTCGGCGTCATCGGCCAGATTATTCCCTGGAATTTCCCGCTGCTGATGGCCACCTGGAAAATTGCCCCCGCCCTGGCCGCCGGCTGCTGCGTGGTGGTGAAGCCCGCCGAGCAAACCCCGGCCAGCATCATGGTGCTGATGGAGCTGTTGCAGGAAGTCATCCCGCCCGGCGTGCTCAACGTCGTGAACGGCTTCGGCCTGGAGGCCGGAAAACCCCTGGCCAGCAACAAGCGCGTGCAAAAAGTGGCCTTCACCGGCGAAACGACCACCGGCCGCCTCATCCTGCAATACGCCGCCGAAAACATCATCCCCGTCACGATGGAGCTCGGCGGCAAGTCGCCCAACATCTTCTGCAAATCGGTGATGGACCACGACGACGACTTCCTCGATAAGTGCCTCGAAGGCGCCGCCATGTTTGCCCTCAACCAGGGCGAAATCTGCACCTGCCCCTCGCGCCTGCTCATCCACGAAGACATTTACGACGCCTTCATGCCCCGCCTCATCGAGCGCGTGAAGGCCATCAAGCTCGGCCACCCGCTCGACCCCAGCACCATGATGGGCGCGCAGGCCAGCAACGACCAGTACGAGAAAATCCTCAGCTACCTCGAAATCGGCAAGGCCGAAGGCGCCGAAGTACTGACCGGCGGCGAAGCCCACACCCACGACCACCCCGAGCTGGGCGACGGCTACTACATCCAGCCCACCATCTTTCGGGGCCACAACAAAATGCGGATTTTCCAGGAAGAAATCTTCGGCCCGGTGCTGTCCGTCACCACCTTCCGCGACAACGACCACGCCATCGAGCTGGCCAACGACACCCTCTACGGCCTCGGCGCCGGCCTCTGGTCGCGCGATGCCCACGAGCTTTACCAGATGCCCCGCGCCATCCAGGCCGGCCGCGTGTGGGTGAACTGCTACCACGACTACCCGGCCGGCGCGCCCTTCGGCGGCTACAAAGCCTCCGGCTTCGGCCGCGAAAACCACAAGATGATGCTCGCGCACTACCGCCAGACCAAAAACATGCTGATTTCCTACAGCCAGCAGAAACTGGGCTTCTTTTAGGCCCTTTCGCAGCTAAGCAACCAGCAAAAAGAACGTCATGCTGAGCGGAGCCGAAGCATCTCGCGTGTGGTAGTAACTCAATCGATTGGTTTACTGCTGCACGCGAGATGCTTCGGCTCCGCTCAGCATGACGTTCTGGTTTTGCGTTACCCTCCTTCCAACCTCCCGTTTTCCAGCTCCATGCCCACGCCCCGCGTCCTCGTCACCCAAGCCGCCGAAGCCACCATCGATTTGCTGCGCGACGAAAACGGCCCGCTCATGTTCCACCAAAGCGGCGGCTGCTGCGACGGCTCCTCGCCCATGTGCTTCGCCAAGGGCGAGTTCCGCATCGGCGGCAACGACGTGTGGCTGGGCCAGATTCACGGCTGCGACTTCTTCATGAGCACCAGCCAGTTCGAGTACTGGCAGCACACCCAGCTCACCGTCGACGTCACCAAGGGCCGGGGCGCCAGCTTCTCGCTCGAAATCCCGCTCGGCGTCCGGTTCCTGATTCGCTCGCGGCTGTTCACCGAAGCCGAGTCAACAGACATGGCGCCGGTGCAGCAAGGCGAAGAGTATTTGGAACAGCAGGCATAAAGGCGCAGCGTGTGGCGTCTGCCTTGTTTTACCTATAAACAGGCCCTGCCGGTGACGGCAGGGCCTGTTTATAGGAACAAAATCAGGTCTTACTTTACAGGAGTTTTGCTCGCCAGTACGACCGTTTTCGGGTCCACCGTTATTTCTCCGAGGCGCTTAGCCACGGCTGGGCTCATGCTTTCCTGGTAGCGGCCGTGCAGGTGTTGGGCCAGAAACTTCTCGGCCGCCGCCCACATCGCCAGGTTGTTGACGGGGCGGGCGAAGCCGTGGCCTTCGTCGGGGGCCAGCAGGTACTGCACGGGGTAGTTGCGGTCGCGCAGGGCCACCACAATCTGGTCGGCTTCGGCCTTGTGCACGCGCGGGTCGTTGGCGCCCTGCACTACCAGCAGGGGCGTTTTTATTTTGTCGGCTGCCGTCAACGGCGACGCGCGGGCCAGGGCGGCGCGGCCGGCTTCGGTAGTGGGGTCGCCCACCCGAACGTACCACTGCTTGCGGCCGTCTTCCCAGTAGGGCGGGAAGCTGTTCAGCAGCGTTATCAGGTTCGAAGGCGCCACGATGGCCACCGCGGCGGCGTACAAGTCGGGCGTGAACGTGACGCCCGCCAGCGTGGCGTAGCCCCCGTACGAGCCGCCCAGGATGCCCACGCGCCGGGGGTCGGCGATGCCCTGGGCGATGAGGTATTTTACGCCATACGTTACGTCGTCCTGCATCTTCTGGCCCCACTCGCCATTGCCGGCGTTCAGAAATTGCTTGCCGTAGCCGGCGCTGGCCCGGAAGTTCGGCGAGAGTACCGCGTAGCCGCGGTTGGCCAGAAGCTGGTGCCTCGCGTTGAAGCCGTACACGTCGCGGTTCCAGGGGCCGCCGTGGGGGAAGATGATGACGGGCAGGTTCTTGGCGGGCACGCCCTTGGGCAGGGTCAGGTACGCCGGAATTTCCAGGCCGTCCGACGAGCGGTAGCGCACCACTTTCATGTCGGCCAAATCGGTCGATTCGAGCTTGGGCCGGGTTTCGTACTGCTTGGTGAGCTGCTTGGTTTGGCGGTCGAACAGATACGCTACGCTGGGCTGGGTGGCCGAGCTGGCCGACAGGAGCCACAGCCGCTCGTCGGCGGTGTGCGACACGGGGTACACGTCCAGGCCGGGCAGCTTGCTGCCGATGGCTTTGAAGTCCTGCTCAAACGCGGGGTCTTTCCACACGCGGCGCATCCGGTCGTCCTCAAAGCTCACGAAAGCGGGCTCGTGGGTTTTCTCCGAAATCACCAGTTCGCCCACGTCCACACGCTTGAGCGGGTCGGCCTGGAAAGGCTCTTCCTTGCCGGTGGCGGGGTCCAGGAGCACGATTTCGGTCAGGTTGCGCGCGCCCTGGTTCGTGACCAGGTATACGCGCTGGTTATCCCGGGCAAAGCTCACCACTCGGCTTTGCTCGTCGATGGAAGTTTTGTAGAAGGGCATCATCGCTTCGCCCTCCACCCGCAGCCACTCGGTGCTGCCGTCGGGGTTCGAGCGCGAGGCCAGCCGCAGCTGGTCATTCCAGTCGAACACCCAGCTGCCGAGGCGGTCGGTGTTCTGGCGCACCAGGGTTTTTTCGCCGGTGGTCAGGTTCAGTTTGTAGAGGTCGTGCCAGGCCTTGTCGCGGTCGTTGAGGCCGATGTAGAGCGTGTTGGGGTCGGTGAGGGGCGCGTGGTCAATCTGCACCCGCACGCCTTTCAGGCCCGTCAGGTCGCGGGCGGCGGGCACGGGCTGGCCGGCGGGCAGGGCCTCGGCCGGGTTCACGGCGTAGAGGTTGAAGTTTTCGTCGCCGCCCTTGTCCTGGCTGAACAAGAGGTACTTGCCGTCGCGGCTCCAGAAGTAGTCGCGCACCGGGCGGGCCTGGTCGTTGGTCATGGGCCGGGCCTTGTCGAACGGCTCGGCTAAGCCCTTTATCCAAAGGTTGCGGGTGCCGTTGTAAGGCTTGATGAAGGAAAGGAACTTGCCATCGGGCGAGAGCTGAGCGCCCGAAATCTCGGGGTCGCCGAACAGCAATTCGCGGTCGATGAGCGGCGGCTGCCCACTAGTTGTGGCTGACGCGGACCTTTGGTTGGGGGCTTGGGCAAAGCCAGCCTGGGAGTAAGCCAAGGCCAACACCAGACCCAAGCCGAGGAACAATCGTCTCATAGTGAAGCAGAAAAGGCTGGAAATCAAGAACAATGTAAACAAAAATGACCGTGCAGCCAGCGCCACACGGTCATTTATATAAATAATATTATGTTTAAATGTTCATGCTAGTCTTGAAAGTGATAAAGAAAGGTGATAACCCCCGTGTAAGCAGGCTTTTTCGGGCCCTCAATGTCCAGCGTCACCGCAATGCGCGTTTTGGCAATACCGCGCAGGTTGGCCACCGACAGGATGGTGGCCCGCAGGCGCACCGCGCTATCCACGGTCACCGCCTGGTTGAAGCGCAGGCTTTCAATTTCGTAATTAACCTGCATTTTCAGGTTCTCGATGGCCACGATTTGCTGCCACAAGTAGGGCAGCAGCGCCACCGTGAGGTAGCCGTGCGCGATAGTCGCCTGAAAAGGCGACTCCGTCCGGGCCCGCTCAGCATCGGTATGAATCCACTGGTGGTCGAGGGTGGCGGCGGCAAACCGGTCGATTTGCTCCTGCGTGATGGTATGAAACGCCGACACGCCCAGCTCCCGGCCCACGCAACGCTCCAGTTCGGCAAGGTTGCGGATTATTAATTTACTCATAAGTAGCGGCCAGCATACGGCTGGCGGGCCGCAAACCTACGATGACGCCTGCGGCTTAATGAGGAATGAAGAATGAAGAATGAGGAATGAAGAATTGTCATTGCGAGGAGGCACGACGAAGCAATCCGTCCTGTAAAAGCGACCAACCTTCTAAAGTGATAGGCCTTGACCCTGCCCAAAAAGGAGGCTTTTTCCGGTCTCAGAACAGGGCGTGTCACAACTCAGGGCTGCTCGCTGAGGCGCCAGGACGGATTGCCACGGCCTCCGGCCTCGCAATGACAATTCCTCATTCCTCATTCTTCATTCCTCATTAAGCACAGCGTCAAGCCGCAGGCGTATCAAAGCTGGTCGAGCCGGCCGCCGTCCACGCGCACCTCGGCGCCTTGCACAAACGTGGCATCATCGGAAGCCAGGTAGGCGATGGTGGCGGCCACGTCTTCGGGCCGGCCCACGTTGGCTTTGTCGATGACTTCGACGCCGCTTTTCACGTTGGGGTTGTCCCAGAGCATGGGCGTGTCGATG
>CAXTCS010000295.1:0-5128 GCA_964242365.1 uncultured Hymenobacter sp. | reverse complement strand
CTCGTGGCGCGACGTGGCCTACTGGCTCTCGCCCGGCACCCGCCGCTTCATGGCCGAAGATTCGGCCACGGCCACCATCGGTTTCCGCTGCGCGATGATAAACGCCGGCTCAAACAAATAAAATCACTGATTTTTCGGATTTTAACGGATTTCACGGATTTTGTAGTCGATTATTTGCCGTTGATTAACAGCCCAAAAAAGGCCTGCCGCTTGGCAGGCCTTTTTCGTTTCCATCCGGCCAGTAAACCAGCCGTTGTCGTTCCTAGAATTCTAATAATTCCAAGCCCACCGTTCTTTCCCTTCCTAAAATTCTTCCCAGGACCCGACTACAAAATCCGTGAAATCCGCTAAAATCCGAAAAATCAGTGATTTTATTGGGCGCAGGCGATGGTGGCGATGCTGACCTCAACCGCGCCGGCCGCCAGCAGCACGGCGCCGCAGGCTTCGAGGGTGGCGCCGGTGGTCAGCACGTCGTCGACCACGAGGACGCGACGGCCGATGACGTGCGCGGGGTTTTCGACTTCGAACACCGTGGCCACGTTTTCCCAGCGCTCGGCGCGGTTTTTTTTGGTTTGGGTTTTGGTGTTGGTAGTGCGGCGCAGGGCGGTGTTGCTGGCGGGCACTTTCAGGCCGTCGGCGAGGCCGGTGGCAAAGGCGGCGGCCTGGTTGTAGCCGCGCTTGGCCAGCTTGCGCGGGTGCAGCGGCACGGGCACGATGAGGTCGAAATCGCCTCCGAAGCCGGCCGCGTGCAGCTCGGCGCCATAGAGCTGGCCGAGGGCCGTGCCCACGTCGCGCTGGCCCTGGTACTTGAGCTCGTGCAGCAGGTGCTGCACCCGGCCGTGGCGCACAAACCGCAGGTAGCTCAGCGCGTGGCGGATGGGCAGCTTGCCCCAGAAGCGGCGGCCCAGCGGGTTTTGGTCGGGCGGCAGCAGGTGGAAATCGGTGTAAGGCAGCTCGGCCCGGCAGCCGGTGCAGAGGTGGTTTTCGCCCGCTACCAGCGGCTCGCGGCAGGCCAGGCACAGGCGCGGGAAAATCAGGCCGATGAAATCGGTGGCCAGGGAGCGGAGCATCGGTGGTAGAATCGGGGAGTGGTTTGGGAGTAATTTTGGAGCAGCAATGTAGCCAGAATCGCTCGTCAGGCCGAGTGCTGCCCGTTAGACCGAGCGCCGCGAACCGAAGGTCGGCGCAGCCAAACATCTCGCTCGCACCTCCTGTCATGCTCATCTGGCGTCCCGAAGGAAGCATCTTATCCCCGCTGAACAAATCGTGTCGGCGTGACCGGAGGCTTCATTCTTCAGCATGACAGCCGATTGAGTTACTATCACACGCGAGATGCCTCGGCTGCGCTCGGCATGACGTTCCTATTATCCACCTTATCCACCTTCCTGCTAACCCACTTCCCAAACCTATGTCCCAAGTAACCGAATTCAACGAGTACCGCCAGCGGATGAACCAAACCATCCTGGCGGCTGATAACAAGGTCATCAAACGGTTTTTCAACCTCGACACTAACACGTATGCGCCGGGCGCCATCGACGTGAAGACCAAGGAAATGCTGGGCCTGGCCTGCTCGATGGTGCTGCGTTGCGACGACTGCATCAGGTACCACCTCGGCAAGTGCTTCGAGGAGAAAATCAACGACGAGGAGATTTACGAGGTGTTTGCCATTGCCAACATCATCGGCGGCAGCATCGTGATTCCGCACTTCCGCCGGGCGGTGGAGTACTGGGAAATTCTGAAGCAGGAAGCCGGGACCGCCGAGCAGGGCGCGGAAAGGGCATCGCTGGCTACCCACAAGGCCGCGCACAGCACCGAGCCCACCGCATGAGCGACGACCTGAACCCCAACGCTTCCGCCGAGCACCCCGAAGCCGAAGCCGATTTTGAGGCGCGCTGGGAAACCCTGATGCTGGAGATGCAGGAGCGTTTCGGCAAGCGCCCCGATTTGAACGCGCTGCTGCTGCTCATCGGCGTGCAGGAGCTGAACCAGGGCGTGGCCACCTTCACCAAAGAGCAAAAGCAGGACCTGATGCACATCGCTACCTGCCGCCTTTTCAGCCTCAGCGGGCACTACGAGCTAGAGCGCGTCGACGAAGACGGCTGGCCGCACTACAAGCTGCTGCGCCCCGTGCCCTTCGCCAACCTGAAGGAGCAGGAGCGGATGCTGAAATGGCACGTGCTGGAGTATTTTGCGCTGGACCCAGGAGACAGTTTGTGAACCAGAACGTCATGCCGAGCGCAGCCGAGGCATCTCGCGTGCAAGAGTAATCCAATGCCGTTGCAACGACGCACGCGAGATGCCTCGGCTGCGCTCGGCATGACCGTTCACCCCATCCCAACTAAATGAAAGTCGTTTCCTACAACGTCAACGGCCTGCGCTCGGCCCTGAGCAAGGGCTTGCTCGATTGGGTGGCCGAGGCCGCGCCCGACGTGCTGTGCCTGCAGGAAATCAAGGCCGGCCGGGAGGCGCTGGACGTTTCGGGCTTTGAGCAGCTGGGCTACCGCGCCTACCTGCACCCGGCCCAAAAACCCGGCTACAGCGGCGTGGCCACGTTCTCGAAAACCGCGCCCACCGCCGTGGTGCACGGCTGCGGCCACCGCTGCTACGACGACGAAGGCCGCGTGCTGCGGCTCGATTTTGAGGACGTGTCGGTGCTGAATACCTACATGCCCTCGGGCACGAGCGGGCCGGAGCGGCAGGCGTTTAAAGTAGAATGGCTGCACTTTTTCCGCGCCTACGTGGCGGGGCTGCGGGCCGGCAGCACGCCGCCGCTGCTCATTGGCGGCGATTTCAACTGCTGCCAGACGGCCATCGATTTGCACAACCCCAAAACCAACCAGAACAGCCCCGGCTACACGCCGGAGGAACGGCAATGGTTCGCCGATTTCCTGGCCGATGGGCTGGTGGACACCTTCCGGCACCACCACGGCGCGGCCGCGGGGCATTACTCGTGGTGGAGCTACCGGGCCGGCTCGCGCCAGCGCAACGTGGGCTGGCGGCTCGACCACTGGCTGGCCGACGCGGCGCTGCAACCGCGCCTGGCCGGCGCGGGCCTGTTGCCCGACGTGGTGCATTCGGACCATTGCCCGGCTTGGGTGGAAATACAGTAGCCCATGCTTTAGCGGGTGCCCGGTGAAACTACTGGCCCGGCTTTGCCGGTTATGCCCGCAGGTGCGGCGTTTTGCTGTGCGTTAAATCATTCGGCAGGCCGGCTCAGGGCACAAGCTGAAGCGTGTGCTACGTTGTATCTTTCCTGACTAAGACCTGATTTATGGCGATGCTGATGGAGCGCGGCGCTGCGGCGGCCGAGTACCCCGCCCTGGCGCGGGTGCGAACGGAGCTGGAAGCCTTCAAGCGCAAGTTTTACCTGAACCTGCTGGTGCGGGGCTTGCTGGTGGCCGGCGCGCTGCTGCTCACCTTATTCGTGGCTTTCAACGGACTCGAATACTTCCTTTACCTGCCCACGGCGGTGCGGGCCGGGCTGCTGTTCGGCTTTTTGGGCCTCACGGTTTACAGCTTCGCGCGCTGGATTTGGACGCCGCTGACGGCCCTTACCAACCTGCGCCGCCTGCTGAGCGACGAGCAGGCCGCGCGAAGGGTAGGGGAGCTGTTTCCGGAAGTGCAGGACCGGCTGCTGAACGCCTTGCAGCTGCAAGGCCAGGCCCGCGACAACGCGCTGATTGCCGCCAGCCTCGAACAGCGGGCGGCGCAGCTGGGCCAGTTCTCGTTTGCCGAGGGCATCAACATTCAGCAGCAAAGCCGGCCACTCTGGAAATACGCCGCTATTCCGCTGGCAATACTGCTGGCGCTGCTGGCGTTTTACCCCAGCTTTTTGGTGCAGGGCACTGAGCGAATCTGGCACTACCGGCGGGCGTACTCGCCGCCGGCACCGTTCCAGTTCGTGATTAAAAACCCTAGGCTGACGGCCTTTCGGGGCGAGGATTTCACGCTGAACGTGGGCGTGGCGGGCGCGGCCCGGCCGGCCGGGGTGAGCATCGCTTTCAACGGCGGCGAACGGGCGTTGAGCAAGGTGGCCGGGCGCGGCGACCAGTTCCGCTACACGTTTGAGCAGCCGCAGGGCGACGTGACTTTTCAGTTGAAAGGCGCCGGATTTGCCTCGCCCGAATACCAGCTGACGGTGCTGGAACGGCCCAATCTGCGCGATTTTAAGGTCACGATTGCCTACCCGGCCTACACCGGCAAAGCGCCCGAAACCATCGCCAACGGCGGCAACCTGACGGTGCCCGAGGGCAGCACGGTGCGCTGGGAATTTGCCACGGCGGCCACCGACGAGCTGGCGCTGGTGTTCCAGAACCCGGACGAGACGCTGGCCGCGAGCGGCGCCGATGGCACCTTCGTGGCCACGCGCCGGGTGCTGCGCTCGCAGCCCTACCTGCTGCGCCTGAAAAACCCGGCCAGCCTCAACCGCGACCCCATTTCGTACCAGCTCACGGCCGTGCCCGATTTGCCGCCCACGCTCACGCTGGAGGCCTTTTCGGATACGGTGACGCGGCGTTTTCTGGCGCTGGGCGGCACCGTGCGCGACGACTACGGCCTCACGCGGCTGGAGCTGCATTACCGCTTGCTGCCCGGTGGCAAACCGCGTGGGGCAGGTAATTACGCTATTTCCAAATTGCTGAACCTGCCTTCGGCGACTATTGGCAATTACACTGACTACACCAGCACGCTGAACCTGAATTTGCTGAATATGCAGCCCGGCGACCGGCTCGAATACTTTGTGGAAGCCTGGGACAACGACGGCGTGCACGGCCCCAAAGCCACCCGCACGCGGCCGGCCGAGTTCCGCCTGCCCGGCCGGCGCGAATTGCGCCAGGAAATGCAGGCCCAGGCGCAGTCGGTGGCCAGCCAGATGAGCCAGGCCGCCAAGCAGAGCGAGAAGCTGGAGCGCGAGCTGGCCAAAACCCAGGACAAGCTCAAAACCAAGCGCGACCTGAGCTTTCAGGACCGTAAGCAGCTGGAAAATATGCTGGACGAGAAAAACCAGCTGAACCAGCAGATGGAGCAGATGCAGAAGATGTTTGAGCAGCTGCAGCAGAAACAGGACCAGCTCAGCCCCAAAAGCGAGGAGCTGGCCAAGAAGGCCGAGGAGCTGAAAAAGCTGATGGCC
>CAXTCS010000294.1:0-5143 GCA_964242365.1 uncultured Hymenobacter sp. | reverse complement strand
TCCAGGTAAACTCGCTGAGCAGGCCCTGGCGGCCCACAAACTCGTGGCTTTCGGCCGAGTACGCGTGGTGCAGCAGGAACCAGCGGCCGTCCATTTCGGCCACCGTGCCGTGGCCGGGGCACTTCCAGGTGGCGTTGCGGTCGAGCACGGGGTTTTGGTCGTGTTTCTCCCAGGGGCCCAGCAGGTTGCGCGAGCGGGCCACGCCGGTGGCGTAGTTGCAGCCCTTGCCGCAGCAGCTGTTGCCGGCGTAAAACATGTAAAACCAGCCCTCGTGCCGCACCAGGGCCGAGCCCTCCACCAGCCCGCCTTCCCATTTGGCGTCGTTGCCAAACAGCTCGGTGGCTTCGCCGACGAGGGCGGTGCGCTCGGCGTTCAGGGGCTGGGCCCAAATGGGCGTGTCCTGGTGGCACGAGTTGCCGTCCTCCTTCCAGATGAGGTAGAGGTCGCCGTGCTCGTCGGGCATCGCAAAGCCGTCGATGGAGCCCGCTTCCTGGCCTATCAGCGGGCCGTGGTCGGTGTAGGGGCCGGCGGGGTGGTCGGCGCTGGCCACGGCCACGCTCAGCACGCCGCCTTTCTGGCGGGCCGTGTAGTACACGTAGGTGCGGCCGTTTTCCTGGTAAAACTCGGGCGCCCAGAAGTTGGAACCCGCCCAGTCGGGCAGCTTATTCGGGAAAACGTGGCCGACCAACTCCCAATCCACCAGGTTTTTGGACGTGAACAGCGGAAACACGGCGCCCCATTCGGCCGAGGTGGCGCTGGCCCAGTAGGTATCGCCAAACTTGGTGACGGTCGGGTCGGGGAAGTCGCCGGGCAGCACCACGCGGTCGTAAGCCACGCGGCCGGGGGCGGTTTCGGGCGAGGCGCCGGGGGCTGCCGCCGCCAGGCGGGCCGCCAGTTCTAAATTATCTAATTTTAACGACACGGTGGGATGTGTAATAGGTAAGGAGAACAGAGAATAGACCGACCCGAAATACGCTTCAGCTTTTCATAGATTGAAAGGTAGTGCTATAAAAGATAAGCGTTGCAAAAAAGTGCATTTATTTGGGTGAAGCACTAAAAATAATTGGTAACAAGAGTTGTCGCCAGCGGGCAGAAGGCACGGCAAGAGCCAGCCTGGCATGCCTTGACTAGAAACTTAGTTGCTTAATTACTGTGAGTTACGGCAGCTAGTGTTCCTTGGATGGTGAGAGCACAATTTGAGCCACATTAATCCTGGAAGCGGTATCGATTTTGGTATAAATTATATTATTACGGGAATATGCCTTGGCTGCCGGCGCCGGCCCCGGAAAAACGGGCCGAGCCGCAGTTGGCCGTAGCGGCCTTTGGGCGCCCGGCCGTGGGTCACGCCAACGCCCCGTATTCCGGCCCCTTGCCGGTTCAGTGGAAGAAGCCGGCTGGCCGCGTGCGGCTGGCCCCGGCCGAGCACGACAATAAAACAGTAAATGCGTGTTTCTGCGGCCCGAATCAGTATATCTTGCGCGCAAAGCTGCCGTACAACGGCCTATGCACCCTCCTGCTTCTCCTTCTCCCGACAGCGAAGCCCAGCGCCGGCGCGCCGTGGCCTGGGCCGTGGCCCTGACCGCCGACACCCCCCTCGCGCCCCAGCGCTACGAGCGCCGGCTGCTGGCGCGCTACCAGCGCGGCGAGCTGACCATCGACCAGGTAATCGAACTGCTCGATGCCAGCGTGTACCAAATTCTGTATCGCAGCCGGGCCACGTCGCCGCTTAGCGAGGCCCAACTGCTGGAGCTGCTCGACCAAGCGCGCTGCTACAACGCCGGGCACGACCTCACGGGCCTGCTGCTGTACAGCGACGGCCGCTTTGTGCAAGCGCTGGAAGGCCCCGAGGCCGAGGTGCGGGCCCTGTACGCCCGCATTCAGCGCGACTCCCGCCACCGGCAGGTCGTGACGGTGAGCGAAGGGCCAGGGCCGCACCGGCGGTTTGCCGGCTGGAGCATGGCCTTCGGGCAGGTGCCGGGGCCGGCGGTCGAGCGGGTCCTCGGCGCCGTGCAGGCTCAGGAGCCCCTGCCGGGCCCGCACCTCGAAGACCCGCACTTGCAGGCGCTGCTGGAGGCCTTTGGCGTTGTTGAAGCTACAGCGGGCGAGGCGTGGTAGCGTAAAAAATTATTCGGCCCTCGGCCCCCAATGGACCCCAAAAAGGCTTCAAACCGCGGGCCTCTCGAGGGAAGGCTTGGCGCCGGTGAACGAGGTTGTCAGTTTGAGGAAAGGGCGCGGTGCCCGTCGTCAGCTGCAACAGCTCTGGCAAACACCATCCAAGTATTTCGCAGCGCGTTGTCGTCATTTTGCTTCCATGAGTTGCGCTTGCTTCCATCGCTGCGTTACTTCCGCGCCGGCCGCTCGCCCATCGTAAACACCAGCGTACCATCCCATTCTTCGCCACGTCCTGCCGTGCCAAGAGCGGCAGCCCGCTGCTATGTTGCTATAAAGCATCAGCCGGATGCGGAAACCGGGTGTAAACCGGCTGGTCTAGCTGGGCGGCAAACGCTGGGTAGGTTTCGGTAATCCACTGTTTTAGCTCCTGAGCATTGCGGGTGCTGAAGGCCGGATGTTTCGCTTGGTCGGTGATAACCACCTCGTGTTCGCCGAGCTTTAAGAGCTGGTAGATGGTCCACAAGGACTTCTCATGGTTCCGGTACGGTTCGGGCCGGTCCCCGAAGGAATCGGAAGTGGCCAGCGCGTTGAAGTACTGGCCATTGAGGTAGAGCGTGTATTCGGGCGTCATGGGAAGATGGAGGGGCAAACGTTAGGCTGATTGCCTGAATTCGACTGGCGTGAGGCCGGTTTTGTGCTTAAAAAGGCGGCTGAAGTACGAAGGGTTGTCGAAGCCCAAGTGAAAAGCGGCCTCGCGAATGCTCCAGGAAGTGCCCAGGAGCAGGCCTTTGGCTTTTTCGATTAGCGCGTGGTGCAGGTACTGCTGCGCATTCTGGCCGGTATGGGTGCGGAGGACGTCGCCCAGGTAGGCGGGCGACACGTGCAGCGCTTCGGCAAAGTGCTGCACGGAGGGCAGGGGCTGCTCGGCGGCGTGGTCGAGGTAGGTGGCAAGCAGGGCTTCGAAGCGACTGAGCAAGTCGGGGCCGCTGGCGGGCTGCGTGGGAAATTGCCGGTGGTAAAACCGGCTGGCGTATTGCAGCAACGCGTCGAGCTGCGTGCCCAGCAGCTGCTGGCTAAAGGCATCAGCGGGCTGCTCGCTCTCCTGCCGCAGGCCGGTCACGGCGTAGCTGAGCAGCTGCTCTTCGGTGGGCGACAGGGCCAGCGCCCGCTGCACGCGGTAGGCAAAAAATGGGTAACTGCCCGGAAACGGACCAGCCGGGCGGCGCGCCAGCAAATCGGGATGAAACACGACCAGCCAACCTTGTGGCTGCGCCGGCGCGGGGGCACCGCCCGGCGGGCAAAACTGCACCGGCTGGCCGGGCGCATAAAAGCCCAACACGCCCTGCCGGTAGTCGTACGTCTGCTGACCATAGGGAAGCTGCCCGTGGAAGTGCCGTTTCAAGACAATGAGGTAGAGCTGGCGCAGGGCGGGTTTCGCCGGAAAGACGGGTGCCGGGTACTGGGCCAGGTCAATAACCGTCAGGAGCGGATGGGCGGGCGGGGCGAATTCGTAGTGCTGCGTAAAGTCAGCCACCGTGTTCAGAACGGCGAAGGGGGCCTCTGGAGATTTCATGGGTGCGAAAGGGGAATGCCAAAAAGAACGTCATGCCGAACACGGCCGAGGCCGCTCGCGTGCAATAGTAACTCAATCGCAAGAAAAGAATTACTACCCCACGCGAGCGGCCTCGGCGGCGCTCGGCATGACGTGCCGCCAGCTCCTTGCTCATCCGTTAGCTGAGCGTATTCAGCTGCTGCATATCCTGCGCGGTCAGCTGCAAAGCGGCCGCTTTCGTGTTTTCTTCGAGGTGGGCAATGCTGCCGGTACCCGGAATGGGCACGATGTTCGGCGCGTGGTGCAGCAGCCAGCTCAGGGCAATCTGCCGCGCCGAAACCTGATGCTGCGCGGCTACCTGCTCCACGATGCCCATTTCCTGCACCATGCCCCCGCCGATGGGAAACCACGGAATAAAGGCAATGCCCTGCTCGCGGCAGTAGTCCAGCACGGGTTCCGAGGCCCGGTCGAAGAGGCTGTAGCGGTTCTGGACCGAAACCACCGGGAAATGCTGCTGGGCCAGTTTGATATCATCAACCGACACTTCCGATAGGCCAAGGTGCCGCACCAGGCCCTGGCGCTGGGCCTCGGCCAGAAAGGCGAACGTGCGTTCGGCGGGCACCCGGGGGTCGAGGCGGTGCAGCTGGTAGAGGTCGAGGCGGTCCAGCCGGAGGCGGCGCAGGCTGCCGAGCAGGGCATCGTGCAAGTGCTGCGGCGTGCCATCGAGCAAAACGCCCTCGGGGGGCGGACCAAAGCTGACGCACCCGCCCTTGGTGCCGACGACCAGCCCGGCCGCGTAGGGGTGCAGGGCTTCGGCTATCAGCTCTTCCGACACGAAGGGGCCGTACATGTCGGCCGTGTCGATAAAGTTGACGCCCAGCTCCAGCACGCGGCGCAGCAGCGCGAGCGTGGCCGGCCGGTCGGTGGGCTGGCCCCAGGCGGGCTGCGCCGTGATGCGCATCGCGCCAAAGCCGAGCCGGTTGATGGGTAAATCGCCGCCTAACAAAAAGGTGGGTTCAACTGCCAATAGGTTATCCATGAGTGAAATATAATAAGAGGTGAGTTGCTGCCCTGGCAGGGCTTTGTCGAGGGCAAAGGTCTGAGGCCAGGCAGTTGGCCGACCTACACAAATTCCGGTTTGTGTGCCACAAATTGCGGAACAGGCCGGCGCGTGGGTACGCCGGTTGCGGCCGGACGCCTGAGCGCCGGCGGCGGGAGCACCGCGAAGGCAATACCGGCCGTAGCACCGGCGGCTTACGTTTCTTAGAAGCTGTTTGAGTTAGCAGAACTTGAGAATACGCCGGATGTTGACCAGGCAAATCCACGCATTGGCATGGCGTAAACTTCGGTCGTATTCTTTTGACAATCTGCGGTTAGCATTGAGCCAGGCGAAGGTTCGTTCCACAATCCAGCGCCCGGCATGAATGCAGAAATTCGTTTTTTCCACCAGCACGTGCGCGGGTTTCTCGACGCGGCTGC
>CAXTCS010000293.1:0-5147 GCA_964242365.1 uncultured Hymenobacter sp. | reverse complement strand
TGGTCGGTGTTGCAGATGATGAACTCCACGTCCTTGATGCCCTGCTTGTGCATGTGCTTCACGGCATTGGAGCCACCGCCGCCAACCCCAATCACCTTGATGATGGACTTGCTCTGGGCGGGAATATCGAATTTGTAATTCATCTTGTTTAATTATGAATTATAAATTATGAATTATGAATTATGAGCAGGTTCCAATTGAGTTGGCGCCAATTCATGATTCACAATTCCTAATTCATAACTACCTTCTAGTATGATTTGTCGTCGTAATCGTCAATCAGCAGCCCTTTGGTGCGGGTGATAATGTCTTTGAAGAAGCGGCTGGCGGCACCGGGCTCCTTGGGCTTGGCGGGCGCCGGGGCGGGGGCCGGCGCGGCGGGCACCACAGCGCGGGTTTCGACCGGCGCGGGGGCGACGGGCGCCGCCTGCGGGGCGTAGTAAGCCGGCACCACCACTTGCTCTTCGTGCTCGTAAGGCGCTCGCGAGGTGTTGCGCTCGTCGAGCGAATGGTAACCCGAGAGCACCAGGCCCACCGTGGTAGCGTACATCGGCGATTTTACGGCCTCGATGCGGCTTTTGCCGAGGTGCTGGTTGGGGTAGCCGATGCGGGTATCGAGCCCGGTGATGTATTCGGTGAGCTGCTCCAGGTATTGCAGCTGCGAGCCGCCGCCGGTGAGCACAATGCCGGCCGACAGCTTGTCGTGCAGGCCCATGCGGTAGATTTCGGCGTACACCAGCTCCATAATTTCCGACATCCGGGCTTCGATGATGTAGGCCAGGTTTTTCAGCGAAACTTCCTTGGGGGCGCGGTTGGGCAGGCCGGGGATGCTCACGATTTCGTAATCGGAGGCTTCGGCGGCAATGGCCTTGCCAAATTTCACCTTCAGCTGCTCGGCCTGGCCGGGGGCCACGTTGCAGCCGGCCTTGATGTCCTGCGTGATGATGTTGCCGCCAAACGGCAGCACCGCCGCGTGGCGGATGATGCCGTCCTTGAACACGGCCAAATCCGTCGTGCCGCCGCCGATGTCAATCAGGGCCACGCCGGCCTCTTTCTCCTCGTCGGAGAGGATGGACATGCTGCTGGCCAGGGGCTCCAGAATCAGGTCGGCAATTTCGAGGCCGGCCTTGGTTACGCACTTGTTGATGTTGTTGATGGCCGTGCTTTGGGCGGTGATGATGTGGAAGTTGCCTTCCAGACGCACGCCTTCGTAGCCCACGGGGTCGGCGATGCCTTCTTCGTAGTCCACTTTGTAGTCCTGCGGCATCACGTGGATGATTTGCGAGCCGGGCTGGGTTACGAGGCGGTACATGTCCTGCGTGAGGCGGTTCACGTCGTCGGGGCCGATGGTATCGTGCGAGTTGCGCGTGATGCTGCCGTTGTGCTGGAGGCTCTTGATGTGCTGCCCGGCAATGCCCACGTTTACCACTCCAATGCTAATTCCGGACTGTTCCTCGGCCTGCCGAATGGCCCGTTTGATGGCGTCGACGGTCTTGTCGATGTTGAGCACGATGCCGCGCGAAACGCCTTCCGACACGGCTTTGCCCATGCCCAGGATTTCGAGCTTGCCGAATTCGTTTTTGCGGCCCACCAGGGCGCAGATTTTTGTGGTGCCGATGTCGAGCCCGACGACGATTTTGTCTTGTTGCATAGGAACGGTGCTGGCGAGCAGTGAAGAAGCAGTGGGTTGGGAGTTGAGATTATTTGGCTTAACAGCCTATTTTTCAGCGAATTGTCATTCGCAGATGATTTGATTTTGGTATTCGACGTTTACGCGGTGGTAAGTGTCCCACCCCAAAACTGACGGAATTTGCCGGTAAAATACCATCAGCTTGGCAAATTTCTCGGAAATATTTTCAGGGAGGCCAAATTCGATGCGCTGGTCGCCTACCTGCTGGGTAAACGACAGCTTGCCGCCGGGCTCGATAAACACTTCCGAAACCTGCGCTTTCCAGAACTCGTGCTCGTCGACGTAGCGCAAAAACTCCAGGTAGCGCCGCCCGGTGCTGTCCTGGAAAAATGCAGTTGGCAAGCTGGCGCCGCCGGGCCGGGCCACCGTGGCAACGCGGGCCGTAAATAGCGGCGACAGCGGCAGGGCGTGGCCTTCGGCATCTACGTAGGTGTCGAGGCGGGTGTCGGGGTGCGTGAGGCGGGCGATGGGGCGGTTCTGGCGCACGTCGGCGTGCAGGTTGCCGGCCAGGTCGCGGTACACCTGGGCCTCGCGCACGAAGGGGTGCGCGCGCAGCCGGGTTTCGAGCTCGCGCAGGCGCGGGCCTTCGGGCCGGGTGCCGAGCACGGGCTCGGCTCCGCCTTTGGTGAGCAAAGCGGTTACGCCGCGCTCGCTGATGAAGTAGTTGTCGAATTCGTTGGCGATGTTGACCGTCACCTCGCCCACCGGACGATGGGCCTGCCGCATGACGGCGAACACGCCCAACCCGCCCAGCACCAGCAGGCAGGCAGCGGCAACGAGCAGGTTTCTAACGGTGCGGTCCAAAAGAATAAATAGGTAATGCGGTGGAATTGGTCATTTTTTAAGAACGTTATGCCGAGTTTTTACACGGCGTTCGTTTATTTTTATTTCCATCGCTCCGTCAGAATTAATTTTAATTGTGGCACTAATGTGTCAATATCTCCCGCTCCTACCGTGGCCAAAACGTCGAATGAATTGTCGGTTTTTGCCGCGCTCAGCACTTGTTCTTTGGTTAGAATTGCTTTGGTGGGAGCGGTGATATTGGCCAGCAGAATTTCGGATGTAATGCCGGGTAGCGGCTTCTCGCGGGCGGGGTAAATATCCAACAAAAATACCTCATCTGCAATACTTAAGCTTTTGGAAAAGCCGGCGGCAAAGTCGCGGGTGCGGGTAAAGAGGTGAGGCTGAAACACGACGCGCAGCCGCTTGCCCGGATACAGCGCCCGCACCGACCGCAAAAAGGCCTCAATTTCGCGGGGGTGGTGGGCGTAATCGTCCAGATAAACGTTTTGGCCGGCGGTTACCACGAACTCAAACCGGCGCTTTACGCCGCAGTAGGCGGCTACGGCGGCGCGCAGTTTCTCTTCGGCCACGCCTTGCAATTGCGCTACGGCGGCGGCGGCCAGCATATTTTCGACGTTGTGGTAGCCCGGCACGGCTAATTTTAAATCAATTATTATTCCCTGCGGGCTGTGCAAATCGAAATTAAATAGGTGGCCTTCGGCGGAAATATTCGCGGCAAATAATTCCGGTCCCTGCTCGGCGGTGAGGCCGTAACGAATGATGCGCGTGCCGGCCGGAGCTGCGGCCGCAACGCTTTGGTCGGCGGTATAATTAATGAGCAGCGTGCCGCCAGGCTTTATTTGCGCCGCGAATTGGCGAAAAGAATCAATCAACGCATTTTGGTCTCCGTAAATATCGAGGTGGTCGGCGTCGGTGCTGGTGACGATGGCCACGTCGGGAAACAGGGTCAGAAAGCTGCGGTCGTACTCGTCGGCTTCGACTACGATGGGCGCGGCGGGCGTGTTGGGCAGCAGCAAATTACTGCCCAGGTTCACGGCGATTCCGCCCAGAAATGCGCCCGCGTCGAGGCCGGCGTGGTGCAGCAGGTGGGCCACCATGCTGCTGGTGGTGGTTTTGCCGTGGGTGCCGGCCACGGCAATGGTGTAGCGGCCGTGGGTGAGCACGCCCAGCACCTGGCTGCGCTTGCGGATATCGTAGTTTTCGGCGCGCAGCCAGGCCCATTCGAGGCTATCGGCGGGGATGGCGGGCGTGCGCACGACCAGCGTTTGGGTGCGGTTTTCGCGGATTTCGGCGGGAATATTCGCCACCGCGTCGGCGTAGTGCACAGCAATGCCTTCGGCGGCCAGCGCCTGGGTGAGCGGGGTTTCGGTTTTGTCGTAGCCGCTGACCTGGTGGCCGTTGGCCCGGAACCAGCGCGCCAGGGCCGACATGCCAATGCCCCCAATGCCGAGAAAAAAAACGTAAGGAAACTGGTTCAATTGGTTGGATTAAAAATCATAAATTAAAAATTAAAAACAGAATCTATGCGGCGCGGACGGGTATTTATTGGACGCATTTTTAATTCGTGGTTTTTAATTTTTAATTAGTTTCAGCAGCTCGTCCACAATTAGCTCCGTGGCATTCGGGCGGGCCAGCTCGCGCACCCGGGTGCTGAGCTGCTGCTGGCGCTCAGAGTCGGCCAGCAGGCGCAGCGCTTCGTCGTAGAGCCGCGCGGGGGCGTGCTCGTCGGTGATGAGCACGGCGGCGCCTTTGCTGGCCAGGGCCAGGGCATTCTTGGTTTGGTGGTTTTCGGCCACGTTGGGCGACGGAACCAAAATGCTGGCTTTGCCGGTGAGGCACAGCTCCGACACGGACAAGGCCCCGGCGCGGCTGACGACGACGTCGGCGGCGGCGTAGGCCAAATCCATCCGCTGGATGAACTCCAGGGCGTGCAGGTTGTCGGCCCGGTAGGCCTGGGCCTGCTGCTGGGCTTCGGGAAAATAGAGCTTGCCGGTTTGCCACAGCAGCTGAATGCCAGCGGCGCGCAGGCGCGGCAGGGCGGCGGCCGTGGCCTGGTTGAGGGTGCGCGCCCCCAGGCTACCCCCCACCACGAGCAGGGTTTTTCGGTCCGGATTCAGGCCAAAAAATTGCAGGGCTTCGGCCCGGTTGCCGTCGGCAATTTCGGTGCGCACGGGGTTGCCGGTCACCACGAGTTTATTTGCAGGGAAGAAGTTCTCCATGCCCTCATACGCCACGCAAATGCGGCCCACCCGGCGTGCCAACAGCTTGTTGACCAGCCCGGCGTAAGAGTTTTGCTCCTGAATGAGCGACGGAATGGCCCGCGACGTGGCCGCCAACAGCACCGGCGCCGAGGCGTAGCCGCCCACGCCCACCACGGCATCGGGCCGGAATTCCTCAATCAATTTCCCGGCCTTGCGCACCGACCGGAACACCCGCATCGGAAACAGCAGGTTTTGCGGCGTGAGCCGGCGCTGGAGGCCGCTGATGTCGAGGCCCACGATTTTGTAGCCGGCTTCGGGCACGCGCGTCATCTCCATGCGGCCGTTGGCGCCCACAAATAGGATTTCGGTGTCGGGCAGCCGACGGCGCAATTCATTGGCAATGGCCACGGCCGGGAATATATGCCCGCCGGTGCCGCCGCCGCTGATGATGATTC
>CAXTCS010000292.1:0-5182 GCA_964242365.1 uncultured Hymenobacter sp. | reverse complement strand
CCTGCCCGGCACGGCCTTGCCCGCCCAAACCGACCCCGCCCAGTCTCCCAATACCCAACACCTTCCACCCAACACCTCCAAATGGAGCGTGCTGCTTTCGGCCACGCCCGAGCAAAACACCCTCGCTCTGCAAGGCCCCGAAAATGACTCACTCACGGCCCTGCGCCGCAACCACGAAACCGGCCGCGCCGGCCTCAGCGCCGCCCTCACGGCCGAATACCGCCTCACGCCGCGCCTGAGCCTGGGCGGCGGCGTGGGCTACACCGCCATCGGGGCCGACCTGCGCATCACCAACAAAACCACCGATGTGAATGTGCGCTACGACACCGCCACCACGCGCACCACCACGTTTTTCACGTCCACCAACGTCACGCACTCCATTCGCATCATCCAGGTGCCGCAGCTCTCGCCGGTGTTCAACGGCAGCGGCCAGGTCATCCGCTACGACACCGTGTACGTGCCGCGCCAGGACACCGTGTACACCACCACCGTGCAGCACGACAGCACCCATTCCATCCGCCAAACCATCACCCCGCTCATCACCAAGAAAGAAACCCTGGTCACCAGGCACTTGCAGCCCAACTACCGCTTCTTCACGGTGCCCGTGCTGCTGCGCTACCGCCTCACCGTGGGGCCGGGCCGCTGGTGGGCCGACGTGGCGGGCGGCGCCCAGTTTCAGTTTTTCCTCGGCGGCACCCAGGTCGTAACCAACGACGGCGAAACCTTCCGCACCGAAACCGTCACGCCCGGCAACGGCCCCTTCCGGGCCCTGAACGTGGCCTTGTCGGGCTCGCTGGCCCTCAACTACGCCCTCACCTCCCGCCTCAGCCTGAGCGTGGCGCCCAGCCTGCGCTGGCAGGCCCTGTCCCTCTACAAGCCCGAAACCGGCCTGCGGCAGCAGCCCACCGCCACGGGCCTGCTGTTCGGCGTCCGGTTTGGGCTGTAAAATAAATTACCCGCCGGGCCAGCAGCCTTTTTCGGGTCCTTCCGGTCTGGCTGTTTGAAACGCGGTGCCGCGCTCCGGCCGGGGCGGTGCTGGCCGGTTTCTCCCCGCGCGGCCACGCTTTTGGCTTTCCCTCCCTTTTTTCTTTTGCTGATGAAAATGCTCCGCCACTGCTACCTGTTGGTGCTGTTGTTATTCCTGGCCGGCCTGGGGTCGGCGCGTGCCCAGACCTTTGCCTGGGCAAAAGTTATTCGCGGAATTGTTGATACCACCTTCGTTCAACCGCAAGCCAGCGCGACGGATGCGGCTGGCAACACCTATGTGGCCGTTGCATTATATGGCAGCTTGAATGCGGACGGCATTATGTTGTCTGGGTCGGCCAATTCAGCGGCCTTAATCAAATATGATTCAACCGGCAGCGTGGTATGGGCAAAAGCGCTGCGCAATATCGAAATTTCCCGACTAGCCCCAGACAATAGCGCTGGTGGCATTTTTGTAGTAGGTTTCAACAAGACCGGGGCGACATGGGATGGCACCCCTTTGCCAGCTGGCTCCTACACCAGCTTTTACGCCAAATGCTTGCCAAACGGGGCGCTTCAATGGTCTCATCCGATGCCCGACGCCTTAACTTACTACGACAAACCCAGCGTGGTAGCCGATAACGCCGGCAATGCTTATTTCCTCGGCGTGATGGGTGCGACTGGAACGGTAAGCGGCACCAGTGTTGGCGTCTCGCAAACTTTTGTGTTCAAAACAGACGCTGCTGGCGTCACGCAATGGGTGCGCATACTGCACGATGGCGGCCCCTCGCCGCTCCTGTATTATCTGGGTCTTGGCCCAAAACCCAGCGGGGGCGTATTGGTCACAGGAACAGCCGTTGGCGTGTACTTGGGGGCTGACAACACATCGCCGCTACTAACCGGACGGTCACAACGCTCCGGCTTTTTAACCAGCTTCGATGCGGCCGGCACTCACCAGTGGAGCCAGTATATCAGCACGGCCAACTCGGCTTCTGCTGGCTATGTCAACGCCGTCGCGGCCGACGCCACCGGTAATTGCTACGCCACTGGCAGCAGCTATGGCGCTGCTTTACAAATTGGAAGCACGACCTTGCCCAGCGGCTTTTTTTTAGCCAAGTACGGTGCCACGGGCGGGTTGCAATGGGTACGCGGAGCCCTGCCGACCTCGGCGGCCACTGGCTTCCAAGATGCCGGAGGCTTGATGGCAGCAAGCAGCACCGGCGTAACCGTGGGCGTGAGCACCAACGCCCTGAAAGCCCCCCCGACGCCAGTATTAACATTGGAAACTCTGCCTTTGCGGTCACCTAATCACCTTGTTCATTACAACGCCCAAGGGCAAGCGCAATGGACCGTAGCCGACCAATGGCCCGGCTATATTCAGCCAATTCCTCCTTACTTCATGCCTACTCAACTGGGCAGTGACGCCCACGGTAATTTATTTATAACGGGGATACCGTCCTATTTTAGGCAATTTGGGCAACCGGTTGCCCGTACCGCCATTGTGTTGGGGGCGCAAACAGTGGTGGGCTCCGGCGCTATCGTGACTCGCCTCAATGCCTACGCCAATACCCTGCGGGGGCAAGTGTACCTCGACCAAAACGGCAACGGCCAGCAGGACGCCACTGAGGGAATATTCCCTCGAACAACCACCGCGACCTTGGTTCAGGGGCCAAATACCACCCATTCGGCCGTGGGCACCGATGGCGTGCTGCAAGCCTACGCTGACCCCGGAGCGTACACCCTGGGGCTAAGCCAAATACCAATCCACTATAAACTATCAGAGCCCAGCAGTAATAATGGCACCTACGTGGGCACATTCAGCAGCAATAATCAGCTGGTCAGCGGGCAGGATTTTGGCGTGGCCCCGGTTGCCAATCAGCCCGATTTGCGTGTCACGCTCACGGCCTACGGCGTGGCGCGGCCCGGTTTCACGGCCCGCTACCGCCTCACGGTCGAGAATGTGGGCACCACCGTTGTTCCGGCGGGCACAGCCACCGTTACGCTCGACGCGTTGGCAAGCTACGTGGGCAGCACGCCCGCTGGGTCGGTGGCCGGCCAGGTTATTACCTGTGCTTATGCCACGCTGGCACCTTTCGCCCGGAGCAACACCGATATTCTATTCAGCCTGCCAGTCAACGCGCAGCTCGGCGCCATTATGCACAGCACCGCAACCGCCGCGCTCGCCAACGATGTGGCGCCGGCCGATAACACCGCCGCTTTGCCACAAACCGTCGTCGCTTCCGCCGACCCCAACAGCATTGAAGTCAACTACCAGCGCCTCACGCCCGCCCAGGTGGCGGCCCAACAGCCGCTCGACTACACCATTCGCTTCCAAAACCTGGGCACGGCAGCGGCTGTCAATGTCTTGCTCAGCGACACGCTGGATTTTCACAAGCTCAACTTGGCCAGCCTGCAACTAGTGGCGCAGTCGCACAACTGCACCTGGAGCCTTACCAGCACGGGCCCAAATACCGGCCTGCTCACGGTGCGCTTGCTGGATATTAATCTGCCCTACCGCAACCAGGACGTCATCGGCTCGCAGGGCTTCGTGCGGTTCCGGGTGCAGCCCCGCACCACCCTCACGGTGGGCGAAATCATCCCCAACCACGCCCGCATCGTGTTCGACTACAACGCCTCGGTGCGCACCAACACGGCCACCACCACCGTGCTGCTGGCCACGGCGGCGCTGGCCCGCCACGACGCCCCCGCCTGGGCTGCCTACCCCAACCCCGCCACCGACGCCCTTACCGTAGCCGCCGATTTGGCCTCCGGTGGCCCGGTCCGGGTCGAGCTGCTGGACGTGCTGGGTCGCCCCGTGCGCCAGCAAACCCTGACGGCCCCCGCCGGCCCGCTGCGCCAAACCCTCGATTTGCGCGGCCTGGCGCCGGGCCTCTACGTGCTGCGCCTCACGCCGCCCACCGGGCCGGCCAGCAGCCGCCCGGTGGTGCGCGAGTAGCACCGCCCCACTTCGCCGGCCGGCAAAACCGGGCCGCTCTACGGAGCGGTCCGGCTTTTTGCTTTTTTTACCGGGGCGCCTGGTCGGTTTTGTACGGCCGTTGGTCCGGAAATTATGAGAATTGGGCCGGATTTCCGGGCCAGCAACAGCCTGTTTATGGTCGGGCTTACCGCGGTTTGGCACGGTTTTGTAATGCATCCTTTCATCGGCCCACTCGCCGGGCCGGCGGCCCGGTTTTGCTGAGGCCAGCTTCTTTCACCTTCTCCACTTGTTGGTTATGAAAATTTCACGCCTTTCGGGCGGCCTGGCCGTGGCTTGCCTTTTTGTGGCCGCAGCGGCCGGCTCGGCCTCGGCCCAGGGCACCCGCGATGCCTACGGCAATCCTAAAGCCGCTCCTTCGCCCCGGCCCATGGGCACGGTGCGCCGCGCTCCTTCCTACAACAGCAAGCCCACTTACTCGGCCCCCACCAATTCCAGCCCTTCCGGCGTTCGGTTTGGCTTCCGGGCCGGCCTGAACGTGGCCGACGTGCAGGGCGACGCCGTGAAAACCTTCACCAGCCTGGCCGGCTACGCCCCCGACGGCGCCATCACGCGGCAGATGCGCCCCGGTTTCTACGTCGGCGTGTACGCCACGCTGCCCATCGGCCCCAGCTTCGCCATCGAGCCCGGCCTTTCTTATTCCGAAAAAGGTACCGTGCTGAAAGGCAACGTGCCCGTGCCGGCCCTCGATTTTCTCAGCACCCAGCTCACCGGCACCGCCCGCCTCGCCTACCTCGACGTGCCGGTGCTGGCCAAGGTCTTCATCACGCCGGGCTTCTACGTGTACGCCGGCCCGCAGGCCTCGTTTCTGGTCAACGGAACGGCCCGCGTGGCGGCCGGCGCCCTGGGCTTCACGGCCTACAAGCAGGATTTCGACATCTCCAGCCAGCTGCGCAAAGTCGATTTCGCGGCCGTGGGCGGCCTGGGCTACCAGTTCGAAAACGGCCTGGGCCTGAGCGCCGGCTACGACTACGGCCTCACCTCGCTCGACACCAACAACCGCTTCAGTGCCCAAAACCGGGTGCTTAAAGTTGGCTTGAATTATTCCTTCTAAGGCTGGTTATCAGCCGTTTTATCTATAGCTGTCCACTTATTGCTCGGGTAAGTATCCGAAATATTTTATAAAGAAGGCCACATCGCTGCAACGGTGGGGCCTTTTTGGTTTATTCCAATAGAACGTCATGATAGACCGTAATGATAGAACTTCATGCCGAATAGAACGTC